>CAXTYQ010000023.1:0-40717 GCA_964248505.1 uncultured Acidobacteriaceae bacterium
CAAGCCCCCGGCCGGGGGCGGCCGCGCCCGCCGCCGCGACCGGCCCCCCGCGTGGTTGCGCACCCGCCGTGCCGCCGGCCGCCCACTCTTGGCAGCTGAGGCCGTCGCCCGGTCGCAGTACGCCCGCAGCGCCGCCAGACCGTCGTTCCGCACCATCCCCCGCCAGACCAGCGACCACAAAGCGTCGATCGTCTCCCCCGGATACCCCCCACCCACACCATCATGCAACTCCTGAAAGAACACTGCCCCCCGCGCTCGCAAAAGTCGAACCACGTCCCGTTCCCTGTCCGACAGCGCCTCTGAATCACTTGGAGCCTGCTGCTCCCTGTTCCCTGTTCCCTGTTCCCCGTTCCCTGCCCCCTGTTCCCTGCTCTCAGCCACCTTCGATGGCGGCCAAAGCACAGGCAGCTTCTCCGCCAGATAAAGCCCGATGCGCCCATCCCGCTCGCCTAGCGACTCCAGCCCACACCACACCACTTCCCCTGCCGCCACCAGCGTGTCGAGATCGGACGGCTTATATCCCGAGACACGCGCTGGAAGGATCTCCGTCTCCAGGATGGACGCGGGCAACGGCGCGCCCTGGAGGTTCTCAACCGTGTCCAGCAACGCGTCGAGCCCCCGCCGCGGCTGCACGACCCCCTGCCACCGTGTAAACAACCGCGCCAAAACCCTCTGCTCTACCGGCTCGACCTCCTTGCGCAGGCGGGCCAGCGACTTGCGCCGGATCGTTCGCAAGACCTCGATGTCGCACCACTCCCGGTGCACCCCACCAGGCCGGAACCCACCCTCCTGCACCCGCCCCGTCTGCACGAGACGGTTCAGCACCGCCTCAGCGCTCTCGGGCGGCACATCGAATCGCTCGGCGGCATCCCGCGTCGTGAAGGGCCCGTGAGTGCGCGCAAAACGCCGCACAAGGTCAAGCAGAGCGTCGGGAATTTCCTGCAAGAAGGCCGTAGGCAGACCCGGCGGCAGAGGCACGCCGATAGCATCGCGGTACCGTGCCGCATCCTCGACCGCGATCAGCCGGCGCTCTCTGGAGACCTGTACCTCGATCACACGGCGAGCCTTGATGAGCCGGTCCGCGCTTGTCGCGACCTCATCAGAAACCGATCGCAGCCGCAGCTCCGCACGCGACAGATCGCCCAGACGCAAGAGCAGATCATGCACACCGTCCATCGACCTCGCCTTGTACGTCTCGGCAAGGCACTGCAGTTGCTGCTCTGTTTCCTCGATCGAGAGGAGGTCCAGCAGCTCGCGCAAGTCCGCATCGCCCATCAACTCGCGAAGTTGATCCTGATCGATCGACAGCGCCTGAGCCCGGCGCTCTGCCAAAGGCGCGTCACCGTCATAGATGTAGTTGGCGACGTAGCTGAACAGCAGAGCCGAAGCAAACGGGCTAGGCGTCCGCGCATCGACCGTATGCACTCGCAGGCTCCGGTTGCCGATGGATCGCAGCGTCTCCATCAACGCAGGCATGTCGAACACATCTCGCAGAACCTCGCGGTACGCCTCAAGCAGAATCGGAAACGAGGGATATCTGCTCGCCACGCCGAGGAGATCATATGACCGTTTCCTCTGTTGCCACAGCGGTGTTCGACCGTCGGCTCGTCGCCGCGGCAACAGCAGAGCTCGCGCGGCACTCTCGCGAAACTTGGCCGCAAACAGCGCTGTCGAGCCAAGCTGCCGGAGCACCAGATCCGCGGCTTCGGCCGGCTCAAGCAGCAGACGATCTACGTCGGGCGGCTGCTCCGCTTCAGGGAACCGCAGGCAGAAGCCGTCCTCGGACCACATCGTTTCGACCTCAGGCCCGCCCTCGGCGCGAATCTTCGCCGTCACCGCCATGGCCCAAGGCGCATGTATTCTGCTGCCAAACGGCGTCAGGCAGCACACGCGCCAATCACCCAGTTCATCGCGCACGCGCTCGATGACCACCGTCCGATCGTCCGGAACATACCCGCTGGCCAGCTCCTGGTCGGCGAGATACCGCAACACATTCTCGGCCGCCTTCGGCTCCAGATCGTGCTCCCGGGTCAGACGCGTGATGGCAACCGAGCGCGGCATCTCGCGAAGCTCTCGCACCAGCGTTCCGATGCGTCGGCCAAACTCGATCGGGCGCCCGGCCTGATCGCCATGCCAGAACGGCATCTTCCCTGGATCACCTGGCGCCGGGCTCACCAGTACGCGATCGTGCGTGATCTCCTCTACCCGCCACGTGGAAGCGCCGAGAATAAACGTGTCGCCCGTCCTCTGTTCAAACACCATCTCCTCATCGAGCTCGCCCACCCGCACCGGCTTCGCGTGCCCTCCGGCGAGAAAGACACCGTAAGTCCCGCGGTCCGGGATAGTCCCTCCGTTCAGGATCGCAATCTTCTTGACGCCCTGCCGGGGCGTAATCCAGTCACGCGTTCGATCCCAAGTAACGCGCGGCCGCAGCTCAGCGAACTCATCGGATGGATACCGCCCCGCGAGCATGTCAAGCACACCATCAAACACCGCCTGGCTCATCGCCGCAAACGGCGCCGCGCCGCGCACCAGCGCCAGAAGCGCGTTGTAGCTGATCCCCGGACTCGCCTCCTCATCTGTCTTGCCCTTTGAGCGCCGCTCGGCATCGTCTACCTGGAGCGGAGGATGTGCGATCACCGCGACCATCTGCTGCGCGAGCACGTCCAACGGGTTCCGCAAAAAGCGTGTCGACTCTACGTGACCCTCGTGCATCGCGCGCGTGACAGCGGCACACGCGATCAGGTCGGCGCGGTACTTGGGAAAGATGATGCCATTAGAAGCCGCCCCGACCTGGTGCCCAGCGCGCCCAATACGCTGCATCCCGCTCGCCACGCTGGGCGGCGCCTCAATCTGTATGACCAGATCGACCGCTCCCATATCGATGCCAAGCTCAAGCGAACTCGTCGCCACAAGCGCCCGGATCTTGCCCGCCTTCAGCAGCTCTTCAATCTCAGTCCGCTGCGTGGCGGCCAACGATCCATGGTGCGCGCGCGCAATCTGCTCGCCAGCTAAATCATTCAACGCACCAGCCAAACGTTCCGCAACACGACGCGCATTCACAAAGATCAGCGTCGAAGTTCGTCCGCGAATAATCTCCAACAATCGCGGGTGAATAGACTGCCAGATCGACGTTCGCTTGGGTCCTTGGCTGGCCGGGCCGCTCGGCAGATCGTCGATCTCGCCCAGCTTCGCCATATCCTCTACGGGCACCTCAACGCTCAGCTCCAGCACCTTGCGTGCACCCGCGTTGACGATCGTCACCGGACGGTATCGGACCCCCAGTCGCGCGTCCTCCTCTGCATCGTTTCCCTGAGCGTCTGCCACCTTTTCCAGACCTACGGATGTCTCCTCCGCAACCGTGTCAGCGGCGGGGAGAGCGAGCGGTACGCTGCTGGGCGAAATCTCGGCAGAGCGCGCTTCGGCGCCACCCAGAAATCGTGCCACCTCCTCAAGTGGCCGCTGCGTCGCACTAAGACCGATCCTCTGCAGCCTCCGTCCCGTCAAGGCCTCCAACCGCTCGAGCGACAGCGCCATATGCGCTCCACGTTTGGACGGCACAAGCGCATGGATCTCGTCGATGATCACGGTCTCGACGGAGCGGAGCGCCTCGCCTGCCTCCGACGTGAGCATCAGGTACAGACTCTCGGGAGTCGTGATCAGGATGTCTCCAGGATGCCGCCGAAACCGCGCCCGTTCCTTCTGGCTTGTATCTCCCGTCCGAACGCTGATCTCCGGAATCCGAACTGAGACGCCTTCGCGTTTGGCTACATTTGCAATGCCTGCCAGTGGCGATCGGAGATTCCGTTCGACATCCACGGCCAGCGCTTTCAGCGGCGACAGATAGAGCACACGGCACCCGCGCTCGGCTTCGAGAGATGTCTGAAGCATCAGCTTATCCAGACACCAGAGAAAGGCCGTGAGCGTCTTTCCCGTGCCCGTGGGCGCTAGGATCAGCGTAGATTCACCACGCGCGATCGCCGGCCAACCCTCCACCTGCGGCGCTGTCGGACCATCGAAGACAGCGCGAAACCACTGAGCCGTAATCGGATGAAACAAGCTTAGGACGTCAGGAGACACGTCTATCGCGGGAAGCTCGATGAGAGGAGGCGCCGATCCGTTCTCGGCGATCAACTCCGCCGCGGCGGATCTCTTCGGCTTGCGTTTTGGCGAGCTCATGGGCATGCGATACGGGAATAATGCTCCCAAAACCACTTCCTTCGTCTCTCGATGAAACAGTTCCCTCATCTTTAGACGCTAGAGGCACTAAGTCTGAACAAAGCGCCCCAAAAACTCTTGTATACCTTCCACGACTTGCCTTCGTTCTCGGCGAGACGTAGCCTCACTCAAAGCATGCCAGAAAGTCCTCATCCCAGCGGCCTCGAAGTCTCTCTAATAGACGAGCTCCACCGCCGCGCTCAGATCGTGGCAGAGCACGCCTATGCCCCTTACAGCCGATTTCGCGTCGGTGCAGCACTTCTGCTCGCCGAGCCGAAACCAGACCTGATTGTCGCCGGTTGCAACGTCGAGAACAGCTCGTTTCGTCTTACAACCTGCGCGGAACAGGCGGCGATTGTCTCTGCCGTCGCTGCCTTTGGACCTCTGCTCAAACTCCGAGCCGTCTCTGTCGCGAACCTCAACCACACGTCCTCATCGCCCTGCGGAGCGTGCCGGCAGACCATCTTTGAGTTCAGCACACCCGACACGTGGGTCTTCTATCCAGGCCAAGACGGCATGCAGATTAGCTCGCCGATCGCGGACCTTCTTCCCGCCGGCTTCGCCTTCCAACTCCGACCCTCACAGCGCTGACACCATGGAAGCTCCCTTTCACCCCCTCGATCTGATCCGCCGCAAACGAGACGGACTCGAGCTCACGTCCGAGGAGATCGAATCCTTCGTTCGGTCCATAGTCCGACCGTCAGTCCGACCGTCAACCCCCACAGCAGCCACGCCGAGCCCGCAGTCGCTCGCCTGGACCGATCCCCAGATCGCCGCATTTCTGATGGCGGTCTTGCTCCGCGGCCTATCACCCCGAGAGCTCAACACACTGACGCGCGCGATGCGCTTTTCCGGCGAGACGTTTGCGACGACGCTGCCCAACAGTATCTCTGTCGACAAACATTCGACCGGTGGCGTCGGCGACAAGACCTCACTTCTGATCGCCCCCATCATCGCTGCGGCAAGCCTCGAACTCGCACCGACGCATGAGCATCCGCAGACCTCTGCAGTGCCTCAGCCTCTTCCTGTCGTCCCCCAGCCTTTTCCTGTCATCCCCCAGCTTTTTCCTGTCATCCCAATGATCAGTGGGCGATCCCTTGGCCACACCGGGGGCACTCTCGACAAGCTTGAAACCATACCCGGCTTTCGGACCCAACTTTCGCTCGTTGAGATGGACAAGGTGCTTCACGAAACACGGGCTGCCCTGGTCGGTCAGACGCCGGACCTCGTTCCGGCTGATCGCATTCTGTACGCTCTCCGCGACCACACCGCCACAGTCGAATCGCCTTCGCTCATCTGCGCGAGCATCATGAGCAAAAAGCTCGCCGCTGGACTTCAGGCCCTCGTTCTCGATGTAAAGACAGGCTCCGGTGCCTTCCTCAAACAGCCGGAGGAGGCCCGTTTCCTTGCCGACCTCATGGTTCGCACAGGCGAAGCGTCCGGCACGCGCACGGTCGCTCTCCTCACCTCCATGGACCAGCCGCTCGGTCGCTTTGCCGGTAACTGGGTCGAAGTTCGTGAATGTGTGGAGATCCTCAAGGGTCAACCTCACCCGCTCTCCGCCGATCTCATCGAGCTCTCCCTCACGCTGGCAGGTTGGACGCTGCATCTCGCCGGGGCCGCTCCCACGCCCGAAGCCGGTTTCATCCTCTCAGAACGCCTGCTCCGAAGCGGTGCAGCCTACCAGTCCTGGTTAGAGATCGTACACGCGCAGGGCGGTGATATCTCTGTCTTCAAAGATCCCGAGGCCCTCCATCGCCCATCCGCGCAACGAACTCTGACCGCCCCGCAGGCTGGCTTCTTCTCGAGCATGGATTGCACTGAAGTCGGCTGGGCGGTACAGCGTCTCGGTGCGGGCCGCACACGTCCAGGAGACCCCGTCAGCGCTGTCGCCGGCATCGAAATGCACGCTAAGCTCGGTGACTCGCTTAGAGAAGGCCAGCCTCTCGTCACGCTCTTCGCGGAGGACGGCAGCCTCCTCGATGAATCGGCGCGGATGCTTTCAGAGACGTTTCAGATCGCCGCACAGCCGCCAAACCTCGCGCCCCTCGTCCGGGAGATTGTCGCGACCAGCACCTCGGTCGGCTAGCCAGCTCTGGAGCCGGCCTGATGCAGTTACACTGTTCTTCTATCTCGACTCCGTCAGGGAGCATTCTTGCCACGTCTGACCGGCCTTCTCGGCCTCTTCGTCTTTCTTGCTCTCGCTTACGGATTTTCCACCAATCGCCGCGCCATCCGCTGGCGTACGGTCCTCTGGGGTCTCGGGCTCCAGATCCTGTTCGCCTTTCTCGTCATCAAGTGGAGCTTCGGCCAGACGGTTCTCCATGCCGCGTCGCAGTTCGTCACATCTCTGCTCGCCCACTCGGTCGACGGATCCTCGCTCGTCTTCGGACCGCTCGGAACTCCGGGCAACCCCCTGGCCGTCCTCGCCTTCGCCGTTCTCCCCACCATCATCTTTGTCTCCGCGATCTTCGCCGTGCTCTACCACATCGGCATCATGCAACGGGTCATCCGCGTAGTCGCGTGGGTCATGCAGCGGACAATGGGCACGAGCGGCGCTGAAAGTACAAACGTTGCGGCCAGCATTTTCATGGGCCAGACCGAGGCTCCGCTCACCATTCGACCGTTCCTCGATGGCGCCACCAACTCCGAGCTCATGACCATCATGACCTCCGGCATGGCGCACGTCTCGGGCGGCATCATGGCGGCTTATATCTCCTTCGGCATCCATGCCCAGGACCTCCTTTCAGCCGTCATCATGACCGCCCCGGGCACTATCCTCGTAGCCAAGATGCTCGTCCCTGAGACCGAAGTCCCGGCGACGGCAGGCACGGTCCATATGCCTCCGGAAGAAGAGCATCGCAATGAGAACCTCCTTTCAGCCATCGCTCGCGGCACCATCGACGGCGGCCAGCTCGCCTTCAACGTTGCCATCATGCTGATTAGCTTTCTTGCCTTGGTCGGCCTCGTCAATGCCATCCTGCTCGGCATTTCGAACTTCGCCTGGGCTCACGGCCACCTCCGCACCCCACATTCGCTCAACTCGATCCTCGGCGTCATCGGAGCCCCGATCGCGTGGCTCATCGGCATCCCCTGGCGCGAAGCCCCGGTTATCGGCAACCTTCTCGGCACGCGCACTGTTCTGAACGAGTTCATCGCCTTCACCCAACTCGGCGCGCTCAAGTCGACCCTGTCCCCTCGCACCTTTTCGATCGCCACATTTGCGCTCTGCGGCTTCGCAAACCTCGGCTCGATCGGCATGCAGATCGGCGGCATCGGAGCGCTCGTCCCGCGTCGCCGCAACGATCTCGCCCGCCTCGGTCTCCGCGCCATGCTCGCCGGAACCATGGCCAACCTGATGAGCGCCAGCATCGTCTCTCTGCTGCTGCAGTAGATACAGAGGTCTAACCCATGCCGTCTTCCGCGCGTCTTCGCCTAGGTCTCTTCGCAGCTCCTGTGTGGTGCTTCCTAGCGGCGGTTCCGTCTGCAATCGCACAACACACGGCTCCAATCACCACATCACGTGCAGAGGCTGCCAACCGCTCCCATGCAGCCGCCGCGGCCCTGCTCACCCTTTACAACCGTGACACCGGCCTCTTCAACACAACCGGATGGTGGAACTCCGCGAATGCCATCACGGCGCTCACCGACGAAGCGCGCCTCACGCACGACAGCGCGGTCCCACCAGTTCTGAGCAACACCTTCACTCAAGCGCCTCATCGCTTTCCCAACTTCCTCAACGAGTTCTATGACGACGAGGGCTGGTGGGCGCTGGCCTGGATCGACGCCTACGATCTCACCCACGACAAGCGCTATCTCAACGCAGCCAAGCTCATCTTCACGGACATGAGCGGAGGTTGGGACCAGACCTGCGGCGGCGGCATCTGGTGGAAGAAGGACCGCCATTACAAGAACGCAATCGCGAACGAGCTATTCCTCCAGGTAGCCGCAAAGCTGGCTCTCCACGCCCACCGCTCGGAGCGGAAGCGCTACCTCGACTGGGCCAGCCGCGATTGGCAGTGGATCTCCGCTTCAGGCATGATCAACGCGGACGGCCTCGTCAACGATGGTCTGGACAACAGCTGCCACAATAACGGAAGGACGACCTGGAGCTACAACCAGGGCGTTATCCTGGGCGGCCTGACCGCACTCAGCCGCGCCCAGAAGAGACCAGACCTCCTCGAGCCCGCAAGTCGCATTGCTACCGCAGCGATCACTCATCTCGCTGACGCCAACGGCATTCTGCACGACCCGTGCGAGCCTGAGTGTGGTGAAGATGGCGTCCAGTTCAAGGGGATCTTTAGCCGAAATCTGGCGCAGCTGCAGAATGCGTTACCCAACTCAAGCTTCGCGCAGTTCCTCGAAAACAATGCGAACTCGGTCTGGTCGACGGACCGCACCGCCGACAACCGATTCAGCACCGTTTGGTCCGGGCCGGCGACCGCCGACAATGCAGGAGCCCAGGCCTCCGCTCTCGATGCTCTGAACGCAGATCTCGCCATCGCGCGGTGACGCCGCTCGGATCGGGATCAGCGTTGACGGTAGGGTTCGGTCAAGCCATCCAGGCGAACCGAGGAGAGAAAGCTGCGCAGAGTTCCGAGCAACTGTGCACGAGCGCGGTCGGGAGCGAGGCTGGTGTCGATCGTCTCGACCCGAAGCAGGATGGGAATAGGCCGTTGGTCATCAAGACTGAGAAGCAGACCCACCGGATCCGGCTTGCTATAAACGAACCCCCGCCGATTCTCCGCAGGTGCGTACTCTCCACACGTTGCTCCCTGGCAGAGAGTAGAGGCCTCCATGTACTGTGTCGCACCATCGTTGAAGAACGACGTGCTGAAGCCGGTACTGACATCTCCGGCCGTAGCGATGTTCAGTTGTTCGTGCCAGAGTGGATCCTCGCCGCGAGCAGAGTGGCAGACCAGGGTGTCATGCGCCCCCAGCACCGGCGAAACGCCGATCGCGATGTGAGTGTCGTCTCCCCGCCGAGCGTACTCCGCCCAGTGATAAACAAGAGCGCCCGCCGGAAGGCTCTCGTTCCAGGACCGAACAAGTGTATAAGCGCCAATCTGCTGCGGGAACCGGCCCAGCTGTTTCGCATCAGGGTAGACCGCGCGGATGGAGCGAGCTTGAGCCAAACCATAAACCAGCCGCGAACCGCCAAAGAGAATCAGCAGTGACATGGCTCCGAAACGAAGCGCAACGCTCCGTCCTGACAGCGATGAGGCCATGTCACGCGCCCGATCGATCGAGTTTTTCGTGCCGGTGAACGGAGACGGTTCCGGCCCATCCGGAGGCGGAGCACCAAAGAAGCGCACTGCGCGAAAAAGCAGCCACGTCGCAAATAGGAAGAGCGCGCCGCCGATGAGATAGTCCGCCATCTCCGCATGCATCTGAAGCCACGTGGATCTGAGCGCGACGATGTAGTAAAGAACCAGCGTACAAAGACGGACGAAGTTGAAGAGATATCCAAGAAGAACAGCGGCAACCACGGCAACGAAACGAGCGGACAGACGGAAGCGGGCGAGGTATCCGACGACCAGGGCGATGATCCCCATCGTGACCGCACCGCGGATCCCGTTGCAGCCCGGAGCGATAAACATCCCGAAGTCAGGCGTAAACATCAGCCGCATCTGGTCGGGCGTCAGGGGCTGTCCAAGAGCGTGAGCAAACGCGCGGGCTACATGGGCTGACATCCGCTGAAGCGGAAGATCAACAAAGACGTTGAAGATATGTGGAACCGGGTTTACCAGCCAGATCAGCAGAATCGGGAACAAGGCTGCACGGTACAGGCGAATGCCGCCAAAGAGAAGCACGGCTCCAGAGACGTAGCTGAAGGCGACAAAGGAGTGCGGCGGCAGATTGATCGACCAGCTTGAGGACAGGATGTAAATCAGCACAGCCTGCTCGCGAAGGTGAACCGCGGCGGCGGTCAGGACTAGCAGCCCAAGACCCCACCATGTGCCTCGCATCTCCCAGTCGAGCCGTCGCCAGACCTGCAGGATCAGTGCCAGACTGACAATCGGTATAAACATCCCGATCGACTTAAGAGGGTCTGTCGTCCAAAGCGACCAGAGATACAGCGCGGTCGGCCAGATAGCAGAGACACCGAGAACGCTTAGAACGGTGGCTACAGCTGCCGACGTTGCCGACGCGGGCTGGCGATCGCTAACGGGAACCTTGGTCGAGAAGGAAGCAGGGACTGGAAGTGTGGACATAGGAATCCGCTACCGATCCTGCCAAAAAATGGTGTCAGAACCAACACACGCGCACATAGAGGCGCAGACGTACTGCGACGATCTACTTCGAAGCCCGTGTCCGCTCACCCAATCCGGACAGTTCGGATCCTGATCCTACCTCTTTCGACGCATCGAGAGGAAAGCACCAGCGGACCCGAGCAGAGCAAGGATCGCGGTCGGATTCTCGGGCGAGTTGATACATCCGTTGATCGGCGTCTGTGCGTGAAGCGACATCGAGACAGAGAAAAAGAGAGCAGAGCCAAGGAGTATAAGGCCGGTTTTCTTCATGGGGTGTCCTCAGGTTGGAAGTTACTTGGGCCGGAGATGGATGTCAACCATCCCTCGCCGGCATCTCAGACCTCTTTCGGCTCGGCCAGGTCCGCCAGACCTCAGGGCCGAAGACCATCAGCGCTCGCTGCCGTGTCCGCCCCTGTTTGAGAGATCCTTGTCTGCTCCGTAAGCCACTCCGCAAGGTTTGGAGCCTGCTGTTCCCGCAGCTTCACACAACTTTCGATATTGTCCAGAGCCTTCAAAAGTGTGCGGTCGGCGGCCTCGACCTTGTGCTCCCTGAAGAAGTTTGCGACCTGCTCTTTCTGGGTCTCTGTACACAGACTTCCAGCCGCCGCGACGATCCGGGACCCTGAGTTGGTGGTAAATTGCGCCTGAACCAAGCCCCAATGCTGCTGGATCCAGTCCCAGGCAACCTCGCGCGTCTCCCGTCGGGTAAGCAGGACGACCATGGGAATCCAGCTGTCCTGGTTGCGAGCCTGCCCGGACGTGGCGTACTCAAGCGTGCGCGTCACGAGCGTCGGATCCGGGAAGAGCGCGAGAGTTCGTAAGGCCTCGGTCTGAAGTGCCGGGTCCTGTTCATCCTTGCTCATCTTCAGCACTCGGTCGTAAAGGACGGGAGATCCATGGGCCGCCGCAACTACAACGGCAGCATCGGCGAGAGCTGCATCTCCTTCCCTCGTGTTTCTGCGTTCTCGACGCCCCTGCTGCGCCGGGAAGATCTGGTCGGCAATCTCCCGAGCCTCCCTGAGAACAGCAGGATCATCGGCAGCACCGAGCAGCTCGAAGAGACGCGCGCGCCGTTGACTTACGTCCAGGGTATCGCTCTTTTGCGGCTTGCCGAGAGCGTTGTACACGGGAGCAAACTGCGTCGCGAGCGCGGCAGCAAACGCCTTACGTTGTCCTGTGTCGGCGGCCAGACTGTTTCCGATCGCGTCCGTCTTGTCGATCGCCGTGTTGAGAACAGCTGCGCTCGGATCGCCCTTAAGCGCAAGCAGGAGCCGCAGGAAGTCCGCGACGCTTGCGTAGTCTGCTCGCGTCAAAGCCCATTGGTCACCGATGAGGCTGATGCGTTCTGTCGGTTTGAGGGCCGTCTCCGCCTTCTCCACCATGGCCAGGCGCTGCGCAGAGGGATAGGCCGTACGGTAGTAGCCAATGCCATCTGCGTTGGCGTAGACGAACCCACTGCGTCGGCTGGAAAGGGCAGGCAGAGAGCTCTCCGTCTGGGAGATAAGCGCACAGGCCTGCTTGGACGTAGATGTCACGCAGACAGGGATCGTCCACACACGAGCCGCCTCTCGTTCGTCGGCGGAATGCACGGTCGCCAGCGAGAGAAAGAAGCGTCCCTGACGCAGTTGGCCGTCGGTCGGAGTCGAGGCCAGCGTGAGGAGCGGAACACCCGGCTGATCGACAAAGCTCTGCATGATCTTGTCGACCGGCTGATGACTGGTGCTCGTCTGCACGTTCCAGAAATCCTCGGCAGTCGCGTTCGCGTAGAGATGGGCGCTCAGGTAATTGTGCACGCCCTGCCGAAACGTCTCTTCGCCAAGGTAGTGCTCGACCATACCAAGGACCGCACCGGCCTTCCCGTAAGCGATCCCGTCAAAGAGCTCGTTGATCTCTCCGGGAGTTTCGGCCCTTGCTCGTATCGTGCGCGTGATCGCCTGAGCATCCTCATTCAGCGTTGCGTCCAGACTACGTGCGGTCTCTTCGGGAATGTGCCACTCGGGGTGCCACTGCGCAACCGGTTTGGCTTCCATCCAGGTCGCAAATCCCTCATTCAGCCAGAGGTCGTCCCACCAACGCATCGTCACCATGTCACCGAACCACTGGTGCGCCATCTCATGGGCAACCACATTGGCGACGCGCATCCGGTCCGCGGTGACCGCCGACTTGGGATCCAGCAGAAGGTCTGTCTCACGGTAGGTGATGCAACCGAAGTTCTCCATCGCTCCAGCCTCAAAGTCTGGAAGAGCGACCATATCGAGCTTGCGAAGGGGGTATTTGATGCCGAAGTATGTGTCGTAGTAATGCAGGATGTACTTCGCCGATTCGACGGCAAAGCGAGTCATGGAGACTTTGTCTGGCGTGGAACATGCGCGGATCGGAACGCCGTCCGAAGACCCGCCGGTGCAGTGGAAATCCCCGACCAGGAAGGCCACGAGGTACGTGGACATCTTCGGGGTCGTCGCGAAACGGAGGGTATGTTTGCCGGCGCCCGCGGGTGTGTCCGTGATCTGGTTCATGTTGGAGAGAACCGTGTCGCCGGTGTCGACAGTAAGCGCAATATCGAAGGTGGCCTTCATCGCCGGTTCGTCAAAGGCCGGGAAGGCGCGACGCGCGTCCGTCGGCTCGAACTGCGTGACGGCGTAGTTGCGCGCCTTGGTCTTGGAGAGATAAAAGCCGCGCAGCTTGTCGTTCAGCACGCCGGTGTAGCGGATGTGAAGCGTGACCGGGCCGGCAGCGAGCGGCTGTGGAAACGTGAAGGTCGCCTGCTCCTTGCCGGCATCCAGGCTGACCGTTGCGGTCTGCTCTTCTGCAGGTCGCGGGGCTCCCGAAATGGTCGAAACCTGGTTCCGTTTCGCTGTGATTGCAGTGACGGACACAAACTGAAGCTCGGCGGCATTCAGCGTAATCGTTCGGCTAGGCTGGTCCAGCGTGAGGTCAATCAATTCGCTTCCGGCAAATGTGGCGGCCCGGAGATTTGGGGTGAGATGGAGAACGTAGTGCTCGGGACGAGCGTTGGTCGGAAGGCGCTGCGCACGCAGGCTTGCTGATAGAAGCACGACAGAAAGAAGAAGAAGAACTGGGCGAGAGCGAGTTACAGATCGCATCCCTTGAGACTAAATGGCTGCGACTAAATGGCCGGACGCAGCGAGACGAAACGGCGACACCATCAGGCAGAGATGGACGCAGTTCGAGCGGATCGGCCGGAGATCTCGGAGGCCCGTGCTTCGGCGTAGGCCGCGGCTCCAAGGAGGGCGCAGGTGTCGTCGAGGATGACCCGAACGGGAATCGCCTCGAGGACCGAGGAGAGCCGGCCTTTGTCCAGAAAAGCCTCCGTGAAAGCACCATTTGCAAGCGTCTTCAGGATCTTGGGGGCGATGCCACCGCCGAGGTAGATGCCACCTGCTGCCAGCACCTTGAGAGCGATATTGCCGGCTTCGGCGCCGTACGCCGCCGAGAAGATCTGCATGGTCTCAAAGCAGATCGGACTCGATCCATCTTCGGCGCACTCGCCGATAACGGCGTTCGGGTCGGCAGCCGCGGACAGGCGCTCGCGAAGCCACGCCGGCTCTTCCCACTTCTGGTCATCTCGGAGAAACGCGTAGACATTGCGGATTCCCAGGCCGGAGACGACGCGCTCGCAGCTGACACGTCCACCGAGCGTGCGCCGAAGATACTGGAGCAGAGCGACGTCCGTATCGGTTCGCGGTCCGAAGTCGCAGTGGCCGCCCTCGGACGGGAGCGGCGTATGGTGCTGCTTTCCGTCCCAGATCAGCAGCGCCTCACCCAGGCCGGTACCGGCAGCGATCAGGCCGCGATGGCCGACCGAGCTGTCGTCGGCGCGATGCAACGTGTAGATGCTCTCCGGGGCGAGCTCCGGGATGCCGTAGCCGTTTGCCTCGAGGTCGTTGATCAGAAAGATGTGCTGGATGTCGAGACTCTTTGCGAGGTCGTGCACATCGAGCGTCCAGGGCAGGTTGGTGAGCTTCAGGCGACCGTCGCGAACGGGGCCTGGACAACCGAAGCACGCAGCGACGATGCTGTCCTTGCCCTCGCCCGATTCAGCGGAGAGGAACTTGTTCACCACCAGGTCGAGCGCGGCAAACTCACCCGCGGCAAACTTTTCGTCGCGGACCACCCGAAGGCGCCCACCCTCAAAGCTGTAGAGCGCCAGGTGTACCTTGGTCCCACCGATATCGCCTGCAAGGACGAGCGAGCTCATGGCTTATAGCTCCAGGGTGCCGACCCGGTGGATTCCGCCGGGCAGGCTCACGGTGTTTTCAGTGGTAGGCAGCTTCGCTGCTGCTGCCTCATCAAGGAAGAATTGCAGCCTCTCGTTCGCTGGACGGATGAGTTGCGAAGGGAGCCGCTCCGGATCCTTTGGACCTGTGAGCACCTCCGCCAGAATGTCGGCCTTGCCCGCGCCTTCGATGAGAAAGGCGACCTGCCGTCCCTGGTTGATCACCGGCCAAGTCAGCGTGATGCGCCACGTCTCCTTCTGCAGAACGTGATTCGCGACCACCAGGCGGCTCATCTCGTGGAGAGCGTCCGTGTGCGGAAACAACGAGGCCGTGTGACCGTCGTCGCCCATGCCTAGAAGAACGAGGTCGAACACAGGCAGCTCCGCACCTTCGAGGCGCATCGTGTTGCGAAGGACGCTCTCATAGCGAGAAGCGGCTTCCTTGGGATCAAGCTCTCCTTCCATGCGATGGATGTTCTCAGGCGGCAGGGGAACCTTGCTGAGCATGGCTTCCTCGGTCATACGGAAGTTCGACTCCGCGTTGTCCGGCGGAACGCAGCGCTCGTCCACCCAGTACAGATGGAGCTTGTCCCAGGGGATGCTGTTCAAAAAGGGCTGGGACGGATCGGCCAGAACGCCGAACATGGCCTTGGGCGTCGTTCCGCCCGAGATAGCGACGCGGGCTACACCCTGGCTGCCGGCCGCCTGCACCACGGCATCGGTGAAGATCCGTGCCGCGGCCAGGGCAACGTCCGCGGGCGAGTTCCAGATGCCGCATGTGACTGTGATGGGCGCGGCGGGCATAGGGCTTAAGGTGGACGTAGGCGAGCAGATGAGGCCGGGCTGCCTAGAGCTTGGTCCAATTCCTTCCGTCAAATTTGAGAAGCGCGTCCGAGGTTGCGGGTCCCCATGTGCCTGCGGGGTAGTTCGGAAAGTCACGGATCGGGTTTGCCGCCCAGGACTGCAGAATCGGCGTCATCAGAGCCCATGTGGCTTCGACGCCGTCGCGGTGTTCAAACAGCGTTCCGTCCCCAATCATGGCGTCGAGCAGGAGACGTTCGTAGCCGTTGGCCGACGACTTGCCGAAGGTGGCGGCGTAGGAAAAGTCCATATTGACGGAGCCGATGTCCATGTTCGGACCGGGGATCTTGGCGCTGAAGCTGAGGCTTATACCTTCATCCGGCTGGATGCGCATGGAGATGATGTTGGGTTGAATACTCTCGGCGCCCTTGCCTTCGGGATCCTTGAAGAGCAGAAGCGGCGGTTGCTTGAACTGGATGGTGATCTCGGTGACGCGCTTGGTGAGGCGTTTTCCTGCGCGGACGTAGAAGGGGACGCCGGCCCATCGCCAGTTCTCAATCTCCAGGCGCACGGCAGCGTAGGTCTCGGTCTGCGACCGCGGGTTGACGCGATCCTCCTGCCGGTAGCCGGGTACCTGCTGGCCATCCACCTTGCCTGGGCCGTACTGGCCGCGGACGGTATCGGAGGGGTGGATGGGCTGGATCGCCTTCCAGACCTTGACCTTCTCGGCGCGAACGGCAGCGGCGTCGAAGGAGACGGGCGGCTCCATGGCGACAAAGGAGAGCAGTTCCATGACGTGGTTCTGGACGACGTCCCGGAGCGCGCCGGCCTGTTCGTAGAAGGGGCCGCGGCCCTCGATGCCGATCGATTCGGCAGCGGTGATCTCGACGTGGTCGATGTAGTTGCGGTTCCAGACGTTCTCAAAGATGCCGTTGGCGAAGCGGAACACCAGGATGTTCTGGACGGTCTCTTTGCCGAGGTAGTGATCGATGCGGAAGATCTGGTCTTCGTGGAAGACCTTGTTGACCTCGTCGGAGAGAGCGCGGGCCGATTCGAGATCGTGACCGAAGGGCTTCTCGATGACGACGCGGACCCAGCTCTGCTTGGTGCCGCCGGCCGCGGTCTCCGGCTTGTTCATCCCGTTCTCGCCGAGGTACTTGATGATGTCGGAGAAGTATTCGGGCGCGACCGCGAGGTAGAAGAGCCGGTTGCCGCCGGTCTTGAACTTCCCATCGAGCTCGCCGAGCTTTTTGTTCAGCGCCTCGTAGCCGGCGGAGTCGTCGAAGTTCATGGCGTGGTACTGGATACGGTCGACGAAGGGGGTGAGCTTGGGGTCGTTTGCATCGACGCCGCCGCCGGACAGGATGCCGTCCTTCATGTCGGGGGCGAAGCTGCTTTCGAGCGGCCGGCGGGCGACGCCGACGACGGTGAACTCCTGCGGGAGGAGGCCGGACTGGTCGAGGTGGTAGAGCGCGGGGAGGAGTTTGCGTTTGGTCAGATCGCCTGACGCGCCGAAGATGACGACGATGCAGGGATCGGGTTTGCGCTCGCCCTGCGTCCCTGCGACGGTGGGGCTGATGCTGAGTTCGGCGGTCGCCATAATGCGGTTCCTCGGGCGTTGGGTTCGCTGGGTTTATCGGTACGGCTAGATCCGTCGCGCCCCGTTCCGTAGCAGTGCGAGAGCTCCGGATATGTCCTCTGATGCGACGACTCCCTATCCGATGCAGATTCACAGCAGGACGTTGGGAAGGGATGGCAAATTCCAGCGCGGGAGGGACCCTCCCACCTCCCCCCTGTTTCCGTGCAAAATCTTCAGAGCATTGGACTTAGATCTGGATCGGATCTGGATTGGATCCAGATTAGATATGGATCTGATCTGGATCACGAGCAGCTTGCCGCCTCATTGCCAAACCAGGCCATACTGTTCCCGAGATGTTCTTAATTGTATGCGTTTGAGCGGAGGGACTGCGCCAAACGAGCGCTCAGGATTTGAGAACGGTACCGGCAGCGGAGGGCATGTACTCGGCTTCGATGGCTTTGACCTTGTTGAGGCGGCGGACGAAGCGGGGTTGTTCCGCGATGAAATTGGCCCGGAGGTAGGCGTCGACGCACTCAAAGGCGAGTGCTGGGCCGATGATGCGCGCGCCGAGGACGAGGACGTTCATCTGGTCGTGTTCGACGCCCTGGTGGGCGGAGTAGGTGTCGTGGCACATGCTGGCGCGGACGCCGGGCATCTTGTTGGCGGCAATGCAGACGCCGACGCCGGAGCCGCAGATGAGGATGCCGCGGTCGGCGGTCCCGGCCATGAGAGCCTTGCCGACGCGGAGGGCGAAGTCGGAGTAGTCGTCTTCCGGTTCAGGCGTGAACGCGCCGAGGTCCTCGAGCTGGTGTTCGGAGCGGCCTGCCAGGTACGTCTTGACCTCTTCCTTGAGGGGAAAACCGGCGTGGTCTGCGGCGATGGCGATCTTCATGGGTGCACGTCCTGTAAAGGTGATTGCCGAAGGGCTGCGATGGCATGGGAGCGGCCGCGGCCATGCCGTGCCTCGGGTTCGCGAAGTTTGACTTTTCGCTTCGGTGCGAAGATGGAAACGGTCTTGACGTGCCCGTGACGATCGAAGTGGAAGCCGATCCCGCGGTCGTAGCTGAACCAGCGATCAACGTGGTTGCCGCCGGGAAGCTGGAAGCCGCCACCGCTGAGATCAGGCGAGCCAAACTGATCGACGACACTCGCTTCGGTTTTCTCAAGCAGCGTTTTCTCAAGCAAAGTTTTCTCAAGCAGGGTTTTCTCAAGCAGGGATGAGGCGGCAGACTGATCGGAGGTCTCTGCGCGTGAGAAGAAGAGGCTGAGAACTTTTCCTGTCCTTCTGGAGACGACTGCTTCAAGACCAAGGGCGGGGTAGAGCCAGAAGTCGCGAAAGGTTCCAGTTTGTCGGATGGCTGCTGGCTTGCCGAAACTGTCGCGCAACGACGAAGAAGTCTGCCCCAGATGCAGATCATGGCTTCCAAAGCCTGGACCTAAAGTCATCGCTTCGCGCCTTTACCCTTTCTGGAGTGGTTCTCCGAACGTTTTCGGTCGCTAATGGCTCTGTTTAGCTTACCCTTTTGAAGCACTTCTAACTTCACATAATCGAGAGGACGGGCTCGAACAGGGAGACTGCGGAGTGCCCGAAGCGCCTCGCGTGCGACCTGTTCACGCTCTTTCGCCTCTTTCAGGCGATCTTGTTTACCTTTGGATCGTTTTTTCCACCACCGGTTCGCGGACTCAAGGCAAGCTATCGGTCGAGTTCCCAATCTTCTTCGGGGTCGGGCGGGACGGTGTCTTCGTACGTGGGCTGGAGCGAGGTGAAGCGCTCGGGTTGGGGTTCGACGGGGTCGGGTTTGCGGACCATCTCGCGTTCGGTGGGGACCATATTGACGGGCTCCGTTGACAGACTCCGAGGAGATCGGACAGGAGGCGGTTGTCGCTGAGCCCGCCTCCGGTCCGGACGCTCGGTTTGATGCTGGGGGTGCTTATTTCTTGACGAGTTTTCGGGCGACTTCGAGGACGTGCTCGAGGGAGATGCCCAGCTTTTCGAGCGCGATCGGGCCGGGTGCGGAGGCGCCAAAGCGGTCGAGGCCGATGACGTCGCCGTTGTGGCCGACGTACTTCCACCAGCCCATGGTCGCGCCGGCTTCGACGGCGAGCTTGGGTATGCTCTCGGGGAAGACCTCGTCTTTGTAGATCTTCTCCTGCTGCTCGAAGATCGCGAACGAAGGCATGGAGACCACGGTGGCGTTGATGCCTTCGGATTTCAGCTTCGCGGCGGCCTCCATGATGAGCGACACCTCGGATCCGGTTGCGACGAGGATGATGTCCTTGCCGGAGCCGTCGAGGACGTAAGCGCCTTTCCGGACGCCTTCGCGGACCTTGTACTTCTCGTTGTCGAGGACGGGGAGGTCCTGGCGCGAGAGGGCCATGAAGGCGGCCGAGTGCCGTTCAAGCGCGAGCTGCCAGCAGGCGGCGGTTTCGTTAGCGTCGGCGGGGCGGAAGTCGGTGAGCTGCGGGATGGCGCGGAGGGCCATGAGGTGCTCGATCGGCTGGTGGGTGGGACCGTCTTCGCCGAGGCCGACCGAATCGTGCGTGAAGATATAGAGCGAGTGGGACGACTGGAGCGCGCCCATGCGGAGGGCGGAGCGGCAGTAGTCCGAGAAGGTGAAGAAGGTGGAGCCGAAGGGGATGATGCCGCCGTGCGCCGAGAGGCCGTTGACGGCGGCCATCATGCCGAACTCGCGAACGCCGAAGAAGACGTTGCGGCCTTTGGGGTCGACGTGGAAGGAGGGGGAATCCTTGAAGATGGTTTTGGTGGAGCTGGTGAGGTCGGCGGCGCCGCCGAAGAGCTCGGGCACGACCTTTTCGATGGCGTTCATGACGGTCTGGCCGGCGTTGCGGGTCGCGATCGGCTTGGCATCGGGACCCGCAGGAAACACGGGGAGAGATTTGTCCCAGCCTTCCTTGAGTTTCATGGAGGTGCGGCGGTCGTACTCGGCGCCGAGCTCGGGATAGGCCTTTTTGTACTCTTCGAACTTTTGCTGCCAGGCTTCCTGAGCTTTTTTGCCTTTTTCCTTGGCTTCGGCCCAGTTCTTGCCGGCGGCCTCGGGAACGTAGAAGGTTTTGTCGTCAGGGAAGCCGAGGTTGCGCTTGGTTTCCTTGGCGGCCTCGGTGCCCAGAGCTTCTCCGTGGACCTTGTTGGTGCCGGCCTTGGGGCTGCCGTAGCCGATGACGGTGCGGACGCGGATGAGCGAGGGCTTGGTGGTCTCGGATTTCGCGTTCAGGACGGCGCGCTCGAGGGCGGCGAGATCGTTGCCGTCAAGGACCTGCTGGACGTGCCAGTGGTAGGCCTCGAAGCGCTTGGTGACGTCTTCGGTGTAGGAGAGCTCGGTGGGTCCGTCAAGCGAGATCAGGTTGTCGTCGTAGAAGAGGATGAGTTTGCCGAGGCCGAGGGTTCCGGCGAGCGAGCAGCTCTCGTGCGAGATGCCTTCCATGAGGTCGCCGTCGCCGCAGAGGACGTAGGTGTAGTGGTCGACGGGGGTGTTGTTTTCGTGGTTGAAGACGGCGGCGAGGTGGCGCTCGGCGATGGCGAGGCCGACGGCTTCGGCGAGGCCCTGGCCGAGGGGACCGGTGGTGACCTCGACGCCTGGAGTTTCGCCGTACTCGGGGTGGCCGGGGGTGTGGGAGCCCCACTGCCGGAACTGCATGAGCTGCTCCATCGGGAGGTCGTAGCCGGTGAGGTGGAGGGCGCCGTAGAGCAGGGCGGAGGCGTGGCCGTTTGAGAGGACGAAGCGGTCGCGATCGGACCAGAGCGGATCCGTCGGATTGAACTTCATGAGCTTGTGGAAGAGAAGATAGGCGATGGGGGCGCAGCCGAGAGGTGCTCCCGGGTGGCCGGATTTGGCCTTTTCGACCTGATCGACGGCCAGGAGACGGAGTGTGTTGATGGAGATCTGGTCGATGTCCTGAGAGTTGAGATTCTCTGTGGAGAGGTTCGGGGTTTCGAGCTGAGCACTCATGGTTGCATCCTTTTTTTTGACCGCAGTCAGGGGGGGTAGGCGGCGATGTCTGTCTGAAGTTTAGCCCCGAGACAGTCTACAGGGGGAGTCGTTGATGTGGGATGCGCGATCCTGGTGCTGAGATCCTGGAGTTGAGATCGTGCTGGCCGAGACGTTCTTAGGAGGAGAGCGTCGGTGGGGGGACGATGTTGACCTCGATGTTGTGGCCGAGCCAGCGGTCGGGGTCGGGTTTGCTGTCTTGGCCGGCGGTGCCCGACCAGTTGAGGGTAAATACGATTTTGCCGGTCTGGTCGGGGCGTGTGGGGATATCGGCCAACGCTCCGGAGAGGCCGACGCTGCTGCATTGGACGGTTGTGCTTGTGGCCCAGTTGTCGACGGTGTAGAGGGCGCAAAAGCTCTCGGGGTTGACGATGCGGAGGGTGTGGCCGGCGAGGATCTGATCGACTGGACGGGAGAGTTTGAAGATCTCGATGGTGCTGGTGAAGGTGCGTTTTTCGCGCGCGACGGCGTATCGATCTTCGACCACGGAGATGCGGTCGAAGATCTGTTTGTCGTGAGCGGAGCGAAGGAGTTTGATGTACTCGGCGTGGGCCCAGACGAGGGGTTGGGCGGAGCCGGCGGATTGTCCGAGAAACATGGCTTCCGCGGGGATGTCGGCGGCATCCCAGATCTGCTCGGGGAGCATGCCGCCGAGGGACGAGAAATGCTCGATGGAGGCGACGAGGGACGCGATGTCGTTGCCGGCGGCGAGTTCGTAGTGGGCGCGTTCGCCAGCGAGCAGCGGCCAGGCGCGGCCTTGTCCCCAGCCGACGTAAGGGCCTCCGTCGTCGCGCTGTCCGTAGCCGTCGTGGTTGTAGCGGCGCCAGCAGACGCCATTCGGCATGGAGACTTTGAGGAGGTGGTCGACGACCTTGAGCGAATCGACGATGAGCGGATCATCGGCGCGGCGGATGCCGTAGCGGACCAGATCGAGGAATCCGGCGTCGATCACTTCGCGGGCTTCAAAGACGTCTTTTTCGCCGGGGCCGCGGTTGGCGATGCGGATGGAGCCGACGGGGATCTCGGGGTTGTAGAAGGGCTGTCCGGGGGCGGGTGCCTGGATGCGCACGTAGTGGTGCTTGACGTCAGGGTGGAGGACGCCCTCGGTGGTGGTGGTCCAACGCTCGAGATTGGCTTCGATCCAGTCGGCAAAGGTCTCGAAGTAGCCGGCCAGGGCGTCGTTTTGACGCGATCGGGCGATGTCCGCGGCGCAGACAAGGGCGGAGATGACGATGGCGAGCGTCGATGGGGAGTATCCGGCGTTCTCTTCCCAGCGCTCCTGCTCGGTGACCGGAGCGAAGCGGACGAGAAAGGAGGCGGCGCGTTCGACAAAGGGGAGAACATCGAATTCGCCGAGGGCGTTGAGCTTGAGGAGGCGCCATGCGAGCACGATGGGGAAGGCGACCTCGTCGAGCTGAATTCCGGTCCAGTACGGTGTTCCGTCGATCCAGAAGTTCTGGGCGAAGGAGCCGTTCGGGAGCTGGGTGCAGGCGAGATAGACGAGCGCGCGGAGAGCTGTGTCGGTGCGTCCGCAGGCGAGCATGGCGGTGGCGGACTGAACCATGTCGCGGGTCCAGACGAGATGGTATCCGCCGAGATCGGCATCGCCTTTGGCGTTGCCCCAGGGGATGGAGGCCGAGGCGATAAACGCGCCGGAGTAGGTTTTGTCCTCGTGGGTGAGGACGACGGCCTGACTGATGCCGAGCAGACGTCCACCATCGCCCGACGCCGAGGCGATCTCATCCGGCGTGGCGACGCGCCTCCACTGCGCGATGAAGTGGTCGCGGTGTTCGGCGAACGGTGTAGCCAGGGTTTGCATCAGGTTGGAGAGGGCGGCGTGGTGTCCTGTGCCGAGCGAGACGGCGACGGTGAATTCCGGGTGTTTGCCGAGGTCGACCTCTCCGGTGAGCGCGAGATTGCCGTCCAGGGCCTGCCCGAAGCGCCAGTCCATCTTGCGATGTTGCGAGATGTCCTGGTAGCCATCGCTGTTGCCGACGTAGCCGCAGGAAGATGCGCTGAAGCCGCAGGAGACTCCGACGGCGAGCGAGAAGATGCCTTTCCAGGCCAGGATAGCGCGCTTTCCGGCGACTTCGATCGATCGAGCCGAGTTGCCGGCGCCGCCACCGTCGAGGTGCGGAGCGAGGAGGACGTAGCACTTGAGTTTCGCCAGCATCTCCGGGGCGGCTTCGACTTTGACGTGCATGAGAAGGACGGAATGGTGCGGATTCGAGATGAACTCTTTGGTGACCTTGTACTCGCCGCCCGGCGCCGTCGCCACGGTCCGGACGGCGAATGCCTTGGGATCGATGTACTCGAAGCTGTACTCCAGGTCGCGTTTTTCCTCGTGAAAGAACGATCCGTCGGTAAAGAGCAGCTCCATGTCGCGGGTCTGCGGACGATCGATGGTGGGATAGTAGATCTCGTTGACGGTGCCGTGCGAGACGGTGTACCAGATGCGGCTGGACGCGGCGTAGGACATGATGACGGCGTCTTTTTTGCTGGAGGTCCAGCGAGGCGGGAGGCCGGGCGCGCCAAACGCGGCGCCGTCGTCGTCCAGCCATGTGTACAGTGGTTCGTTGCTCATAAGGAGCTTAGATTGCGCGGGACGCGGTTTCGTCCCAAAGAAAATTTCGCGAATGCCGAAGTGGCCCGAGAATGCGCGGCGGCCGCGGGCGGATCGGGGTGTCTTCTGCAGGCGTGTTCCGAGGCGGTTTCGACCAGGGCGGCGAGCACGGTTGAGACCCGTTTGCATCGCGGTGTGCGAAGGAGGCATCTGACGGACGTATGAAGGCACCGGGAATAGGTCCCGGACGCGACCGCACGACCAAGCACGACAGGAGATCCAAACGTGGCCTACGAACTTCCTCCCTTGCCCTACGACTACGCGGCGTTGGAGCCGTATATCGACGAAGCGACGATGAAGCTGCATCACGACAAGCATCACCAGACCTATGTAACGAATTTGAACGGCGCTGTAGAGAAGCATCCGGAGCTTGGAGCGAAGTCACCCGCCGACCTGGTAAAGGATCTGGCGAGCGTGCCTGAGGACGTTCGCACGGTGGTGCGCAACAACGGCGGCGGCGATGTCAATCACACGATGTTCTGGCAGATCATGAAGCCAAAGGGCGGAGGTCCGCCGAGCGGTCCGATCGCCGATCAGATCAACAAGGATTTTGGAAGCTTCGACGACTTCAAAAAGCTGTTCAACGAGACGACCGCCAAGCAGTTCGGTTCGGGCTGGGGATGGCTGGTGTTTGAGGCCGGCAAGCTGAAGGTCGTCACGACGCCGAACCAGGACAATCCGCTCTCGCAGGGGCTTTACCCGATCCTGGGCAACGATGTCTGGGAGCATGCGTACTACCTGAAGTATCAGAACAAGCGGCCGGACTACCTCCAGGCGTGGTGGAATGTCGTGAACTGGGATGAGATCAACAAGCGGTTCGTGACGGCGCAGGCGGGCAAGTAAGCGAGGCCGGTTTGACCGTAGCAATGACAGAGGCCATCCGCGTGGTGGCCTTTGTTGTTTGCTTGAGATTAAGTATTGAGAATGACGCAGGCGGAGAGAGGGAAACGATGTCAGCAAACGTTGAGCACGGACCGAGTGACGAGAAGGAGATCAACCCAAAGATAGCGTCGGATATCCATTACTGGAGCGCGCATTTCGGCGTGACGGGAGAGGTGTTGCACGAGGCGCTTCGGGTGCATGGACGCAGCGTTGTCAAGGTCTCGGCGGCGCTGGCCGGCCACAAGCATGGGGCTGGTCAACACGACAAAAAAGGCGCTTAGGAAGGTCTGGATTAGTCGTCGCAAGCGTTTGTCGCCCGAAAGGAAAAGCAGATTCCCTGCGGGAATGACAACAAGAAAAGCAGAACTGCCACAACGAGAAAAGCAGAACTGCCACAACGTAGTCTGGTCCGTCAGGATCTCGGGCCAGACTACGATCTGCTGAGGAGCTTACTCGAGGGTTGAGCCGCCTCGGTTGCCCTTTGGCCGGCGATTGCTTTGGAGGATCTTTTTGCGCATCCGCAGCGACTTGGGTGTGACCTCGACGAGTTCGTCTTCGGCGATGAACTCGATGGACTGTTCGAGCGTGAGTTGCTTGTACGGTACGAGGCGAAGTGCGTCGTCCGAGCCTGAAGCGCGCATGTTGGTGAGTTTTTTCTCGCGCACGGCGTTGACGTCGAGGTCGTTATCGCGCGAGTGCTCGCCGATAACCATGCCCTCGTAGACCTCCGTACCATCGCCGACGAAGAGGATGCCGCGATCCTGCACGCCGTCGAGCGCGTATGTGGTGGTGACGCCGTTGCGGTCGGAGATGAGGGCGCCGGTGAGGCGCTGCGGAATCTCGCCCTGGTAGGGGATGTACTCGCCGGCGATGGAATTCATGACGATGGTGCCGCGGGTCTCGGTGAGCATCTCGTTGCGCAGGCCGATGAGGCCGCGCGACGGGACTTTGAACTCCATGCGGACGCGGCCGGAGCCGTGGTTGGCCATCTTGACCATCTCGCCTTTGCGCGGTCCGAGTCGCTCGATGACGGTGCCGACGAAGTTCTCGGGGACGTCGATGGTGAGGACTTCGGAGGGCTCCATGAGCGCGCCGTCGACACGTTTGGTGACGATGGTGGGGCGCGAGACCATCAGCTCGAAGCCTTCGCGCCGCATCATCTCGATCAGGACGGAGAGCTGGAGTTCGCCGCGGCCGAGCACCTTGAACGTTTCGGGCGATCCGGTGTCTTCGACGCGGATGGAGACGTTGGTCAGAAGCTCACGTTCGAGGCGTTCCTTGAGATTGCGCGAGGTGACGAACTTGCCTTCGCGGCCGGCGAAGGGGGAGTTGTTGACCGAGAAGTTGATGGCGATGGTGGGTTCGTCGATGGTGATGGGCGGCAGCGGCTTGGGGTCGTCCAGCGCGCAGAAGCTTTCGCCGATGGTGATGCCGGGAATGCCGGCGACCGCGACGATGTCGCCCACGGCGGTCTCGACCGTGTCTTCGCGCTTGAGGCCGTTGAAGGTGAAGAGCTTGGTGACTTTGACGGTTTGGAGGGAGCCGTCGAGCTTGGAGAGGTTGACTTCCTGCCCGTTTTTGAGCGTGCCGTTGAAGACGCGGGCGATGGCGAGGCGGCCGAGGTAGTCGGAGTAGTCGAGGTTGGTGACGAGGATCTGGAGGTCGCCGTCGGGGGTTCCGGTGGCGGCTGGGATGGTGTTGATGATGAGGTCGAAGAGCGGCTGGAGGTCGGTGCCGGGCGTGTTGAGGTCCATGGTGGCGGTGCCGGCTTTGCCGTTGGTGTAGATGACGGGGAAGTCGAGGATGGACTCGTCGGCGTCGAGGTCGATGAAGAGGTCGTAGACCTCGTTGAGGACCTCCTGCGGGCGTGCGTCGGGGCGGTCGATCTTGTTGATGACGAGGATGGGTGTGAGCTTGGCTTCGAGCGCCTTCGAGAGGACGTAGCGGGTCTGCGGCAGCGGGCCTTCGGAGGCGTCGACGAGCAGAACGACGCCATCGACCATCTTGAGGGCGCGCTCGACCTCGCCGCCGAAGTCGGCGTGGCCGGGGGTGTCGACGATGTTGATCTTCGACTCGGCTCCGCGGGTTCCGTGGTATTGGATGGCGGTATTTTTTGCGAGGATGGTGATGCCGCGCTCGCGTTCGAGGTCGTTGGAGTCCATGACGCGTTCGGCCACGGCCTCGTTTGAGCGAAAGGTGCCGGACTGGCGGAGCATGGCGTCGACGAGGGTGGTCTTGCCGTGGTCGACGTGGGCGATGATGGCGATGTTGCGGATGGCTTGGGTGCTGGTGGCTAGGGTGCTCACGTGCGGGGATTATCCTGTCTGGGCGCGGTTGAGGGACGAGGTGGAGGCGAAAACGCGCGTCTCTTTAGTCTACCGCAGCCGGTGGCGATGGTTTGCCGGATCGGCCTGGGAGCGGGACAGACTTATGCCCGGCGTGGGAAAGGAGTTGTGCTCCATGCGGCGATACTGCTATGAGAGGCGGTGCCCGTGCCGCTATACTCAGGGTTCCTGATGCCCCGGACACCGTCTTCCCAGTTCGATCAAGCCGCGCTGAAGAACTATCTGCTGGACCATGCCTACGACGAGATGTTTCAGTCGGAGGTCGATCTCCATGAGCACTACCAGCCTTTGCTGGAGCATTTTTCATCGCTGCCGACGGAGGAGTTGCAACGTCGCAAGCAGGCGGCCGACCTCAGCTTTCTGAACCAGGGCATCACGTTTACGGTGTACGGCCGGGATGAGGGGACCGAGCAGATCTTTCCGTACGACCTGCTTCCGCGGATCATCACGAGCGCGGAGTGGGCGACGATCGAGCGCGGTCTGACGCAGCGCATCACGGCGCTTAATTTGTTTTTGAAGGACATCTATAACGAGGGTCGGATCCTCGAAGACGGTGTGGTGCCGCGCGAGGTGGTGTTCAGCTGCAGGCATTTTCGGCGGCAGATGCGCGGTCTGCCGGTGCCGCGGAATGTGTATATCGCGGTGTGCGGGACGGACCTGATCCGGCTTGAGAACGGATCGTTTGCGGTGCTTGAGGATAATCTTCGGGTGCCGTCGGGCGTGAGTTACATGCTGACCAATCGGCGCGTGATGAAGCGGATCTTTCCGCACCTGTTTCGGACGTACAACGTCCGTCCGATCGAGCAGTACACGCAGCTCTTGCTGGGGACGCTGCGGTCGCTGGCGCCGGAGGGCCGGCCGGAGCCGAACATCGTCCTGCTCTCGCCTGGGGTGTTCAACTCGGCGTACTACGAGCACGCGTACCTGGCGCGGCAGATGGGGATCGAGCTGGTGGAGGGGCGCGATCTGGTGACGCACGACAACGTCGTGTACATGCGGACGACGAGCGGTTTGCGGCGTGTGGACGTGATCTACCGCCGTGTGGACGACGACTTTATCGATCCTCTGGCGTTTCGCGGGGACTCGATCCTGGGGGTCGCGGGTCTGTTCAATGCGTATCGCGCGGGCAACGTCTCGCTTGCGAATGCGTTCGGGACGGGGGTGGCGGACGACAAGGCGCTGTATGCGTATGTGCCGGCGATCATTCGGTATTACCTGAGCGAGGATCCGGTGCTCGACAACGTCGAGACGTTTCTGATGACGCGGCCGGAGGAGCGGAAGCATGTGCTCGCGAATCTCGACAAGCTGGTGGTGAAGGCGGTGGGCGAGAGCGGTGGGTATGGGATGCTGATCGGTCCGCAGTCGACGGCTGCCGAGCGCGAGGAGTTTGCGCGCAAGATCGAGGCCGACCCGAGGAACTACATAGCGCAGCCGACGATCTCGTTTTCGCGCGCGCCGTGCCTGATTGGGGACCAGATGGTGCCGCGGCATGTGGATCTGCGGCCGTATGTGCTGTACGGCGACAAGGTGACGATTGTGCCGGGCGGCCTGACGCGGGTGGCGCTGAAGGAGGGATCGCTGGTGGTGAACTCGTCGCAAGGGGGCGGGAGCAAGGATACGTGGGTGCTGAGTCAGTGAGGTGGAGAAGCCGGTGAGCGAACCTCCTCCAATGACGACCTACTTCCGTGAGCAGGTGCTTCGCAAGCGTCCGTACCTTAGAATCGAATCGTGTCTGGCTGTCATAGCCTCGCCGATCGACAGCGAAGTGCAGGAGGACGGTCGCATTCGCTTCTGGGGTCACTCCGAGGACTTACCCGGAAAGGTGCTCCGAGTAGTTACTCTGGAAGATGGCCTTACTCTCCACAACGCCTTCGTCGATAGCGGGTACACCAGGAGAAATCCATGAAGCTGCATTACTACAAGGACACCGACTCACTTTATATCGATCTCTCGGCGGCACTCAGCGCCGATTCGAAAGAGATTGCAGATGGCCTGGTGGTTGACTTTGACGGAGACGGAAGGGTGGTTGGGATCGATATCCAACACGCCTCAGAACGTATCGACCTGACCGAGATCACCGCGGAACACCTGCCGCATACCGCTCAAGTGGCGTAGCTATTCCGAGAAGGGAAGACCGATGCTGAGCCGTGTTGCCGATAGTCTTTACTGGATGAGCCGCTATCTTGAGCGTGCGGAGCATACGACGCGGCTGCTCGATGTCAATCTCAACCTGATGCTCGATGAGGGTCCGTTGAACGCGGACCGGCGATGGCAGCGGGTGTTGTTTGTCCTGGGCAATCCGAAGGATGTGCGGTGGAACGGCAACCCGTACGCGCTGACGCAGCGGCTGACCTTTGACACGGGGCTGAAGAGCTCGATTGTGTCGTGCATTATCTCGGCGCGGGAGAACTCGCGGCATGTTCGCGAGCAGATTTCGACCGAGCAGTGGCATCGGCTGAACAGCCTGTACCTCCAGGTGACGCGGCCTGAGATCGAGCGTGCGGCGGATCCTGAGTCGCTGAGCGCGGGCATGGCGCAGCCGACCGAGTTTCTCCAGCAGGTGATGGAGGCGGTGCACCAGTTTCAGGGCGTCACCGATTCGACCATGAGTCACGGAGAGGGATGGCAGTTTATCCAGGTAGGGCGGTACATCGAGCGCGCGTCCGCCACCGCCATGTTGCTTGAGGCGTACCACGAGGATCTGTGGGGCGATCGCGAACGTGTGCATGAGGCCAACGAGTACCTGGAGTGGATGGGTCTCCTGCGGTCGGCGACCGGATTTGAGGCGTACTGCAAGGTGTACACAGCGGACCTTTCGCCGGCGTGGATTCTCGAGTTCCTGCTGCTGGACCAAGAGTTTCCGCACTCGCTTAGGTTCTCGATCGACAGCTTGCAAGGTGCGCTTGAGGCGATTCATCTGCAGAGTGGAAAGAACCGGGCAGAGGCCTTGCAGCGGCTGGCGGGGCGGCTTCAGGCGACCCTGAGCTACTCAAGCGTGGAGGACATTCTGAACGGAGATGTGATCGGGTATTTGCAGAACATCAAGGCGCAGTGCTGCTCCATTCACGAGATGATCTATGAGTTGTATGTGGATTACAGCATTCAGACTGCGCTGGCTGGATAGGTGCTGACATTTAGAGACAGGGAGGTCGCGATGTACTACTCGATTCGGCACCTGACGAAGTTTTTGTACAGCAATGCCGTGAGCGAAAGCATGATGGAGACGTACATGCATCCGCGTTCGGACGGCAACCAGCGCTGCCTGACGTTTCACCTTTCGGTGAGTCCGCGGTGCCGCGTGTTTTCCTATCGCGATCATCTGCAGAACCATGTGCATCACTTCGATATTCCAGGGCAGCACGGGCAGCTGGTGATCGTTGCCGAGTCTCTGGTGGAGTTGCAGCCGGCGGCGCAGGTTCCGGCGTTTCTCGCGCCCGAGGCATGGGGCGATCTGGACGAGTTGGTACGGTCCGGGGACTTCTGGGAGATGCTGCATCCGAGCGAGTTTGCCCAGCCGACCGCGGCTCTGGATGCTCTTGCAGAGCGCTTCGGCACGGAGCGCTCGGACGACCCGCTAATGAGCTTGCAGCGGCTGAACCACCAGATGTATGAGTACTTCGACTACAAGCCGAAGTCGACGAATGTTGATTCGCCGATCGATCTGGCGCTGAGCACGCGGGCGGGCGTCTGCCAGGATTTTGCACATATCATGATCGCTCTGGTGCGGTCGAAGCTGCGGATTCCGTGCCGGTATGTGAGCGGGTATCTGTATCACGGCGAGAGCGATGCGGACCGCTCCGGGAGTTCGGCCACGCATGCGTGGGTAGAGGCGCTGATTCCGCAGCTGGGATGGGTCGGGTTCGATCCGACGAACTGCCTGGTGACGGGCGATCGGCATATTCGGACGGCGATCGGGCGCGACTACTCCGATGTTCCGCCAACGCACGGGATGTTTCGCGGACGGGCGAAGAGCGATCTGACGGTGGCCGTGCGTGTGACGCCGAGCGAGGGTACGTTCTCGCTCGACCAGGAGTTGCCGGTGCCGGAGGACTGGTCGATCTTGGTGGAGAGGGCGACCGCTCTGCCGGAGCAGGCGCCTCCGTTGACCAGGCAGCAGCAGATGGCGCAGCAGCAACAGTAAGCGAACGGGACCTCTAGTCTAGAGATTCGCTAACGCTTGAATTCTAGCTATGAAACGACCTCGCATCAGCTTTTTTTCTTCCATTGTAAGATCGCGTCCGACTGCCGTCCTGCAAGATGCTAAGACACGTCTGTCGTGCTGAGATGGGACTGAGAAGCTGCTTTGGAACGCTGTGTTGAGCGCCGACGTCTGTGCCGGATCGAGCCCCGCAATGAAGCTCTCTATGGCTTGGTCAAGAGATGCTTCGAGTTCGTTGCGATCTTCTGAGGAATTCTGAGTTTTTACTAGAGAGGTTTGAGTTGCTGTAGAAGGCGTTATCACAACTCGTTCTGAAGCGCCGGAGGGGACCACAATGCTTAGAAACTCTCTGATCTCGGCGCTTGAAAACTCGTGCTTTGTATCTGCTTCTTGCCGCAACTGGAGCGACTGAGATGCTCGGGAAGGTTCGATACCAATCAGGTGAAGCCGAACACCGAAACTTTGTGCGATCTGAACACCGATCCTAAGATCCTCGTCACCTCCGAGTAAAAGAGCATCGCAAATCGCACCGTTCCTCGAGAGCTCAACGAGATCGGTCACGAGAAGTGAATCAACTCCCTTCTGTTGTCCCACGCTGTTAATAAAGCCTAGGCGTAGCTTGACATCATCCAAATCCGCAAGCGTACGATGATCAAGAGTAGGACCGCTTGAGGTTCCGTCATACCAGTAGATTCTTAGCAGTGATGCTGAGGGCTGCAGACTCGTAGCGAGAGCTCGTAATCTCTTCACGAATGTGACGTGGTCAAGCCTTACGTTCTCTCGTTTAGCCTTGTTGCCCTGGAGGCTTGCAGACCCTTGAGCGTACAAATAACCGGCATCGACGAAGATGGCAACGCGCTTCACGTCTTCTCCAAAGATAAAGGGCTCCCGCAGGAGCCCCTATGTAGCCGGCGCGCGCAATAGTGTTTCTTAGGCGTTTGCCGGAAGATTATCCTCTCATCTTCATCAATGTATGTCAACGGGATTACAGGTTCAGCTTTTTGAAGACGCGTTCGGGGATGTGGCGGATGACGAACATGATGGGGCGCCACTGGAACGGTGTGTAGAGCGTGTCGCGTCTCCCGTCGACGGCTCGGACGATCGATTGCGCGACCTTGTTGACGTCGGCGAACTTGTGGCTGCCCTTCATGCTCGCCGTCATGCTGGTGCGGACGGGGCCGGGCTTGATGTTGAGCACGGTGACGCCTTCGCGGTCGACGCGGTTGCGCAGGCCTCCGAGAAAGGCGGAGAGGCCGGCCTTGGACGCGCCGTAGAGGTAGTTCGACTTCCGTCCGCGGTCGCCGGCGACCGAGCTGATGACGGCGAGCGTGCCGGCGTGGCGCTGGACGCAGAAGTTGGAGAGCCACGTGAGGAGCGAGACCACGGAGAGGAGGTTGGTGTGCAGGATCTGCGCGGCGACGCGGAAGTCCTGCTCGGCGGCGTGCTGGTCGCCCAGGATGCCGTGGGTGAGATAGGCGACGTCCATGCCGGTGAGCGAGTTGATGGCGTGGGCGAGCAGCTCGGGATGTTTGTCGGTGTCGTCGAGGTCGGCGACGGCCGTGTCGACGTACGCTGCGCCGCGGGTGCGCAGATCGGCGGCGACGATGGCGAGTTTTTCGGCGTTGCGCGCCACCAGGAAGAGGCTGGCGCCATCGCGGGCCCAGATGCGGCATGTTGCCTCGGCGATGCCGGAGGTGGCGCCGAGGACGAGGATTTTCTTCGGTTGCGTTGAGGATTTGGCCCGGGTTGCGATCGCGCGCGTGCTGGTCTCAGGCGGCGCTTGGGCGAAGGTGGCGGTGGTGGAGCTGCTCATTGGATCGGGTGATCTCCGGTGACGCGCTCCCAGAAGGAGGAGGTGATCTGTGGGTCGCGGTAGCGGGCAAAGGTCTGCCACTGCGGGTAGAAGGCCTGGAACTGCGCGGCGGTCATGGCGGCGTCCTTGGCGGGGTAGAGCCGGCCGCCGAACTCGCGCGTCATATCGGCGAGGCGGCGAAAGAGCGCAAAGCTCTTCTCCGGTTTGATGGGAAAGTCGAGAGCAAGTGTGATGCCGGGCTTGGGGAAGCTCATCATGCCCGGCGAGGGGCGGTCGCCAAAGGCCTTGAGCACGGCGAGAAAGCTGGCCAGACCGGACTTCGCGACCTCTTTGAGCACGGCGATCGTGCCCTCGTACGCGTGGTCCCACGGGATGACGTACTGGAACTGCAAGAGGCCGCCCTTGCCGTACATGCGGTTCCAGTGGAGGACCTTGTCGAGCGGGTAGAAGAAGGGCTCGTAGTCCTGGAGAGCGGTGACGCGTTTGTGGATCTGCTTGTGGAAGAAGGCGGTGTTGAAGAGTGAGACCGACAGCGAGTTGAGCGCGAAGCCGGGGGCCTCGACCGGGAAGACGAGCTTGGGTTCGGGCGAGCGGGTGAGGGAGTCTGGCGTGGTCGAGTGCTCGCCCTGCATGAAGATGCCGCGAGCGAAGTTTTTGCCGGTCGAGACGCAGTCGACCCAGGAGACGGTGTACTCGATGTGCTCGGCCTGTTTGGTGAGGTCGAGGAACTCGTCGATGCCGTGGAACTGGATGCCCTCGTAGTCGATCTTGCGCGAGACGATGGGACGGAGCTTCAGCTGCGCCCAGGTGATGAGGCCGGTGAGGCCGAGGCCGCCGATGGTGGCTGCGTAGAAGTCCGGGTTTTCGGTGCGCGAGCAGAGGCGCCGCGAACCGTCGGAGCGGACGAGCTCGAAGCACGGGACGTGGACGCCGAACGTCGCCGCGCTGTGGTGATTCTTGCCGTGGATGTCATTGGCGATCGCGCCGCCGAGCGTGACGTACTTGGTGCCCGGGGTGACGGGGAGAAACCATCCAAGCGGGACGCAGAAGTCGAGGATCTGGGCGAGCGTGATGCCGGCCTCGGCGGTGAGGATGCCGGTTTGGGCGTCGAAGTCGAGCAGACGGTGCATGCCTGTGGTGAGGACGAGATTGCCGCCCTTGAGCAGGCAGACATCGCCGTACGACCGGCCCATGCCGACCGGAAGGACGCCGTCGTGCATGCCTTCGGTGACGGCCGGGTACTCGCTCTGCCAGTGGAGCGGGACGACTTTGGCGGGGTAGTTTGGGTATCGTCCCCACGACTCAAAGAGAGCGGCGGCGGAGCTGATCGATTCCTGCGGCGAACTGGGTGCGGCCATGGGTATAGGATACGTTGTATCCGCCTCATCAGGCACCTCCCTTGCAGAGCCACACGTCACCGATGAACCTGGATCTCAATCTGGACCTCAATCTCCACCGCCGGGCGCACACCATGGCAGACGAGTTTCGGTCAGGGATGCCGTCAGGCGCGGGGAGCGGGGCTGTGCTGGAGCCGGTGGTGGCGGAGATCGGAGCTCCGGAAGCGACACCGAAGCGGCCGCCTCTGCCGCACATCACAGCGCTCGACGGATTTCGCGGATGCGCTGTGCTCCTGGTGCTGCTGTTTCACTATCTGCCGCGGCGCGGCTTGGGCGCGTTCGGCCTGGTAGCGTCTCCGGGGTGGACCGGCGTCGATGCCTTTCTGGTTCTGTCGGCGTATCTGATTACCTCGATCCTCTATCGCCAGCGCGGATCGGAGCGCTTCTACCAGAACTTCTACATGCGCCGCGCGCTGCGGCTGTTTCCGCTCTACTACTTCATCCTGTTTGTCGCGCTCAGCTTGACGCCGCTGCTCCACATCCACTGGAGGCTCGGGCATCTTCCGTTTTTTCTGTACGGCACCAACATCGCTCTGGGGCAGGATCAGAGCCTGGGCGCGCTTGGGCCTTTGAACTTTCATCACCTCTGGACCCTGGCGCTTGAAGAGCAGTTCTACCTCATCTGGCCATGGTTTATCGGCAGCCGGATGTCGCGTGCTGCGCTGGTGCGCGTCTGCTGGACGGGGGTTGTGCTTGCGTTCTGCCTGCGTACCGGCATGATCCTGCACGGCCATGCGAACGGCTGGGCGATCTACCAGGACCTGCCGACGCGGATGGATTCGCTCCTCTTTGGGGCGCTCCTGGCCCTGTCGCCGCTGCCCTCGGCGCGCGCCGCATGGATAGCGCTGGTGGGCGCTCTGGCCGTGGTCACCCTGATCGTGCTTCGCGCCGATACGGTCTGGTTCGGCAGCTTGCCGATGATGACCTTTGGATACACGGCTCTGGGCATCTTCTATGCCGCTGTACTTTCGCTGGCGCTGCGAGCGGGGAGTGCGGCCGGCCGCGTCCTTTCGTTCGGCTGGCTGCGCTTCTTTGGCCGATACAGCTACGGCCTCTACCTGTGGCACTACATCTGCTCCGAGCAGATCGACCGATGGACGGCGTGGATGTACGGAGCGCTTCCCTTCCCGGCAGCGGTGACGAGTCTGTTGTGTTTTCTGGTGATCCTGCTGGGTTCAACCGTGGTTGCGGTCGCGAGCTATCACACGATTGAGGCTCCATTTTTGCGGCTGAAGCTGCGGTATCAGGCGTAGGGCCGGTCGGTCGCGGAGGCGCCAAGGTCCACGTCCCGGGGTTGACCTCCGAGAGGTCAGCGGCAGGCGGCTTCAAGTTCTTTGTAAGGCTTGCTGTTGGGCGGGAACTTGATATGGCGGGCGGTGGCTACCTGTTCTTGAAAGGCGCCGCCATGCTTCAGCGCAATGTCGGGATCTTCCTTGTAGACGGCGTCTTTCATGGCTTCAGGGAGAGTGATAAAGGTGAAGCCGCGCCGGCGGAAGAGGGCGACGAGGTCAGGGAGCATCTTTGCGTCGAACGCTCCGATGTGGAGGAGGAGAACGTAGGGGATGTCGCGACCGTAGAGAGTGTGCGTCAGATCGCGGAAGACAGTGATGTACTGGTCGGCGGTTGCCAGGTAGCTGTTGCGCAGGGAATCGATGGCTTTCTTGTCGTTGCGTGCGACGCAGCGGGCGTAGGGAGCATTCCAGAGATAGTCTTCAAAGTCGATCGAAACCTCCGCGATCTGGTAATGGTTCTGTTGAAGATAGAGGCGAACGGCGCGGCGCTTCTCGAGGGTGTCGCCCTCCAAGAGAAACGGATAGCGGAACCAGCGCCAGTCCTGGCCCTGCATGAGGGACGTGAGGACGGGTTCGTCCTTTGCGATATCGGCTTCGAACTCCGCTGGGGTGAGGTCGTTGAGCGCGGGATGCGACCAGGTGTGGCTGCCGAGAGGCTCCCCGGCTGCGCGCCACGCTTTGAGGACGGCTATGTCGTCCGGAGCCTCCCCTAGCTTGGCGGCGTTGATGAAGCCGTAGACAGGCGGGAGGTGCTGGTCGTGGATCGTGGCCAGGATGGACTTTGCGACATCGAGGCGCGTCTCGCCGGGCGGGAGGTCGCCGTGGGAGGGAAGGTCGTCGAAGGTGATGGCGACCTGCTGTGCGGGCGCGGAGAGGATGCAGCCGAGAAGGAGCAGGGCGATCGAGAGGGCGCGGCGCCCAGGATGACGCAGCCCGATCAGAAGTCGGCCAGAGCCTAGGCCGCGATCCCGGGATTGTTCGCGCTCAGATTGACGGATCAAGTGTGTCCCTCGCACCGATACCATGGCATGGCCTTTACAGGAGATCAAGAAAACAAAACAGGCCCCCGAAGGAGCCTGATTGTGACGGATTATCGCGTCGCTTACGCCGCCTGCTGCTTGGAGGCCAGGCCGGCCTTCGCCTGGGCGACGAGCGCGGTGAAGCCCGCGGCGTCGTTGGCGGCGATGTCGGCGAGGACCTTGCGGTCGAGTTGGTTGCCGACGGCTTTGAGGCCGGCGATAAAGGTCGAGTAGCTCATGCCGTTGAGCTTGGCGGCGGCGCCGATGCGGACGATCCAGAGCGAGCGGAACTGACGCTTCTTCTGTTTGCGGCCGGTGTAGGCGAACATAAGTCCGCGCTCGACGGCCTCCTGGGCGGCCTGGTAGAGCTTGGATTTTGTAAGAAAGTAGCCGGAGGCGCGCTTGAGGATCTTTTTGCGGCGGTCGCTGCGTTTGGTACTCCGTTTGACACGGGGCATGGTCGGTCTCCTTTTGGGTGTTTCGGTCGAGCGGCTGGAGGAAAGGGTTCCTCTTCACACGCTTTGGGTTGGGCTGATCTCGGTGGAGTGCGCGGGGAAGATCGCAGATCCAGGGGCCTTGCGAATATGGCCCATTGCTTTCACATATGGATGGAAGCGGCTCGATCAGAGTTGGGTCGTCTGAGGGTCCTCAGGCGTACGGAATCATGCGGGCGATCTTGGGAGCGTCCGCTTCGGAGATCAGCGCCGACCCGCCGAGCTTGCGCTTGGTCTTGGTCGCCTTCGACGTGAGGATGTGGCGCATCTTCGACTGTCCGCGCTTGAACTTGCCGGTGCCGGTCTTGTGGAAGCGCTTGGCGGCTCCGGAGTGTGTCTTGAGTTTGGGCATGGTGATCCTAGAATTTCTGGAGAAGCTGTTTAGGGACAACCCTTTGAGTATATAGGAGTGCCGGACCTTTCGCCGGATGTCGCCGGATACATTGGCGCGGAGGCTCTAAACTGAAGGGATGAAACAGGAGCTTAGGCGGGAGATGTGGACGCTCCGGCGATGTGCGCCAGGGGACGCGGAGACGCTCGCTCTGGTGGGACAGGCGACGATGCTCGAGACCTATGCGGGAGATCTGGAGGGCGAGGATATCTTGACGCACTGCGCGGTGCAGCATAGCGCGGCGAAGTATGCCGGATGGATCGCGGCAGAGGATGCGGCGTGCTGTCTGATCGAGGTGAAAGGTGCTCCGGTCGGGTATGCCGTGGTGTGTCCGCCCGATCTTCCGGTCGCGCTCGAAGCCGGCGATGTGGAGCTGAAGCGCATCTACCTCTTCCATCGATTTCAGGGCGCCGGCATGGGACGAGCTCTGATCGAGTGGGCGGTCGGAGAGGCGAGATCGCGCGGCGCCGGCCGGCTGTTGTTAGGGGTGTACGGCCGCAATGATGCGGCGCTGGGGTTTTACGCGCGACAGGGCTTTGAACGGATCGGAACGCGAACATTTACGGTGGGCCGGATGGTGTGCGACGACTTCGTGCTTGGGCTTCGGCTGTAAGGTGACGTCCAGATAGGCGTCTGAAGTGGCTGGTTCCCGGCGTTTACCGACCTGGCGAAACGCGGATCGAGAGGCTATGCGCAAGTCTGGTTCGGGTCCGTCGAAGAGGCTGGCCGGAAGCTCGCGAATGCTATACTTAAGGTGCGGGACAAGTCCGTCCAGAGCGAGCTAAGGCGCTGATTTGGCTTGAGTTCTTGAGTCTCTGAAGAGGACAGATCGACCGCACTGGAGATTTGATGGCGACGACCGCACTGCCGACCGAAGCGACCCTGGATCTTGACCTGAACGACGATGTCCTGCCGGTGGAAGGTGGCGGTTACTCGGCCGAGAACATCACGGTGCTCGAAGGTTTGGCGGCTGTGCGGCTGCGGCCGGCGATGTATATCGGGTCGACGGGCGAGCAGGGTCTGCACCACCTGGTGTATGAGGTGGTCGACAACTCGGTCGACGAGGCGCTGGGCGGACACGCGACCAGGATCGATGTGACGATCCACGTCGACAACTCGATCACGGTGGTCGATGACGGGCGCGGCATTCCGGTCGACGACAAGGTGATCAACGGCGAGAAGATGCCGGCGGTGCAGGTGGTGCTCACCATGCTCCACGCGGGCGGCAAGTTCGACGCTTCAAACTACAAGGTCTCGGGCGGTCTGCACGGCGTCGGCGTGAGCTGCGTGAATGCTCTGTCAGAGGAGTTTGATGTCGAGATCTGGCGCGACAAACATGCATGGGAGCAGGACTACTCGAAGGGTGCGCCGATCAGTTTGCTGCGGAAGATGGGACCGTCGAAGCGGCGTGGGACCAAGGTGCACTTTCTTCCGGATAAGTCGATCTTTACGGTCACGGAGTTCAACTACGACACCTTGGCTCAGCGTCTTCGAGAGCTCGCGTTCCTGAACAAAGGCCTCGAGATCCACCTGACCGACGAGCGCACGACCGACGCGAAGTCCGGCGAGGCGAAGCATCAGGAGTTCAAGTACATCGGCGGCATCGCGGAGTTTATCAAGCACCTGAACCGCGGCAAGCAGGTGTTGCACGAGAAGCCTATCTACATGGAGGCCGAGCGCGACAACGTGGCGATGGAGATCGCCTTGCAGTACAACGACGCGTACTCGGAGACGGTGTTTACGTTTGCGAACAACATCAACACGGTCGATGGTGGGACGCATCTGTCGGGGTTCAAGACGGCGCTGACCCGGACGATCAACGCGGCCGGGCAGTCGCTGGGATTGTTCAAGGATGTGAAGGAAAATCTTTCGGGCGACGACGTGCGCGAGGGCCTGGTGGTTGTGATCTCGGTCAAGCTGTCGCAGCCGCAGTTTGAGGGGCAGACCAAGGGCAAGCTGAACTCGGACATCGCCGGGACGGTGCAGGCGTTTGTAAATGAGCGGCTGGGCGCGTTTTTGGAGCAGAATCCGCAGATTGCGAAGAAGATTATCAACAAGGCGATTGATGCGGCGCGGGCGCGGGAGGCGGCGCGGAAGGCGCGGGACCTGACGCGGCGGAAGGGAGCGCTGGATGGGGGTGGGCTGCCCGGTAAGCTGGCGGATTGTTCGGAGCGGGAGCCGGACCGGTGCGAGCTGTACCTGGTTGAGGGTGAATCGGCCGGAGGGACGGCGAAGCAGGGGCGGGACCGGAAGTTTCAGGCGATTCTGCCGCTGAAGGGAAAGATTCTAAACGTGGAGAAAGCGCGCTACGACAAGATGCTGGGGCACGAGGAAATTCGCGCCATGATTACGGCGCTGGGGTGCGGGATTGGCAAGGACGACTTCGACATTGCGAAGCTGCGCTACGGCAAGCTGATTCTGATGACGGATGCGGATGTCGACGGGTCGCATATCCGGACGCTGCTGCTGACGTTTTTCTTTCGGCACATGACGGAGCTGATCAAGCGCGGGCATGTGTATATTGCGCAGCCGCCGCTGTATCGGATCAAGAAGGGCAAGTTTGAGCAGTACATCAAGGACGACCGCGAATATGTGCAGGTGATGGTGAAGCGGGCGTCGGATGGGATGCTGATCCGGTACGGCGCGGCGGGCGAGCGGCTGGAGGGGAAAGAGTTGACGAAGTACATGTCGGGGCTGAATGACTACCTGCAGTTCTTCGACAAGGTGAACAAGCGGATGCGCAACGACGAGGTGACGCGGGCGTTTGCGGAGATCTTTGCGAATGAGGGGAAGGACCCGGCGCGGCGGGCGGATTTTGAGGGGACGGCGAAGCTCGAGATGATGCGGGCTCGGCTGAAGGGGCTGGAACGGGACTGGCAGTTCAAGGCGGTTTCGGACGTGACGTTTGACGAGGAGCACAAGGTGTATTCGGTCTCGTACACGGATGCGCAGGGCGCGGAGCGGCGGATTGATTGGGCGCTGGCGATGGCTCCGGAAAGCCGGCAGCTGCTGGCGAAGCATGCGCAGATGGGCGCGGCGCTGACGGGGCCGTTTCACATTGAGTATGCGGCGAAAGCCGTGCCGGCGGCGGGCTCGCAGGCGGCGATGGACGAGGCGGATGAAGTCGCTCAGGAGGAGGGCGGGATCGGTGGGATCGCGGCGGCTCCGGGGACAGCGGCGGAGGCGAAGCCGGGCAAGCGGGTGGG
>CAXTYQ010000024.1:0-39629 GCA_964248505.1 uncultured Acidobacteriaceae bacterium
CATTTCGGCATGGAAGCGCACATCGGCGTGGATGCCGAGACCCAGGCTGGTGCACACCGTCATCGCGACGGTGGCCAACGTGGCCGATGTGAAAGGGGCGGTGCTGGCCGAGCGCGCGCCGCGAGCCGAAGACCGCATCTGCCTGGGCTGGCCCTCCAACCTGCACGTCTGGCCCGAGGAGCGCGAAGCCGATCGAGTGAAAGCCAACCCGCTCGCGGGTGGAGCATGTGTTCGGCGTGCTGAAGCTGCGCTTCGGCTTCGCCAAGGTGCGCTTCCGCAGCCTCAGCAAGAACCTCCACCGGCTCCAGGTCAGCTTCGCGCTGGCCAACCTGCTCACCGCAAGCAAACGCCTTGCCCCGCCGGCGGCGGGGTGTGCCTGAAAACCGCCGGTTGAGTGTTCAACCGGCCCAACACTCCACCCGCAGCCCAAAAAGTAGCGAAAAAGAACCCCCAGCCAGCAAAACGCAAAAAAACAAGGATTAAATCAGACCTTCCTTAGAGCTGTTTTCACACAGGTATAGTTTCGGCGGTTGCAAAACTGCAGGTCTCTCCACTGCGCAGACGATAGAACTGTCTGCTCCGGTCGAGATGACACAGCTATAGCTATACGTAAACTGGTAGAGGAACTCTGATTTAGGGGCTGCGCCGGCGAAAGCTTACCTCAGCGGCTAAAGCCGCGTTGCATCGGCCGCGGTTACGGCACGGCTGAAGCCGTGCCCTTATAACAATGCGGGACTTCATCAGAGGCGGTTACGGCACGGCTGAAGCCGTGCCCTTAACAATGCGGGACTTCATCAGAGGTTCCTTAGAGGTAGACGTCCAACATGCGTTGCCACCACGGCCAGTCGTGCCGGGCGTTGTCGCCCCAGACGTCGAGTCGGACAGGGATGTTGCGATCGCGCAGAACGCCCGTTCGCAGATGGGGGTGCATGTGGGGCCGCTTACGGCTCCAATCCCTTCACCGTAACGCGTAGTCTCTCGGAGAACTGAACTGGAGTAGGATCAGCCGGGTCGCCGTCCATGATTATGAATTCTGGGCCATACTGCTCGCCATCTGGTGGGGGCACGCTCGGGTCGCCTTGCTTGTTGTATCTGAGGGTCACGGCGTCGCTCTCTACCTCTACCTGGCCGTGAAAGATGTTGTCGCGCGTCCACACGGTCTTCAACCGACTCTTGCTGCAACTGATCACCTCCAACCGAAAGAATCCTCCTGAGCTCCCAATCACACGGCCGGAAAGAAGGTACCAGACTTCATCCTGCACTGGTGATCGAAGGGAGTGGACGAACAGGGTATAGCCGTCATAGGCCTCCGCATCTCTCGCGCTCGGCACCTGCGCCCAATGACCATCCTTGTTTGCGAAGCACTGAACCAGTGCCCTGGTTTGCGGAATAGCCGATCCCCCACGCATGAGGAGCATTGCGGTCAGCGCGAGCGGCGCGTTTCCGTTCTTCCCCTCAACAAACACCGAAGGCGTGTTGGTTCGGTCCTCCGGTTTCTCTCCATCCCTTTCCTGCATGCATTTCAGGTAGCTGGTGATCGCGCTCGGATCACCGCTATCCGACAAGCGCGCCAAGATGACCTTGGTGACATAAGTCTAGACGCTCTCAGTCCTTGCCTTCATAAGCTCCGGTGTAAGCTGCGAAGACGAGCCCCGACCAAGCAGGATGCGATCGTTCAGTTGAGTAAACCGGTCCCTCGCCAGAGTGCAGTCGGCGAGCCCAGGAGCTCGCTGCGCTGAAGCGGCACAACGCAGAGTTAAGACCACCAACACGGTAGCAACAATTCTCCGGTTCATCCCTTTGCTCCGATCATGGAATGGTCACAACCGCAGGAGCTGTGGCTTGGGGCACCCCTCCCAGGGGTACTTTATTGCGCAAAATCTTCAGGAGAAAATACTTAAGGGTGTACTTTGCTGCCAGGGTACCGTACCTGAAGGGTCGGTGGTGTGCCGTGGATGCTTCTGCTTTCTTGATGTAATTGTAGCGGGGATGTCAAGGGGCTTGGGCGGCGGGACTTCGGCGTCCGGGCCCTTTCATTTCGGCTGTGGCGGTTGAGGCGTTTGGGCCGCGATCGGCAGCAACTCTCTTGCGTCTTTGCAGCCTTTGTATTTCCAGAAACAACTGAAGTTGAAGTCTGTGTAACGCCTCCGATCCTCCGCCGAGGCTTTGGGAGTCATATAGATACTAAATGAAGCATATCGAGACCGATCCGTCGATTGCCAACCGGCTGTAAGTGGTTCTGGCATAGGCCAGCTACCCCAGTGTTCCTGCTCCTGTATTCCTACTTGAGATGGATAGAATAGTTCAGTTCCTATTCCGAATCCGGTGTTTTTGCGCACGACTACTGAGTGTTCAACATTAAAAGAAACAAGGAATGCCACCCCTAGGCCTTTCCACCAGAGAGGAAACCTCGAATTGTCTACCTTCGCCTCCCACTCACACTTGGACTGGGTGCATGGCGCGAAGGGCGTGGGCTTCGCCCCTATCTTGTTAGCCAGCCGCTGCGCATCCTCCGAGGTCGAACGTCCGGGCTGAAGCGTCTCCAGTTGTTTAAAGAGGTACCGTGCCCTAACCGCAGGCTGCAACAGACTGGCGACGCATATCGCAACCAGGAGGCAAAGCGCAGCCACTATCAATCCGATAACTGCTGATCTACGGAATAGAAATATCTTTGGGTGAGCCATCCGGATTCTTCCACTTATTCAGGATTGTACGTTTCATTGCTGGTGTAATTTCAATGTAGTCGGATGGGTGCTTGCCAGCCAAGTTAAGACCACCAACACGGTAGCAACAATCCTCCAGTTCATCTCTTTGCTCCATCATGGTGCGGGACTTCATCAGAGGTCCTTTACAGGTAGACGTCCAACATGCGTTGCCACCACGGCCAGTCGTGCCGCGCGTTGTTGCCCCAGACGTCGAGTCGGACCGGGATGCCTCGATCGCGTAGGACGCGGGCCATGTGTTCGTTGTGGTCCCAGCACTGGTCGTGGACGCCGGTGGCGAGGATGTAGGCTCCGCGGCGGTACTGGTCGAGGCGCCAGGGGTCGTGGAGGTTGGGGAGGAAGTGCGGCGGCGTGTGGAAGTAGCAATCCTCGTCGTAGTAGCCGTCCAGGAAGCGCGCCATGTCGAAGATGCCGGACATGGAAAGGAAGCCGGTGAAGAGGTCCGGGTGGCGGAGGGCGATGTTGGCGGCGTGGTATCCGCCGAGCGAGCAGCCGATCGCCACACGCGCCGGGTTGGGGTTCCATTGGCTCTGGAGCGCGAGCACCTCGCGGAGGATGTAGGCCTCGTACTGGACGTGTCGAGCGATGCGCCAGCGCGGTGGGACGTCGCGGTTGTACCAGCTTTCGCTGTCGACCGAGTCCACGCAGAAGAGCTGGAGATGGCCGTGTTCGACCTTGCCTCGGACGGCTTCGACCATGCCGCGCTCTTCGAACTCGAAGAAGCGACCGCACGAGGTGGGAAAGACGACGGCGGGCAGGCCGGTGTGACCGAAGACCAGAAGCTCCATGTCGCGCCCGAGCGAGGGCGAGTACCAACGGCAGTATTCGCGCTTCATGAGCCTCCCCTTTGCCGGTGTTTCGACATCCTACTGTATTGGAGCGTATCTCTTTCTTTGGACTTGACAGCAGAAAACCCTGGCGGCGCGACTGACGGTGCGAGCCACCTGGCGACGGTCGGCGCGTTTGGGCGAGAGATGCGGCTGACACGGGTGGCGCGGCCGGAGATTATCGGGGACGATCTGCTCTCCAATCCACGGTACCGTGTTTACACATTTCATTCGGACGTGCTGGAGGGCGATCGGCCGGTCTTGGTGTATCTTCCGCCTGGGTACGAGGAGAACCCGACCGGACGATATCCGGTGATGTACCTCCACGATGGGCAGAATGTGTTTGACGGGCGCACCTCGTATGTAACGAACTGCACGTGGCAGGCGCACCTGACGGCGGACCGGCTGACGGCCAAGGCGGCGATGGAACCGGTGATTCTGGTGGCTGTCGCGAACGCCGGCGTGGGTCGGATGGCGGAGTACACGCCGACACGGGACGCGCGGTTGGGCGGAGGTCTGGGACCGGCGTACGGCCGAGTTCTGGTGGAGGAGCTGAAACCGGCGATCGACGGGATCTTTCGGACGCTTCCTGGACCGGAGCACACCGGTGTGGGCGGATCTTCGCTCGGCGGCCTGATCTCGCTGGCGCTGGGTTTCTGGTATCCGGGGGAGTTCGGCAAGCTCGCCGTGATGTCGCCTTCGATCTGGTGGAACGGCGGAAGTATCTTGCGTCTGGTGACCCATGCCGAACCCCGGCCGGAGGTCAAGATCTGGATGGATATGGGAACGGCCGAGGGCGCGGGGCACCTCCACCAGGCGGACATGCTGGCCAATCTTTTGGAACAGCGCGGCTGGACCGAGGGGGTCGATCTGCGGTACGAGCGCGTGGAGGGCGCCGTGCATGACGAGGCTGCATGGGCCCGGCGGTTGGGCGATGTGCTGTCGTTTTTGTTTCCGGTCCGGTCGGCTGAGTCTGCCGGCGTTGCGGAAACAGTCTAGATCCCGCATACTTAGGTGTTGGTCTGTCACCGGCGGATGTTGAGGGCGCGGGTTCTGCCCCTGTTCCTGACGCCGGCACAACGTCGGTTGGACGCTTTGTTTTGCGTCTGCCCGACCATCTACTTTATAGGATCTCTGAGAGGTTTTGCCCGTGTTGATGATTCGTTTGGCGCGTGTTGGAGCGCGCAAGCAGCCGCACTACCGTGTTGTTGTAATTGAGAAGGATCGCGCGCGCAATGGGCGATCGGTCGAAGTTGTGGGGACGTACAACCCGCGCACCAACCCGGCGCAGGTGGATTTGAAGCGCGACCGGATCAGCTACTGGACGGGCAACGGCGCCCAGCTCTCGGAGCGTGTGGGCAAGCTGCTGGCGGCGATGCCGGCGGCGCCGGCTGAAGTGCCCGTCAACCCGTAAGTCACCGCCTACCGAGACTTTCGATAGCGCATCTGGGTTCCGATCGATCGGTCTTTGCCGCTTTTGGTCTAGCGCATACGTACCTCCCCTCACGTAGACTCTGGTGACAGTGACCTCCTCAGGACGCGGGTCTCCCGCCTCTTGAGGAGGTCACCTTGGGCTTCTCAGGACGATGCTGTCCTGGGCCGGACCCAGCATCCGAATGTTCCGCTGATTTGAGTGCCTCCTGGCAGATCTCGCCTAGAAGAGACGAGACGAAAGGGAGCTCTGAGCAGAGCATCGTGATCTCCAGGAGGTGTGAGCTTTATGGTCGAAGCCGGGACGTCACTGGCGTCAAAGGGTCCTGCTGTCAATTTGGTTGAGCTGGTGGCCGAGATCGCTCGGTCGTTGGTCGATCAGCCGGAGATGGTCTCCGTGGAACCGATCGAGGACGACGGCGGAACTCTGCTTCGGCTGCGGGTTGCGGAAGGCGATGTCGGCAAGGTGATCGGCAAGCAGGGGCGGACGGCGCGCTCTTTGCGCACGATCCTGAGCGCGGCGAGCATGAAGTTGCAGCGAAGATTTTCGCTCGATATTGTGGAAGGCGAAGGTTTGAAGCCGGCCGTGGCTGTGCCCGGGGCGGCAGGGCCGGAGGGGGACACCTAGGTCGGTGTTCTTATGTAGGCTCTGAGGGAACCGATGTCCTCTGCAACGTCGACGGAGTGGGTTGCGCTGGCTCGCCTGATTCGTCCGCAGGGGCGGCACGGCGAGATCCTTGCCGACTTGTTGACAGACTTTCCGGAGCGCTTTCGCGAGCGACGAGAGGTGTTTCTTGCGCCTGCGGGCTTTGCCGGTGGCCGCGAAGAGGCCGTCCAGGGCGAGGTGCTCTCGTTTTGGCTGCCGACCGGGAAGAACCAGGGCCGCATTGTTCTCCAGATCTCGGTCGCCTCCACCATTGACGAGGCGGCGCTCTGGTCGGGATACGAGGTCCTGGTTCCGATCGAGGATCGCGTCCCGGTGGCCGAAGACGAGGTGTACATCAGCGATCTCCTCGGATGCACGGTGTACGATCGCGACCTCCCCATCGGTGTGGTGCGGGACGTGCAGTTTCCCGTCACGGCCGATGGCCGCCGTCGACTCGCGGAAGGCATACCTCTGCTTGTGGTCGGCCGGATGGAGGCTGCGGGGGCGGATCCGATCTCGGAGGAAGGAGCGACCGGAGACGATATGCTGGTGCCGTTTGCGAAGGACCTGCTGCTCGGAGTCGACGTCCGTGCGAAACGGATTGACATGCGGCTTCCCGAAGGTCTGGTCGACGTGAACCCGTAATGATCGGATGCACGCGCCTGAGATGGACGTTGGGGCAAACTAGACCGGGGCCGGCCGGCCACTCTCTCCGCGGCTGAGCAACCTCACACCTATGCGCTTCGACCTTGTCACGATCTTTCCTGACTTCTTCCACGGACCGTTCGATCACGGCGTGCTCAAGCGTGCGCGCGACGGTGGCCTTGTCACGCTCAGGACGCACGATCTTCGCGGCTTCACGGACGACCGGCACCGCACGGTCGACGACCGGCCTTTTGGCGGAGGGGAGGGCATGGTGTTGAAGCCTGAACCTTTGTTTCGCGCTGTGAGTTCGCTCGGGATGTCCGCGAAGCCCGACCGCCAAAGCTCGGGTGAGTCGGTGGTTCTGCTCTCCGCGCAGGGCCGGCCGTTTACGCAGGCGGTTGCGCGCGAGTTGGCCGGGCTCGGGCGGGTTGCTCTGCTGTGCGGACGGTACGAGGGTGTGGACGAGCGCGTGAACGAGGCGCTGTGCGACCGCGAACTTTCGATCGGCGACTATGTTCTGTCGGGCGGAGAGCTGGCGGCGGCGGTGATCGTGGACGCTGTGGTGCGCCTCTTGCCCGGCGTTCTGGGCAATCCGGACTCCGCGCGATTCGAGAGCTTTGGCGATGGGGACCAGAAGCACGATCACCTGCCGGGCGCGGTTCCGCGATCGACGCACGGCGCGGGCGGTCTGCTCGATTACCCGCACTACACGCGGCCCGCGGAGTTCCGCGGCATGTCTGTTCCGGAGACGCTGCTTGGCGGCAGCCATGACGCGGTGCGGCGATGGCGTCGGCGGATGGCCTTGGCGAAGACGCTCAGGAACCGGCCCGACCTGCTCGCCGGGGCTGAGCTTTCGGAGGACGACCGGCGCGAGCTTCGGGAGCTCCGGGAGCTTGGGGGCGAGGTTTAGTCTGGCTTCAGAGTTCCTGGAGTTTGCGTACGAACATGCGGGCGAGACCACGCATTCTGCCCACACCCTCGTGTACACTTAGAGGTTGAAACTCCCCGTTAGGAACTGAGATCTTTATGTCGATTCATCCCATCATGCAGAAGCTGGCCAACAAGCTGCAGCGCACCGATCTTCCCGAGTTTGCCCCTGGCGACACTGTTCGCGTTCAAGTAAAGATCAAGGAAGGCGAAAAAGAGCGTTTGCAGGCGTTTGAGGGCATGGTGATTGCCTCGCGCAAGGGGCCGGAGGGCACCTTTACGGTCCGCAAGATGAGCTTTGGCCAGGGCGTCGAGCGCATTTTTCCGTACAACTCCAAGGTGATTGACAAGGTCGAGAAGATTCGCTCCTACCAGGTGCGCCGGTCGAAGCTGTTTTATCTCCGCGGCCTGCGGGGCAAGGCGGCTCGTCTGCGCGAGGTTGAGCGCGCTTCGTAGAGTTTCTAGGGCCGCAGATGATCCGGGCAGCAGCAGACAAGATGAGCCTGGCGGATCGCCACACCGCGGCGGTTGCAAAGGCGACGGCCAAGCAGCAGATGCTGCGGCAGTTGGTGTGCTCCGACGCTCCCGAGCAGGCGCTGCGTTACCGCGGATTTCGATCGATCGCCGGTGTGGACGAGGTTGGCCGCGGAGCGCTCTTTGGACCGGTAGTTGCGGCCGCGGTGATTCTTCCGCCGCATCCGCCACGCATGCAGACGCTGGCGCGGGCGGGTCTGAAGGACTCGAAGCAACTGCCGCGCGAGGTTCGCGAAGGTCTTGATCGCCGGATTCGGCGGGTTGCGATCTCGATCAGCGTGGCCGAGGTGGACGCCGCCACGATCGACCGGATCAACATCTATCAGGCCACTCGAAAGGCGATGCTCGACGCGGTGACGAGCCTGTCGGTCGCGCCCGATCATCTGCTGATCGACGCGATGCGGGTTGACCATGGGTGCGCGCAGACGAAGCTCTTCTACGGCGATAGCCTGAGTCTTTCGATCGCAGCGGCCTCGATCGTCGCCAAGGTCCATCGCGATGGTCTGATGCGTGGGCTCGACGGCGTTCACCCCGAGTACGGCCTGGCGTCGCACAAGGGCTACGCGACGCCGGAGCACCGCCGGGCGTTGCGCACGCATGGGCCGACGCCTTTGCATCGGCGGAGCTTTGCGCCGGTGGCGGCGGCCGACCCCGGCATGGCGGACCTGGGGGCGGCCGACGCGGAGATTGAGGACACGATCTCGGCCGATCTGCTGTTTGAGGACGAGGATATGGAGCCGGCGGGGCTGTGGGACTGAAGCTGATGTGCGTGGTTGCGCACCCGGACGACGAGTGCTTTGGATTCGGCGGAGCTTTGGCGCTTGCCGGCCGGCGCGGCGTTGAAACGTACGTGGTCTGCCTGACGGACGGCCAGGCCGCGACGCATCGGGGGGAGGCCAGCTCCGGAGCGGCGCTGGGCGCGATGCGGGGGGATGAGTTTCGCGCCTCGTGCGGTGTGCTCGGCGTCACGGAGGAGGAGCTGCTCGAGTTCCAGGATGGGCAGATGGAGCACGTCAACTTCCCCGAGGTCGCCGGATGCCTGGTCGGGCGTATGCGGCGCTTTCAGCCGGACGTCGTGGTCACCTTTGGACCGGAGGGCGGTCTGAATACGCATCCCGATCACATGATGGTGTCGATGCTGACGACCGCGGCCTTTCACTGGTCCGGTCGGGCGAAGCGCTATCCCGAAGCGGGCCGGGCGTTTCAGCCGCGCCGGCTCTTTTACCTTTCGACGAACTTTTTCATTCCGGGCCGGCAGCCGCCGCTTCCCTGCCCGTGGACCGTGAAGCTCGATATCAAGGACGTGCGACACCTGAAGCAGGAGGCGTTTCGGCAGCATCGGTCGCAGGCCCCGCTGATGGAAGAGACGCGCGATCTGTTTGAGAAGTACGGAGCGGAGGAGTTTTACACGCTGGCGGCTGCGCCCGAACTAGAGGCCGCGCGGCTGAGCTCCGATCTTTTTGCCGGGCTATAACGTTGCCGCGAAGAGTTTCCGGACGGACGGTCTCTCTGAAACCGGACGCTTGTTGATGCCGTCGAAGGTCCGGGGTTGGGCATTGGAGAGGTCAAGTCGCGGAGGATACATCCAGATCGACTGGCATCTGACCGGAGTGATGAACGCGACCGAGAACAACGCGACGGGGAACAACGCGACGGAGAACATGGCGAGCCGGGATCCGATGGACGTGTTTCGCGCGTGGTTCGGCGAGGCGGTCGCGAGCGAGCCGAACGATCCGAACGCGGTGGCGCTTGCGACCTCTACGCCAGGGGGTGAGAGCAGCGTGCGCATGGTGCTGATGAAGGGCATGGACGAGCGCGGATTTCGGTTTTTCACCAATGCGGAGAGCGAAAAGGGCCGGCAGATCGCGGAGAATCCTCGCGCCTCGATGTGCTTTCACTGGAAGAGTCTGCGACGGCAGGTGCGTCTTCAGGGTCGAGTCTCGGAACTCCCGGACGCTGAGACGGAGGTCTATTTTCACAGCCGATCGCGGCGCAGTCAGATCGGTGCGGCGGTCTCCGAGCAGAGCCGACCGTTGGCGAGCCGGGAGATGCTTGAAGAGAGAGTGCGGGCGATGGATCGGGAGTTCCCCGGCGAGGTGCCGCGGCCAGAGTCGTGGAAGGGATACTGCCTGTGGCCGGAGCGGGTCGAGTTCTGGTCGGACGGCCCGGACCGTCTGCACGATCGGTTTCTGTTTGAGCGGGCCTCGGTTGGATGGCGGGTGGAGCGGCTGTTTCCTTAGTCTCGAGCGCGGCTGTTTGCTTGAAGAGCGCGGCTGTTTGCTTTAGACAGGCGGCTGGATCGCTAAGTGCTCGCCGGCACGTTCAAACGCGAGCTTTGGAGCCAGCGGTCCCAGGCGTCCAGCGCCCGATCGCACTGCATCCGGTGCCGCTCCTTTTTGTCCCGCACCCGCCTCCGCACATCTTCCTCGAGCGGCGGCAAGAGATCGAAGGTGATGTTTGCCGGCTGAAATCGCTTGGGCTCGGCGTGGGTGATGTAGTGCGTGAGCGAGCCATTGGCCGACGCTCGCGGGGCGGGCTCCGGGGTGTCGCCGCGCGCCAGCTCCGCCGCATACCGGCCGGCGAGCATTCCGCTCGCGATGGACTCGGTATATCCCTCGACGCCCGAGATCTGCCCGGCGATCATGACGGACGGATGGGACCGCAGATGCAGGGTTTCGGACAGCAACGAGGGCGCATGGATGTAGGTGTTGCGGTGAATCTGCCCGTACCGCAGAAAGGTGGCCTGCTCCAAGCCTGGGATCAACCGCAGGACGCGCGCCTGCTCGCCGAACTTCAGGTGATTCTGAAACCCGACGAGGTTGTACGAGTCCGCGCGCAGGTTCTCCTGGCGCAGCTGCACCACGGCATACGGCCACCGGCCTGTCTTCGGGTCGGTTAGCCCCGCCGGCTTCATCGGGCCAAACCGCAAGGTATCGCGACCTCGTCGGGCCGTCTCCTCGATCGGCAGACAACCTTCGAAGTACTGCAGCTTCTCCGGGGCCGCCGGCGTCGCTACGGCGGCCGGCGCTACCGCCACGGCAGCTCCGCCGCCTTCGGCTGCCCCCACCAGATGCTCCGGCCGACCGTCGGCGGGCAGATGCTCCCAAGCCTTCTGCTCGATCTGCTCCGCCCCTGTGAGGGCGTCGAGAAACCGCTCGTACTCCACTTTTGTGAACGGGCAGTTGATGTAGTCCGCGGTTCCCTTGTCCCAGCGCGCGGCCATGTACACCCGGTTCATGTCGATGGTTGACGCGTCCACAATCGGCGAGATTGAGTCGTAAAACGCCAGGTGATCGGTGCCGGTGAGCCGTTGCAACTCCTCTGCCAGCGCGGGCGAGGTCAGGGGACCGCTGGCCAAGATCGTGATGGTGTCAGGGTCGTGCTCGTCGATGGTCTGGACCTCCTCGCGCACCACGCGGATTCGGGTTTCCCGCTCGATGCGCTCGCGCACCCGCCGCGAAAACTCCAGCCTGTCGACCGCCAAGGCATGCCCCGCCGGAACCGCGGTGCGATCGGCCTCCTCGAGCAGGCAGCACCCCGCCCGGCGCATCTCCTGCTTCAACAGCCACGGCGCCGAGTTCTCCGATTCCGACTTCAACGAGTTTGAGCACACCAGCTCCGCAAAATCGGACGTCTGGTGGGCCTCGGTCAGGCGTTGCGGCCGCATCTCCCACAGCTCCACGTCGCAGCCGAACCGGGCCGCCTGCAACGCTGCCTCGGGCCCGGCCAGACCGCCGCCGATCACCTTGATCTTCTTAGTTTTCTTCATTTTCTTCATGCTGTCTTTAGCTTAGCGGAGTGCGCGACCCGGCCTGGGCGCAGGTCGCGGGGTCTCTGAGGGCCCCGCGCCTGTCAGTCACACCGCGCCGACAACGCACACAGCCCCTGGCCCGTCATCCGCATGATGCGCCAGTCCGAGCTGATCTGCCCGCCGAGCGAGTGGTAGAACTCGATGGCCAGATCGTTCCAATCGAGCACATTCCACTCCATCCACGGACATCCCTCGACGACCGCGACGCCGGCCACCTTCGCCAGCAACGCCCGGCCAATGCCTTTGCCGCGAAACGCCGGCTCGACAAAGAGGTCCTCCAGATGGATTCCGTGGTGGCCCTGCCACGTCGAGTAGTTGTAGAAGTACAGCGCAAAGCCAGCGGGCTTGCCCTCCCACTCGGCCAGAAACACGTGAAATCGCGGAACAGGCCCAAACCCGTCGCGATAGAGATCCGTCGCGGTGGCCCGAACAGCCTCCGGCTCTCGCTCATAGATCGCAAGCTGACGAATGAATCCAAGAATCGTCGGCACATCCTTTGCATTGGCCAGCCGGATCTGAAGCGGTTCGTTCTGCATACAAGCAACAGTTTAGCCGAGGAACATACACCTCCCGGACCGTCGCTCCGAGGAAAAGGATCTAACGCGGCGGAGGCACCGTATCGGGAGCATCCCGGGTCGTCGTCGACTTCTGCCCTACCGCGGGCGCCGGCTTCGGCTGCGCCGCCAGCCACTTGTCAAACGGGATCGAGAACGCAAACAGCTCGCTCTTGCCGTCCATCGTCCTGATCTTCTTCAGGTACAGCTCCGCGTGCCGGAGCGCCGGATCATCGAGCTCGCGCACGTCGTAGAACAGATACCCTGACAAGGTGCTGTGCGCATTCACGACCGTCCCTGGGAAGCCGAAGTCGGTGTCGTCCTCGGTGATCTTTTTGTCCACCGGCGCATGGTGGATCGTGATCGGCGTCATCGGGATCTTTGTCCCCATCGCCGAGCGCGTCGTAAACAGCCGGCGATTCAGATCTTCGGGCGTCGCCGCAGGCAAGACGTCGTGGTTCTCCGAGATGAACTGAATCCGCACATCGTCCAGCGACAATGCGCGGTCCGAGTCATTGGTCACCACCACCCGCACGGGTATAAATCCGTGCTGCACATACGGCAGCCGAAAGAAATCGCACGCCTTGGGGTCGAGACACGGGTCCGCCGCGATCGTCACATGCTCGTTCGGATGGGTGTCAAACGCGGCGTACTGGGCGGCTGGCCTGGCCGGGGGCGCAAGCTTCTTCGTCGCTGCCCAACTGCTCGGCGCCGCGGCCAGGAGCAGACACAACGCTGCTCCCGCGGCACAGGAGGACATCCGCCAACCAGCCTTGCCACTCTGAAATTTTCGAAAAAGAGCCATATCAAGAAGAAAGACGCGCGGAACCCGCGGAAGAGAGTCGCCGCTCTCTCCGCTCCTTGATTATCATCGCCCGTAGCACAGGTGAGGACACAAACTTCCCGGGAGCCAGCCGCTGAACCCTCCACCATCGCGCACCAGCCGAGCCCTGATGGGCCTCTACAGCGCCGTCTTCACCGGCGTTCTCGTCCTCGGCGCCCCGTTTTGGGCCTGGCAGATGCTGCGCAGCCGACGTCACCGCGCCGGTCTCCCCGCGCGTCTTGGCATCGTGCCCCGCAACCTGCGCGACGCCACCGCCGCCGGCCGGCGCGTCCTCTGGCTCCATGCTGTCAGCGTCGGTGAGGTGCTCGCCTCCATCCCGCTTATCCACGCACTTGAACAGGCCCTCCCGGGCACGGTCGTCGCCGTCTCGACCACGACCGCGACCGGCCAGGCGATGGCCCGGCAGCGCCTCCCCCGCTCCCCGGTCTTCTTCTTCCCGCTTGACCTCCGGGTCGTCGTCCGCCGCTACCTCCGCCTCCTCCGGCCCGAGCTCCTTATCCTCGTCGAGTCAGAACTCTGGCCGCGGCTCCTGGTCGAGTGCGCGCGCGCCCGCATCCCCGTCGCCGTCGTCAATGCGCGCATCTCCGACCGCTCGCTTCCCCGCTATCTGCGTCTCCGCCGCCTCTGGCGACCGCTCCTCGGGCACGTCGGCGTGTTTCTTGCCCAAAGCCCCGAAGACGCCGCTCGCCTTGTGCGGATCGGAGCTCCTCCCGAGCGCGTCCAGACCACCGGCAATCTCAAGTACGACCTCCCGCCCAGCAGATCGGCGAACCCGCTCGTCAGCCTCCTCGAAACTCTGCTTCCGGCCAGCCCAGACCCGGCTTCATCCACGCGCGTCCTCGTTGCAGGAAGCACGCTCAAAGGCGAAGAAGAGATTCTGCTGGAGCTCTGGCCCCGCCTGACGGCCAGCATCGCCGCACCGCTGATTTTGATCGTCGCCCCGCGCCACCCCCAGCGCTTCGAGGAAGTTGCGGACCTTGTCCCCAGGGCCCACCTCCGCCGCGCCTCCGAGCTCAACGCCGCCGCGCCGCCGCTCGCGCCCGGCGCCATCCTCTTGCTCGACACCCTCGGGGACCTCGCCGATGTCTACGCTCTCGGTACCGTGGCCTATGTCGGCGGCAGCCTCGTCCCTGCTGGCGGCCACAACCCCCTGGAGCCCGCCCGCTTCGCCGTCCCGGTCCTGATGGGCCCGTCCTTTGAGAATTTCCGCGAGATCGTCCAAACGCTTCGGAGCTCCGGCGGCATAGAGATCGTCCAAACCGCCGGCGAGCTTGAGAGCGCGCTCCTTCGCTTGCTCTCTGATCCCGTGGCCGCCCACAACCTCGGCGAACGCGCCCAGACCGTCTTCGACCGGCAAGCCGGAGCCACCGAGAAGACTGTCCGAGCTCTCCTCCACCTCCTCGCTCGGTCCACCTCCGAGAGCCTGGAGCGCAAATGCCCCACGACCGAGGCCCCGGTGCTCTGATGACCCGATCCAACCTGCGCCGGATCTTCCTCCACCCCCTCACGCCGCTTTACGGCGCTATCGTCCGCCACAAACGCCGTCGCGCCGAGGCCCATCCGCACCTCGGGCACCGCCTCCCTGCCCCTGTCCTCAGCATCGGCAGCATCTCCGCCGGTGGCGCCGGCAAGACCCCCTTCACGTTGCTCCTCACCCGCCTCCTCCGCGAACATGGCTTCGATCCCATCGTCCTCACGCGCGGCTACGGTCGCCGCTCCACCGCCACCGAGCGCGTCGACCCGGGGGGCGATCCGCTCCGCTTCGGCGACGAACCGCTTCTTCTTGCCCAGCGGACCGGAGCGCCCGTCTACGTTGGCCGCGACCGCTTTCGGGCCGCCAAGCTCGCACTCGCCGAGCTCCCCCTCACCGCTCAAACGCTGTTTCTCCTCGACGACGGCTTCCAGCATCTGGCACTCCACCGCGACCTCGATCTGGTCCTCCTCACCTCCGAAGATCTCGGCGACCAGCTCCTTCCGGCGGGCAATCTCCGCGAACCGATTTCGGCTCTCCGCTCCGCCGGCATCGTTGTCCTTCGCGAGGACGACGTCGATCCAGACCACCTGAGCCCCATCCTCCGAGCCCTCTCCCATGGCCCTGACCTCTGGATTATCCGGCGCGATCTCCGCTTCTCCACCTCCGGGCCGCCCACCCGCCCGATTGTCTTCTGCGGCATCGCCCGCCCCGAAAACTTTGTCCAGATGCTCCGGGGGGCCAGCATCCGGCCAGTAGAGACCGTTCGCTTCCGCGACCACCACGGCTACACGCTCAGCGACTGCCGCCGTCTCCTTGCCCGCGCCCAGCGTTCGGGCGCGGACGGCTTCGTCACGACCGAGAAAGACCTCGTCAAATTTACCCCGGCCATGCGCCACATCCTTGAGATCGTCGGGCCGATCCACGCGCCGGAACTGCGCCTCGATCTTCTCGACGCCGAGACCGCACTCGGCGACCTGCTCGACCGGCTGGGTCTTCATCCCGCCGGTGACCAGAGCCCGGCATGAGAACATAGCGCTTTGCCCACCGACTCTCAACGCATCCTCATCGTCCGCATCGGCGCCATGGGCGACATCCTCCACGCGCTCCCCGCCGTGGCCGCGCTTCGGGAGCGCCACCCCGGCTGGCACATCGGATGGGCCGTCGAGCCCCGTTGGTGCGAGCTCTTCCAGACCTCGGCGGACTTCGATCGCGCCTCACGCAGCGGGGGGCGCGGTGAGCGCATGCCGCTCATTGACCAGTGGTATCCGGTCCCAACCCGCCTCTGGCGCGAACATCCTTTCTCCCTCAGCACTCTCAGCGACATCCGCTCTACCCGGCTCGAACTACGCGGTCAACGCTTTGACCTCGCCGTCGACCTGCAGGGATCTCTGAAGTCTGCCGCCGTCGGCCGGATGGCAGATGCAAAGGACTTCGTCGGACCGGCAGACCCGCGCGAGCGTCCCGCAAAACACCTCTACCGCACCCGCATCTCGACAAGCGCACCGCACGTCGTCGACCAGGCCTGCGAGATCCTCGGCGGGGCGATCGGCGAGTCGCTCCAGCCCGCGCCAGTCACCCTCCCGACGGACCCAGAAGACGAGCTCTGGGCCGACCGGATCGCTGGTCCCTTCATCTTGCTGGCCCCAACCGCCGGCTGGCGTGCCAAGGAGTGGCCCGTCGAACGCTTCGGCCTCATTGCGGCCCACCTCGGCCGCCTTGGTTACCGCGTGGTTGTCAACGAGACGCTCGGCAACCGCGACGCGGACGCGGTCATCGCCGCCAGCCAAGGTCACGCAACCCTGGTCCCAAGTTCGATTGCCCAGCTCATCGCCCTGACTCGCCGCGCCTCGCTCGTCCTCGCCGGAGACACCGGCCCGCTCCACCTCGGGGCCGCGCTCGGCCGGCCTGTCGTCGGCCTCTTCGGCCCGACCGACCCCGACCGAACCGGTCCGTGGGACACCCCGTCCCGCGTCCTCCGCCACCCCAGCAGCGTCACCAATCACGGGCGCAACGCCCCCACCGACCCCGGCCTGCTTCACATCACGGTCGAGGAGGTCCTCGGAGCCGTCCTCAGCCTGCTAAAAGAAACCAGCGCCGAAACCAGCGCGGACTCGAGCGCCGAATCCAGCCCTCAAACCACCCCCCAGACCGGAGCCCCCGCGTGACCACACCCAACCGCTGGCAACAGATCGCCCGGCGCATCCGCGTCCCGCTCGGCTTTGTCTTCGCCGCCGTCTTCCTCGTGCTCGCGCACCCCTCGCCCCGGAGCCTCGCCCTGAGCCTGCTGCTCGTCGTGCCTGGCCTCGCCCTGCGCGCCTACAGCTCGGGATACGTCCAGAAGAACGCCGAACTCGCCACCTCCGGACCGTACAGCTACACCCGCAACCCGCTCTACCTCGGATCCGCGCTCGCCGCCCTCGGCTTCGCCCTCGCGGCTCGCGGATGGATCCTTCCACTTCTGCTCGTCGCCCTGTTCGCGCTCATCTACATCCCCACAATCCGCTCCGAGGAGATCTTTCTCCGCGACCGCTTCCCCGCCTTCGACCTCTACAGCCGCACCGTCCCGCGTTTTTTCCCCAGAGTTTGGCCCGACCCCGCCTCCAGCCCCGCCGGGCGCTTCTCCCCCAGCCTCTACCGCAAGCACCGCGAGTACAATTCTCTTATCGGCGCCGTCGCCATCTACGCCGCTCTCCTCCTGCGGCTGTTCTTGCCAGGGCACCGATAAACACGCGATACATCGCTCTGATTGCGAGCTCTCCTCTGCCACACCGCACGTCGTCTCTGTTTGCTCTTGTAGTCTCTCGTTGTGCCTTTTTCACTTGCTTTTTCACGGCCCCGATCCACGCCCAGCTGCTCGGCCCCAAACCCCCGGCCCAGCCTGTTGTTATCCCCACGCTGCAACCGCCGCCGCCGAACTTCAGCTTTCCCGCCCGCGAGACCCTCACCTACACCGTCGACTGGCGCGTCTTCACCGCCGGCAAAGCCGTCTTCCACATCGAGCAGCAAGGCTCTGACGAAAAGGTGACCGCCACGGCGGACACAGTCGGCAACGTCACCATGCTCTTCCCCGTCACCGACCGGTTCCAATCTTCGTTTGACAACCGCACCGGATGCTCGCACGGCTTCTCCAAGCAGATCACCGAGGGCCGCCGCAAAGTCTCGGGCGACCTCACCTTTGACTACACGCACGGCAAACAGAACCTGACCGAGCGCAACCTCGTGAAAGGCACCCAGAAGTCGCAGACCGCCAACGTCCCAGCGTGCGTCACCGACTCGCTTTCCGCCATCTTCTACGCCGCTACCCAGCCGCTCACGGTCGGCCAGAAGTTCGCATTTCCGCTCGCCGATGCCATGCGCACCGTTACGGTCACCATGAAGGTGGAGGGCAAGGAAGAGATCAAGACGCCCGCCGGAACCTTTCAGACCGTCCGCGTCCAGCCAACGGCGGCCGAAGGCGTCGTCCGCAACCGCGGCAACATCTGGATCTGGTACACCGACGACGCCCGCCACATCCCGGTCCAGATCCAGGCCCGCCTGTTCTGGGGCACCATCACCTTTCATCTCCAAAGCATCGAAATGAAGTAGGCCCAAACCACCCACCCGTCACGCCTGAAAGGTACGCCTCGCTCATGCCCGAAGACCTGAAGAATACCGAAGCCCTCACCTCCGCCGTCTCGCTCGATCAGCCTGGCGAGACCGGCGATCTGGTCACGATCGCCAAGTACATGGATCCCATGCGCGCGCAGATGGCCAAAGGCATGCTCGAATCGCTCGGCATCCCTGTCTTCCTCCAGGGCGAACACGCCAACCAGCTCTTGTCGCTCTCGTTTCGCGCCCGGCTGCAGGTCCGATCCGGCGACGAGGCCACTGCGCGCGAAGCCCTCGGTCCCGCCGACGAAGATCTGGTTGCGGACGACGAGTTCAAAGGCGAAGAGTAAAGGTCTTGGCAATGAGATCTCGCCCGCGCTCGGTCGTCTGCCTCTCCGGGGGCATGGACTCCGCTGTCTGCGCCGCTCTCGCGGCCCGCGAGACCGACGTCTTCGCACTTCACTTCAGCTACGGCCAGCGCACGGAGGCCCGCGAGCTCGAGGCGGCCACCGCCGTCAGCCAGCGGATCGGCGCCCAACAGCTTCTTCCCCTTCGCCTCGACCTCTTCCGGGAGATCGGCGGCTCCGCACTCACCGACCCCACGATCGCGGTCCCGGACGCCGCGCCCGAAGGTGCGCCCGAGATCCAGTCCAGCCGCTCCGGCGCCGAGGTCCCCGTCACCTACGTCCCATTTCGCAACGCCCACTTCCTTGCAGCCGCCGTCTCCTGGGCCGAGGTGCTCGGCGCCAACCGGATCTTTATCGGCGCGGTCGAGCAGGACAGCTCCGGCTACCCTGACTGCAGGCCCGCCTACTACGCTGCGTTTAACCAACTCATCCGTCTCGGCACCCGCGACGGCAACATCCAGGTTGAAACCCCGCTCATCCACCTCCGAAAAAAAGAGATTGTGGAGCTTGGAGTTGAACTCGGTGCACCCTTGGATGTAAGTTGGTCATGCTATTCCGGCGAGCTCAAAGCCTGCGGCGTCTGCGAAAGCTGCGCTCTTCGGCTGCGAGCCTTCCGCGATGCGGGCGTCGCTGATCCCATCCCGTACGCAGAGGTAACCGCCGAATAAAGAACAACTCTCCGATCCTGATCGCGGGTAAAACAGACAATCGTTAGCCAGAGATGAGAAGATGTCGAGGTCGTGCCCGAGACCCGGGCGGACACGGAGAGAGAAAAATCGAATGCGAGGTTTCCGTATGAAAACTTTCAACATCTTCGGCGCTGCCGTCCTGGCCGCCGTCATCGCTCTCCATCCCGTCCCAGCCCAGTCCCAGGCTCCCACCGCGAAGATCCACGGCAAGGTCCTCAACGCCGCCGGGATGCCCGTCACCAAGGGCGAGATCCGGCTGACGACCGACCGCACCGGCGACGAAAAAAGCCGCAAGTACCAGTACACCTTTCCGCTCGACGCGAACGGCGCCTATACCGGCGACAACATCGCCCCGGGAAGCTACGTTGCGATCGTCTTCTCGCCCGAAGGCAAAAGCCTCGACTACATCGAAAAAGTCGACGTGAAAGCGGGGGACGACAAGCCCGAGGACTTCGACATGTCGCGCCCCGAGTACGTCAGCAAGATGAGCCCGGAAGAGCGCAAGCAGCTCGAAGAGTTCAAGAAGAAGAACGCTGAGATCATGGCGGGCAACAAGACGATCGCCAACCTGAACACTTTGCTGACGCAGGCGCGCGCCGACAACAAGGCCGGCAACTACGACGCGGCGATGACCGCCATGCAGCAGGCGACGACCCAGAAGCCCGACGAAGCCATCCTCTGGGTCACGCTCGGCGACGCCCAGCTCGGCTCGGCCGACACCGCCGCCAAAGCTGCCAAAGCCGCCGGCAAGGCAAGCGACCCCGACGCCGCCAAGAAGTACTCCGAGGCCGCAGCCTCTTACAAAAAGGCTGTCGACCTGAACGCCGCCAGCAAAAAGCCCAATCCTGAGACCGCCGGCGCCGCCTACAACCAGATGGGCCAGGCGCTCGCCCGCTCCGGCGACGTGAAAGGCGCCTCCGACGCCTACGACAGCGCCGCCAAGGCCGAGCCCGCGAAGGCCGGCATGTACATGTTCAACGAGGCCGCCGTCCTCTACAACGCCGGCAAGACCGACGACGCCGCGGTAGCCGCCGACAAGGCCATCGCGGCCGATCCCAATCGCGCGGATGCCTACTACATCAAGGGCCAGGCGCTCATCCCCAAGGCCTCTGTCGACCCGAAAACCAACAAGATCACCGCGCCTCCAGGATGCGTCGAGGCCTATCAGAAGTACCTTGAACTTCAACCCACCGGAGCCCGCGCCGACGAGGTCAAAGCCATCCTCACGGGCATCGGAGCCCCGGTCAAATCCAGCTACCGCGCCGGCAAAAAGTAACCCTGACCCACAGAGCCGAGGCCCCGAGGCTTAGATCAAGCCCGGGGCCTTTTCTCTTGCCCCAACCGCCTCTTTCAGAACAGACGCCGATGCCCAACCTCACCTTTGACGCGGCGCTCGGAGCTGTTCGCGACTACGCCCGAGACCTCCCCGCACCGGCGTCCGAACCCGTCCCACTGCTCGACTCGCTCGGCCGCGTCCTGGCGACACCTCTGCTCGCCGACCGCGACCAGCCCCCCTTCGACCGCTCCACCCGCGACGGCTTTGCCCTCCACTCGGGCGACCTCCCTTACCTCCAAAACTCCCCCGAGAATTTTCTCTCCGTCACCGGCCAGATCCGTGCCGGCGGCATCCACTCCGGCACGTCCGTTGCCCCGGGCACCGCTATTGAGATCATGACCGGCGCCCCGGTCCCCCCCGGAGCCGACACCGTTGTCATGGTCGAGCACGTCACAGCTACGAACGGCCAACTTCGCCTCCGCCCCGGCCACGTCCCTAACGCCTCCCAGAACATCGTCCGCCGGGCCGCCGAAGCCCGCGCCGGCCAGACTCTTCTCTCCCCCGGAACCCGCATCAGCCCCGCCGAGATCGCCCTCGCCGCCAGCTGCGGAGCCACCAGGCTTGAAGTCTTCCGCCGCCCTAACGTCGCCATCCTCGCGACCGGCGACGAGCTCGTCCCGCTTGACGAAACCCCCGGCCCACACCAGATCCGCAACTCCAACAGCTACGCCCTCGCCGCCCTCGTCCTCGCCTCCGGCGGCACCCCCATCCAGCTGGCCATCACCCGCGACACCATCGCCGACCTCCACGACCGGATCGCCCAGGCCCGCACCTCCGCCGACCTTCTCCTGCTCTCGGGCGGCGTCTCCATGGGCAAATACGACCTGGTCGAACAGGTCCTCGCCGAGCTCCGGGCCGAGTTCGTCTTCACCGGCGTCCAGATGCAGCCCGGCAAACCTGTCGTCTTCGGCCATCTCCCGGCGTCGTCCCCGAACACCTCCAGCCAGACCTTCTTCGGCCTCCCCGGCAACCCTGTCTCGACGGAGGTCACCTCTCACACCTTTGTCCGCCCGCTCCTCAGCGCGCTCTCCGGCGCGTCCTGGCTGGGCCCCAACTTCGCGCAGGCCACCCTGACCGAAGCCGTCGCGGGCCGCCCGGACCTCACCCGCTTCCTCCCCGCCCACCTCACACCCAGCCTCACCCGCCCCGAAGTCAGCCTCGTGCCGTGGCAGGGCTCCGGCGACCTCGCCGCCAACAGCCGCGCCAACTGCTACGCCGTCTTCCCTGCCGACCAGGGCCCGTTTCACGCCGGCGAAGTCATCACCATCCTCCTGCGGTAGGATGTTGCTCATGGCCGGCAGCAAACCTACTCGGCGCACGCGGCGTCACCCTGGCCTTGAACTCTGCGGCTGGATCGCCATCCTCCTCCTCGGTCTCCACGAGCTTGCCTACGCTCCCGGCCATCTCGGCGCCTTCGGAGTCTGGTTTCAAATCGCCGTCTCTGCCATGGGTACAATCGCGAGCGGCTGGCAGCTCCTTTCAGGCGACCGGTGAGCGGCAAACTCTCCCACTACGACGGCTCCGGGGAGGCCCACATGGTCGATGTCAGCGGCAAACCACTTACGCGGCGCGAAGCCGTCGCCCACGCCTTCGTCGAACTCTCCCCAGCCGTCCTCGCTGCTCTCCCCGCGAACCCCAAAGGAAACCCGCTCGAAGTCGCCCGCTTCGCCGGCATCCAGGCCGCCAAACGTACCTCCGACCTTATCCCGATGTGCCACCCGCTTCCCTTGAGCTTCGTCGACGTCGCCGCCACGATCAGCCCCGAGGGCGTCCACATCGAGGCCACCGCCGCCACCACCGCCGGCACTGGCGTCGAGATGGAAGCCATGGTCGCCGCCACGGTCGCCGCGCTCACCGTCTACGACATGACCAAAGCCCTCGACAAAAGCATCGAGATCCGCGAGGTCCACCTCCTCCGCAAATCCGGTGGCAAAAGCGGCGATTACCACCGCCCCGAGCCCGCACAGAGCTGATCACCAACACCCTCGTGTTCGCGACCAGAGCGTCAGCCCAAACCCTAGACTAAGGGCGAGTTGGTCTAGTTGATGGTGCGAAGAACAAGCAACCCCAAGAACAACAGCAGATTCCCTTCGGGAATGACAGCAAGAGAAGCAAGTGCCTCTATGCCAATACCTAAGTTGCTCTAAACGACAATCAGAAGCGCATCTGAGCAGCAACTCTACCGATCCGGCGGTCCGCCTGCCGGCAGCGGGTACACGGCGACGTTGTGAAATGCCGCTATCCACCAGACGCCCTTCTCCCTGGTCATGACCTCCTGGAGCTTAACGTGCATCACTCCATCCGTGTCCGCTTTCAAGCCGGGTGGAAGGCGGTTGGCGCCGCTTAATGCGCCGTCGATCTCGACCAAAGCGACATCCGGTCGCAAGAACGTGATCCTGGACGCGGCAAAGGAGGTGTGGCTTCCCTTATAAATCGTGCTGAAGATGCCTGCATGCTGCGCGATGAAAGCCTTCCGCCCATACAGCTGCTGCCCGATCACGTTGGTGAAGCTGCCGTCCTCGGCGTAGTGCGCTCCAAACCCTTCGGCATCTCCGCGATTCCATGCATCCTCTTCGCTTTGCACGATCGCACGGATCTGAACCTCATCCTCGCGATGGCTCTGCGCAACGCCCGGGAAGGTTAGAGAGAAAAAGCCTATAAGGAACAGGAGTGGATACTGTCGGCGCATGCTTCACCTCGGAAAGAACAGGGGCCCGACTGCCAGATAAGTTGGTGACTGGATAGTACACCGGATGTCGCGAGATAGACCACATCGACGATCGCCCCCTGTTATGAAGCACGGGCCACCTGGAAGTTCGACCGGCCACCGACCACATCACACCGCCGCAGCCAGGGTCAGGAGAAACAGACCCTCTCGATCGCTCCAGCCCTGTTCCGTGCGAAACCCCGATGTCTCCAGCAGATCTGTGACCGACGCTTCCGTGAATTTGTAACTGTTTTCGGTGTGAATCGTCTCCCCGGCGCGCAGATGCAAGGCGAAGCCTGGCCCAGCCGAGCTTCCGGGCAACCGCACCACCTGCTCCGACACGGCCTCGAGATGCATTTCGATCCGCGATTCGGCCGCGTTCCAGATTGTCCGATGCAGAAATGCTCTCACGTCGAAGTCCGTCCCCAGGTCCCGGTTCAGCCGCACCAAGACGTTCTGATTGAACGCTGCCGTCACCCCGGCCTTGTCGTCGTAGGCCGCCACTAACCGCTCGACCGGCTTCGCCGGCCCCGGCGCAAGGTCGGTTCCTAACAGCAGTTGGTCGCCCGTCCGCATCTGCCCGCGCAGCTGCCCGAGCACACCTACAGCCTCGGGCGGCGCAAAGTTGCCTATGCTCGATCCGATATACAGGGCCAGGAGTCGGGCGTCCGACTCTGGCTGCCCCGGCTCACTCGCATCCCGCACCAACGCGAGCGGCTCTCGGGTGTAGTCGGCCACCTGCGGCCGCACCTCCAACCCGGGGATCTGCATCTCCAGACTCCGTGCCGCCTCGGCTAAGGCCGACGCCGAAACATCCACCGGCTGGTACAGGACGCGCCCCTGCCGCTTCGCCAACGCCTGCAGGAGCAGCCCGGTCTTGGCCGCCGTCCCCGCTCCGAGTTCCACCACAGACAGCCGGCCATCCCCGGCTGCGGCTGCGACCATCGCCGCTCCATGCTCCTCCAGGATCCCGCGCTCGGTTCGGGTCAGGTAGTACTCCGGCAGCTGCGTGATCTCCTCAAATAGCTCTGACCCACGCTCGTCGTAGAACAGCCACGGCGCCAGCTCCGGCGACACCCGCGACAATCCCCTCCAGGCCCCGTTCGCGACCGCCTCCGCCACCGCGTCGAGAACCGCCCCGCCCCGCCGCGCACCTTCGCTCGCCAGGGTCACTGCCCGTCCCCGTCCCGCGCCAGGCGTAGTCCCGAAAACTGCCACCGCGTCGCCGGCCCGAAGAAGTTCCGATACGTCGCCCGGACATGCTCCCTCGGCGTGGCACACGAGCCACCGCGCAGCACCACCTGCGACGACATGAATTTGCCGTTGTACTCGCCCAAAGCGCCCGGCAACGGCCTGTACCCCGGATACCCCGTGTAGGGACTCGATGTCCACTCCCAAACGTCGCCAAACATCTGCCGCAGTCTCCGCTCCGCGCCCGCCGCCACCGGATGCAAAACGCCCGACTCCAGGAAGTTTCCACCCGCTCTACTCGCGTCCAGAACCGCCGCAAACTCCCACTCAAACTCCGTCGGCAGACGACACCCTGACCAGCGAGCAAACGCGTCCGCCTCAAAGAAACTGACGTGACACACCGGCGTCGCCCGCATCTCCTCCATCGGCCGAAACCCGCCGAGCGTAAACACCTCCCATCCCCCATCCGCTCCTCGACGCCAGTAAAGCGGCGCCTCCCAAGCCTCCGACCGCATCGTCGTCCAACCCTCGGACAACCAAAGCTCCGGTCGCCGATATCCATCCGCCTCCATAAACCGGAGATACTCCGCACACGTCACGGGGCGGCTCGCCAACCCGAACGGCTGGACATACACCCGATGCCGCGGGGTCTCATTGTCAAACGCAAACTCCTCCGCACTCTCGGCCGCCGGCGACACCCCCACCTCCACCAGCCCCGGCGCGAACTCCACCCACTCCACCGGCTGCGCCTCCACCCCAGCGTCCATTTCCGAGACCCTCTCCCGGTAGGCCGGATGCAGCGGATTGGTCCAGAACGCATGCTTCACATCCGTCACCAAGAGCTCCATGTGCTGCTGCTCATGCTCGAGCCCCAGAGTGATCCGCCGCACCGCCTCAATGGCCGCCGGACCGCCCGCCAGAAGCGCCCCAATCTCGCGATTCACATGCGCCCGGTACGCCAAGACCTCGTCCAGCCCCGGCCGCGAGAACGACGCGCGCAGACGCTTCTCCGGCATCTCGCCGACACCGTTGTAGTAGCTATTGAACAGCCACTTGAACTCCGGCCGAAACGGCTCGTACCCCGGCCGGAACTCCAGGAGGACAAACGTCTCGAAGAACCAGCTTGTATGCGCCAGGTGCCACTTCGCCGGACTCGTCTCGGCCGAGCTCTGCACCATCATGTCCTCGGCCGAGAGCGGACCGCAAAACGCCAGTGTCGCCCCGCGCACCGCCCGAAACCGCTCCAGCAAGCGCATCTGCAGCAATCGGCCGACAGTGCCACCCTGCCCGGCCTGTCCAACCTCACTCAGCGACTCTTTCGATTCGTTCGGCACTCTGGTTTCCGCGGCAAAAGGGAGCATACGTCTCTTCTTTCCAGCGATCCGGTCCCGCGATCTGCTCCTAAAGAGCATACCCTTCCGCCTGCCTTCTCACGATCTCGTTCCCGCCCAGTCCAGCGCGGCCGTACCCTTGCCAAACCACATCCGCCCCGCCGGCATCCTTTCCAGAGAGCCTCATGTCCCGGTCCCACTCTCCATCTCGACCTCCCGCCGCGACCACCGCATCCTCACTCCCGCGCCTCGCCACCATCGCGCAACCGAGCCTCGAAATCGGACCTCGCCCCAGGGCAGGCACCCCCCTACGCCATCTGCGCTCCGCCCTCGTCCACTGGCACCTCCTCTCGCTGGACGCGCCCACCGTCGCCGTCCTCTGGACCGCCATGTTTGCCCGATGCTTCGGCCTGCCTACACCCGTGGGCACTCTCTTTCCCCTGTTCCTCGCCGTCTGGATCCTGTATGCGGCTGATCGTTTGCTCGACGCCAACTCCCACTGTGCCGCACCCACACCCGGCCACCCTCTCGAACCCCGCCACCGTTTCCATCACACCCACCGCCGGGGCTTCCGCCGCGCCCTCGTCCTTGCCTCCCTGCTCCTCGCCGGGCTCGTTCCCCGCCTACCGACGGCCGAACTCCGTCTCGATCTCCTCCTCGCCGCCGTCCTCAGCCTCTACTTCCTCGTCCTCCACACAGGCGTCGCGCACGGTCTGCACGTCCCGCTTCCGAAAGAGCTCGTCGTCGGCCTCAGCTTCGCCGCGGCGGCCACCATCCCCACGCTCGCCCAGCACCCCGACCTCGTCCGCCCGCTCCTCCCTTCGGCCCTCCTCTTCGCCGCGCTCTGCACCCTCAACTGCCTCCTGATCCACGCCTGGGAAGACTCCCCTCGCACCGGCCTCCCGCTCTCCAACCTCGCCGCCCTCCTCGCCCTCGCCAGCCTCGCCACTGCCCTCAGCCAGCACCGCGTCCCTCCGCTCGCCATCAGTCTCAGCGCTCTGCTTCTCCTCTTCCTCGATCGCTTCAAACACCGCCTCGCCGCCACGCCCCTCCGCGCGGCCGCCGACCTGGCGCTGCTCACCCCCGCCCTCTTTCTTCTCCTAAGCTAGCTGCTAGCTCCTAGCTCTTAGCTCTTAGCTCTTAGCTCTTAGCTAGAGGCTAGAGGCTAGAGGCTAGAGGCTAGAGGCTAAAAGCTAGAGGCTAAAAGCTAGAGGCTAAAACATGCTCCCTAACTTCGACTTCATCGCCCGCCCTTACCACCTGCTCGAGCGGCTTAGCTTCGGGGCTGCCCTCAGCCGTGCCCGCCTTCACTTCCTCCCAGACGTCCTCGACACCCGGCGCGTCCTCGTGCTCGGCGACGGCGACGGCCGCTTCCTTGCGCAACTGCTCCAGCACGCCCCCAACCTCCTCCGCGTCGACGCCGTCGACCTCAGCCCACGCATGCTTCAACTGCTGGATCGCCGCTGCCACCGCTCCGCCCCTGTCGCCTACCCACGCCTACACCTCCACTGCACCGACGCCCTCAGCTACCTCCACCACCGCCCCCGCGCCCTCCCCGCCTTCGACCTCGTCGTCACCCATTTCTTCCTCGACTGTCTCTCCGAACCCGACCTCCGCCGCCTCGTCGCAGACCTCGCCCCGCACCTTGCGCCTGACGCCCGCTGGCTGCTCTCCGACTTCCACATCCCGCCCCGCCGCGGACCCGCCCGCATCGCCGCGCAGGTGCTGGTCCGATCCCTCTACCTCGCCTTCCGCGTCCTCACCGGCCTCGAGATCACGCGTCTCCCAGACCACGCCGCGATTCTCCGCTCCGCCGGCCACATGCCCGTCCGCCTCCACACCTCGCTCGCCGGCCTCCTCACCTCCGAACTCTGGAAGCACGACAGACCCTTCCCAAACCGCCGGGGAGAGTGCAACATCAGGACCATGCCAAGTTCCATTCCTCACAGAGAAGATCAGCACGACGAGACCGCCCCGATCGAGCCTGTCTACGACATTGACCCGCTTATGCCCATGCCCCACTCGCCCACCATCCTGCCCGCCCTGCCACCGGACCCGCCTTTGGAGCAACACTCCGCGGGCAAACAGAATCTTCCTCCTCACCCTCGGTGAACTCCAAAAAACCAGAAACCCAGGAAGACCATTGACACCTACAACAGACAGAGCTCAGCCAACGGACAGAGCTCAGCGGCAAACTCACTCCATCCCAGGCTCGACCACAGCTCCCACCTTTCCTTCCACCCGAGCGCTCCTGCTCGCCGCCGCCTTTGTCCCGATCGTCTGCCTGTTCGCCACCATCCTCAAGCTCCATTGGAGCTGGGACGACGGCGCCATCACCGCCGCCTTCTCGCAGACCTGGGCCGCCACCGGCCGCATCGCCCTCACGCCCGCCTCGCCACAGGTCGAAGGCTTCTCGTCCCTCAGCTGGTTTCTCCTGCTCGCTCCCGCTCACCTCCTCTCGTCCAACCCGGACGTCCTCCTCGTCTGGATGAAGCTGCTCGCGGCCCTGTGCTTCGGGGCTTCGCTCGCGGTCTTCTTCCGCGTTGCAAACCGGTTCCTAGACGCCACGTGGCAGGCCGCCCTCGTCGTCAGCCTGTTCGCCTTTACGATCACACCCTTCCACGAGACCTACAACGGCATGGAGATGAACCTCTCCGTCCTGGCTCTGCTCGTGCTCCTCGACCTCTTCACATCGGGCCTCAAGCCCGCGCGACTGCTCGCTCTCGGCTCCGTCACCACCGCCGTCCTGCTCGCGACCCGCTTCGAGTCGCCTTACATGCTGGCCGCGCTCGTGCTCGGAGCTCTCCTCACCCGCTTCGTCCCGCGCAACCATGCAGACGACGCTATCTCCGTCCCAACCGTCCCCGTCCTGGCCATCTTCTCCCTCATCGCAGCCCTGCTCTTCGGCCTCATCGAGCTCTGGCGACACCACACCTTTGGCCTCTGGATGCCGAACACCGTCTACGCGAAGCTGTGGGCGCCGTACCGCCCAGCGCCAACCCTCACCGGCTTTCTCCTGAACCGCGCTGAAGCGACCTCTGAGATCCTCATCACTCTCTTCGCTCCGCTGGCCGTGCTCGCGTACCTGCTCGTCCAGAAGCTCCAGAGCCGACGCTTCTCCGACACGGGCGAAGGTCTCCCGCAAAACGCAGACGGCCCCGCACCCAACACCTCCATCTCACCGATCCTCCTCACCCTCTCCGTCGCCGCCGTCCTCTTCGGCCTGCTCTTCGGCTACAACCTCGGGCATCGCGGACGCATGATCGAGTCGCTCCTTCCCGCGCTCATCCTCACCCTGCTCCAGATCTTCCGCCGTCTCGCGGGTTCAGAGGCCCAGATCCAGACTGCCTTTCTCGCTGCCGGCGCCCTCCAGCTCCTCGTCTGGATCGTCTTTGCCGGCAAACTCATGCTTCACGGCGACGGCGTTCCGATCGCCCGCTACGCTCCTGAAGGTCTCGCTGCCGACCAGATCCGCACCGATCTCGGCCTCCCCGAACTCTCCGCCATGATCCCCGACGTCGGCGGCGCCGGCCTCTGCTGCCAGCACCTTCGCATCCTCGACTCGGCCCTGCTCACCAGCCCGTATCTCGCGCACTTCGGCTACACCCACTTCCCCGAGTTCTTCCACCACGAGCGCCCGGACGTGGTCGAGACTCACACCCAGTGGGCCGACGCCGCCCACCTCTACACCTCCAACCTCCTCCAGGGATACTCGATCGTCGCCGCCCAGGGGCAACGCCTCTTCGTCCGCGACGACCTCTACCACGAGCTCCTACGACTTCACCGAGGCACCGAGCACACCGTAGCCGACACCCCCGCGTGCCTCGGCCAGTACCCCGCTGACCAGGCCTTCTCCCGCCTTTGGCAAACCTGTCTCGTCCTCGATCGAGAAACAGAGAGGAAAAGCGCCGCGGCCCAAGCCGTCCCACATCTCCCGTCGCTGTAGAATGTTAATAGACTATGAATTTGTTTATACTTCGGCACCCCAGCGCTGGCGAGCGCCGGCTCAACCCCCTGCTCGACGTCCGCCGGCCTCTCGACAAGGACGGAAAGCGGCACTGCCTGCATCTCGCCCATATCCTCAATGCAATCAATGTTCAGTTTGACCTCATCCTCTCGAGCCCGCTCAAACGATGCCTGCAAACGGCTGCGTTCATCGGCACCGAAACCGGCTACGAGAACCGCATTCAGGTCACCAACGCGCTCGCCCCGACCGCCACGCTCGTCGACTTCCACCGGCTTCTACGCGAGAATGCGCATGTCGAAAACCTGCTCGTCATCGGACATAACCCGAACCTGACCGCCTTTCTCGGTACTCTGCTGGTCCCAGTCGCGAGCGCGACCTCCGCGCAGATCCGGCTGCGCAAGGGTTCGCTTGCTCGCCTCAGCCTCAGCCGCGGTCCAGCCACGCTGCAATGGCTGCTGGACCCGCGCATGGTGCGCGCTCTGTACACCACTTCCACCAAGAGCACGCGCCGAAAGCCTGCAAAGAAGTAGCTCGGCCCAGATCGCCAGACCCGGCTGCGCTCCCCACCGCAGCCACAGGCCGGGTATTCTGAAGCTGCGACGCGCCCCATGCCCGAAACCGTTCCCGTCCTCTCTCCGTTGAGGGATTCAGCCACCGAGCTCACGCCCATCCGCACCCGGCGCATGTCCTTGGGACCTCGCCCCCTCACCTCTATCCTCGTGCTTGGAGCTCTCTGGCTTGGGATCTTCTTTGCGTCGATCTTTGCTCCACCTCTGCTGGACGACGCGGACGCGACTCATAGCAACGCCGCCCGATCGATGGCGATCACCGGCGACTGGGTCACGCTGCATGTGAACGGCATTCGCTACCTCGAAAAGGCGCCTCTGCCGTATTGGCTCGTCGCGGCCTCTTTTCGGATCTTCGGCTTCAGCACCTTTGCCGCGCATCTTCCGCAAGCCGTTGCCGTGCTCCTGCTGGCGCTGCTCGGCTTTCGCTGGGGATCGAAGTCCTTTGGCCGTCAGACTGCGTTCTACACCGGAGTCGCCGTGCTCACCTCGGCGGGAGTCTTCCTGTTCACCCGCATCTTCATTCCCGAGGTTCTGCTCTCGCTGTTTCTCGGGATAGCTCTCTACTGCTTTCTCCAGAGCCTTGACCCGGGCGAAGATCTCTCGCTCACACACGCGTTGCCGCCGCCCGAGCACGCCAACATCTACGCCCCGGACACTGACCCCAATCCTGATCCTGATCCCGACCCCGATTCGAATTCCAAAGAACGTCCCGGCTTCTTTCCGCGTCGCAGCCTCCTGCACCCCTTTGCCATGTGGATCGCACTCGCCCTGGCCGTGCTCACCAAAGGTCTGGTCGCTCTGGTGTTCTTCGGCGGCGCAAGTCTCAGCTTTCTCCTCATCAGCGGCGACTGGCGACGTTGGCGCTCGCTCCGGCCCATCTCAGGCATCTTTGTCTTGTTCGCCATCGCCGCTCCCTGGCACATCCTCGCCGGTCTGCGCAACACGGGCGGCGCCGGCGGACACGGCTTCTTCTGGTTCTACTTCGTCAACGAACACTTCCTGCGATTTCTCGGACGCCGCCTGCCAAAGGACTACAACAAACTGCCCGCCGCGCTCTTCTGGAGCCTCCACCTCGTTTGGCTCTTTCCCTGGTCGCTCTTCTTTCCCTTACCTCTGCTGGCGGCCTACCGCCGGTTCAAGCAGCGGTCCCGGGAAAATTTCGCGGCGCAACAGATCACGCCGCACCGGTGGATGTCGGCCGATGCCCGCACGAGCCTCCTTCTCCTCCTGTCCACAGCTCTGATCCTCCTGTTCTTTTCCATCTCGACCAACCAGGAGTACTACACCTTTCCGGCTTACTTGCCCATTCTGCTCGGCACCTGTGCTGCTCTCGTGCGCGCCGAACAGACCTTTGCCACCGACACCACAGCGCGGCGATGCATCACGGGCGCACACATCACGTTCACCGCGCTCGGGGTGGCGATCGCGATCGCCCTCCTCTCCGGCCTGTGGGTCTCGCGCGATCTGCCGTTTGTTCCCGACATCGGCGATCTCCTTGCCCGGCGAGCGGTCGGCAACTACACCCTGTCGATGTCGCACTTCTTCGACCTCACCGGACCGTCCTTTGCCGCGCTTCGACTCCCCTCCGCACTCGCCGCGATCGCCTTTCTCGTCGGCCCATCCGCCGCCTGGCTCTTTCGTCAGCAACGCCGGCACTTTGCTTCGACGCTCACCGTCGCCTTCACCTCAGCGGTCTTTCTTGTCGCCGCCCACATTGCGCTGGTACGCTTCGGTCCGATGCTCTCGAGCAAGGGCTTCGCCACCACCATCGAAACACTTGAGCGCACCCATGCCGTCTCCGGCGACGACCAGGTGATCCTCTTCGGCGACCAATCCTTCGGCTCCTCGATCCCCTTCTATCTTGGCCGAACTGTCCCTCTCGTCAACGGTCGATCCTCATCCATGCTCTTCGGATCGACGTTTTCGGATGCTCCTCCGATCTTTCTGACCGACGCGGACCTGCTCTGGCAGTGGGGAGAGCAGAGGTCTGTCCTGCTCTTCGTTCCGGCAGAGGATCGCGCTCGTCTGGACCGCATCCTTCCCCCGTCGCGTCGGGTTTTAGTCCAGGAGACCTCCGGCAAGGCGCTCTTTACCAACCATCCTCTGAACGCTCGCAACGCTTCTCCGGCACCCGACGGCCACTAAGATATCCATGAACGCACAGATGGGGTCCGTCCTGCCATCTCAGGACCGCGGCACAGAGCAGATGACCGACCGGGCCGCCTCACGCACGCACCAGCCCGGGTCGCACCGGTGGAGAGGATCTTCTGTCGGTCTGATCTGCCTCCTGTGGGCGGTTCTCCATGTCGGCGGTCTGTGGAGCCCAGGCCTTCTGGACGACGTGGACTCGATCTACATCGAGGTCGCGCGCGAGATGCTCGGACGCCACGACTTCGTGACGCCTGTGGTGGACGGCATCCGCTTCTTCGACAAGCCACCGCTGATGTATTGGGCCGCTGCCGGGTCGATGCGCATCTTCGGACAATACGACTGGGCCGCCCGACTTCCGCTGGCACTGGCGACGCTCGCGTTGTTGCTGGCGACCTACGCTCTGGGTCTGCGCTTGTTCGCCCAGACCTCGCCCGCCGGGCATCTGGACAATCCGGACAACCCGGACAATCCGGACAGAGGCGCCTTCTACGCCGCCTTGGCCCTGGGAACGGCGATCGGGCCGTATCTCTACACGCGCTTCTTTATCCCGGACATCCTGCTTACGCTTTGGATGGTGCTCGGTGTACACCTGTTTCTGATCGGCCTCGAACGGGCCAAGCTCCGCGGACCTCGGACGGAGACCCGACCGGCATTCCGGAGCTCCGCGAGTCCGCTGCTCCCGATGGCCGGATTCGCCGCGGTCCTGGCAGCAAACGTCCTCACCAAGGGTCTGATCGGTCTTGTCCTGCCGCTTGGCTTCGTCGTTCTCTACATGGCGTTCTCCCGGCAGATCCACCTGCTGCCTCGTCTGTATCCAGGCGCTACCATCCTCATTTTTCTGCTCCTCGCCACGCCGTGGCACATCCTGGTCGCCCTGCGCAATCCGGCAATCTCACTACCTCCTGGCCTCGGTCTTCCATCGCAGGGCGGCTGGGCGTGGTTCTACCTCTACAACGAACACATCGCTCGGTTTCTCTCGCGCCGTATTCCGCACGACTACGGCCAAGTCCCCCTGCTGGCCTTCTGGGCGCTCGCGGCACTCTGGATGTTTCCCTGGGTGGCGTTTCTGCCGTCCGCCGTACTCGGACAGATCCGGCAGCTTCGATCTCCATCGACGACATCCTCCCGACAACGCGAGGCTGCGCTGACATGCCTCCTCTGGACATCGGTCGTCCTCGGCTTCTTCTCCTTTTCGGCGCGCCAGGAGTACTACTCCCTCCCTGCGCTGCCCGCCCTCGCTCTGGTGATCGGCGGCTATCTCGCCTCCGCGGACGCCGCCAATCGCGAAACAAAACGCGAAACAAAACGCGCTGCGACACTCCGCGCCTACACGTACTTCCTGCTTCCGCTCACGATCGCGTGCGCCGCCATCGCGATCTATCTCGCCATCGCCGCGGGTCATGTCGACGCCCGGACCGACGTCACAGATCTGCTCGCAAACGACCGCAGCGGTTACAACCTGTCGCTCGGGCACATGTTCGACCTCACACAACGGGCGATGGGTCTTTTTCGCGGATCTCTTGCCGTCTTCGCCATCGCCATGCTCGGCATCGGACCGGCGTCCTGGTGGCTGCGCCGCTCCTCCCCACGCGGCTCGCCTCGCACCCACGCCGCCAACCTCACTCTCGCGGCATCGGCCGCCGTGCTTCTGCTCGCGATCCACGGAGGTCTCGCACGCTTCTATCCCAAGCTCGGCTCAAAGGCGCTCGCGGACGCAATCGTGCGCGAGCAAACGCTGCACCCTCGACCGGACGATCTGATCCTGATCGACGGCGAACTCACCGACGGATCGACGCTGCTCTTCTACTGCCGCCAGCCGGTTCACCTTGTCGATGGCCGCGTGAATGGACCGTGGTACGGCAGCTTCTGGCCGGATGCTCCACCGATCTTTGAGACCGCACAAACATTGCATCAGCAATGGGCGAGCCCACGCCGGCTGTTCCTTCTGACGCCGAACGCCCGAGTTCGAACCGAAGACCTCCTGCGGTTCGGCGAGGTCCACCCAATCGCCCAGGCGGGCGGCAAGGTCATTCTTTCCAACGAGCCCTAAGTCCCGAGCTACTCGATGAAGGTAGGATTGACGTCCTGAGCATGACCGCGGCCGCGGTAGCGCCCGTCCGCATCGATCGCATATCTGCCTCCGTGCTGGTGCGTGTCACTCCCCAGATAGCTGCTGACCCAGACCACCGATCCAAGAAGATCGCGGAGCGGGTAGATCAAGACGGGCTTACCCGCATGTCTGTCGCCCAGCGCCCGGAGAACCACCCACGCCATGATCCATCGATTGAGGATGGCCGCACCCAGCCAGAGCAGACCAGATCCGACTTCTCCACGCGCGAGGCTGACGAGAAGTCCAAGGACACCGAACGGCATCGCAAAGGTCAGACCCGTTCCCAGGTGACCGGCCGGACGAGATCGGCGCGTGCTTCTCATCCAGCGTAGCTGGTCGCGAAACGACGCCCGCAGACCCTGGGGCAGGACCATCAGCCGGATTACGTGATTCGACAAACGTACGCCGAACCCGCGCTCCGCCAGGCGATTTCCAAGCACGAAGTCCTCCGCATAGAACGCTCCGAGTTCCTCGTAGCCGCCGGCTTCCAGAAAGGCGCGGCGGCGGAGAATCATGGTGACGCCAAGGGCAAACCGGGTTCCCTCAAAGAGGTCCGCGACAAGGATGCCGCCGGACATCTCGACGCTCTTGCCGACCGCGTCCAGCTGAGCCGCGAAGCCGCCCGTGGTTTGGCCGATGTAGAGGCAGGAGGCCAACTCCGTGCGGTCGTCGGCCAGCGCCTGAACACACCGCAGGAGGTAGTCAGGCGCCACCCGAGCGTCTGCATCGCTGGTGATGAAAACGTCGTTCTGGGCCGCCTCCGCGAGCGCCTGAAAGGACCACATCTTGGCATTCGGGAACTTCGGTTCGCCACACGTCAGGAACTGGGTCGAGACCGCCGGAAACTCGGCTGCAACGGCCTGAGCTAGTTGCAGGCCGGCATCGGTTGCGTGTCGCGCACAGAAGAGAATCTCGAACCACGGGTAGTCCTGAACGAAAAACGTCCGCAGGTTCAGGTCCAGATCAGGCTCTGCGCCGTGCAGCGGCTTCAGAACGCTGACGGGAGGCAGAAACGTCCCTGGCGCCGTGTCTTCCGCTCGCTTCCGTCGACCGAAGCGAACGGCGCCGACAACAACCAGCCCGGTGTAGATCGACGATGTAATCGTGCCGGTCACGGCCGTCCAGAACAGAGCTCGCGAAAGCACGCCCATCTTGCCTACTTCTTCTTGGTCGCAGACTTCACCGGCGGCATCACCACCGGACGGCGAAGCGGCACCAGGCCCGTGCCCGGCTGCTGCGACGCCTGCTGCATCCGCGACAGCATCTCGGTGCGGACGTAGTCCACAAAGCCCTGCATCTGCCGGTTCATCTCCTCCATCCGCTCGCGCATTTGCAGAACGATGGCGATCCCCGCGATGTTGACCCCGAGATCTCGCGCCAGATTCAGGATGAACTCCAGCCGCTCCAGATCCTCGTCCGTATACAGCCGCGTGTTGCCCTCGCTGCGGGAGGGCCGCAACAGACCTTCGCGTTCATACAACCGCAAAGTCTGCGGATGGATCTCGTACATCTCAGCCACCGCCGAGATCATGTACGCTCCCCTGCCCTTGCGCTTTGTGGCCATGGTGCTCTTCCCTTTTTCACGCTCGTGCGTGACTCGTCTAAAGTCTAGCCCGTCCCCTCGCCCGCCGTCGAGAGACCGCCTGTCCGAGCCGAGAAGCGACCCCGTCGAAGATCGGACAGCCGATCTGCGATCTCATCATCGGCCCTCCCATCGCGGGCATCCTCCCTCCTCGGTCAGTAGCATCGAAGAGAGGACTATGACCAGAGCCAGTCGCGCCCTCTACGCCACCCAGATCGTCTCCGGCATCGCTGCTGCCGCCGCTGCCTACGCCTTTTTGCCTCGAAAGACCTCCGTTCAGAGCAGGCCGGTCGTCGTGGTAACCGGCGGCTCGCGCGGTCTCGGTCTCGCGATCGCCGAACGGTTCGGGCGCGAGGGCGCTCGACTCGTACTGGCGGCGCGACACGCGGATCAGCTGGAAAGCGCAAGGCAGCTGCTGATCGAGCGCGGATGTGTGCGGTCGGCTGACGACGTGCTGCTGGTGCCAGGCGATCTGACTGTCGAGGCGAATTGCAAGGACCTTGTGGATCTCGCGATTGGGCGATTTGGGGCGATCGATGTGCTGGTGAACGATGCGGGCATCATCGAGGTTGGGCCGGTCGAGAACCAGCCGATCGAGGCGTTTCAGCGCGCGATGGACATCAACTTCTACGCTGCGCTGTATACGGTTCAGGCAGCGATGCCGCACATGCTCGCCCGGTTTCGGGAGCGAGGCATTCGGAGCTCGATCGTCAACATCAGCTCGATCGGTGGGAAGGTGGCGGTTCCTCACTTGCTGCCGTATGTTGCGAGTAAATTTGCGCTGACCGGATTCTCCGAGGGTTTGCATGCGGAGCTGCGGCATAAGGGTGTGCGCGTGACTACGGTGTGCCCCGGTCTGATGCGGACGGGGTCGTTTGTCGAGGCGATGTTTACGGGGCAGGCCAGGGAGGAGTTCAAGTGGTTTACGCTGGGGTCGGTGACGCCGGGCGTCGCGACCACGGCGAGCCATGCGGCTGACCGGATCTACGGGGCAGTACGGCGTGGGTCGGCCGAGATCACGATCACACCGCAGGCCTGGCTGGCGGCGCGGTTTGCCGGCATCGCTCCGGCACCGACGCAGTTCCTGGCGGCCCTGGTGAACCAGTTCATCCTTCCAGCACCGGCCGACGACCCGGCCCCGCTCACCAAGGGCCTCCACCTCCGCCGAGACACACCGCCGACGAGGTTGGAAGTTCGCAACAATCAGGTCTGAGCGGGCGGTACCCCCACCCCCGGAGGGGTTGCCCTGGCCTAAGTGCATGCTGTGTCGCGGTTACCGGGTGTTGGTGTCTGTATCTGTTGTAAAACAAATACGTTTACGCGCGAAATAGCCAGACCAACAACTTAGAGCCAGATGCGCAGTCTGTGGTTTCTTGAGTTTGCCCGGATTTGCTACTAAGTCAAGTGTATCGATTGGGTGGGGTCACTTAAACCAACCTGCGGGCGGATTTTGTACGTGAAGTGGAAGCATCGCGGGTGGGCGCTTGGGGGTAGAGCTAAGGTGTCAGCCGGGCAAGGTCACGGCGAGCGTGGTAGACCCGATGGATTGTGATGGGAGTGCGTGTGGCGTACACAATCCAGAATGGCGGCGAGGAGAAGAAGCGTACCGGCTTTGAGGTCAGATCGGGGCGTGTCTGCCCCATGCCGGGGTACTCAGCGAGCAGAGAGAATGTGCGGAACAGGCTGTCTATCTTGGTTCGTGCCACAATCGGACCAAAGTGCAGCAACAAATAGTCCTCCACGCTTTCGAGATCTTCTACAGCCCGCTTGAGCAAGCCATAGGTCACGCTATTCGAGCAGCGCGGCGTTCGGAGAGTACGGCCTGGGCTTCCTCCGGGGAGAAGGTTTCGCCGCGCCCGGCTTGCGCGAAGGTTTCGGTCAGATCGTTGTCGATGGCATCGCGATTTTGCAGAAGCCAATCTTCTTCGGCCTCGAGAAGGTCGAGAGCGTGCGCGATGACCTCGGCCGGCCCGCGGAAGTGGCCTCGGTCGAGTTGACGCTGGATGCGCTGTTCGGTTTGAGGGTCGAGGGTGAGATTCATGGGGCGAGTATATCGCGCGGTGGTGGCTGGCTGTGTGGCGGGCGGACGAGACGCAGGTCAGTCGTTGCGCCTGCGGCTCCACTCCGGCCTGCGGCAGCGTGGAGCCCATTCATCGTGGTGAGGCTGCGATGAGTGGAGCACCAGGCACCTGTGCTATCAGGCAAGCTATGCAGCACACTTGTACTCGGCCGAACTGTTCCACATCGGGGCTGTCCGAACGTCGTAGAAGAGCAGTTCCAATGGGTTAACAGAGGCCTTTGCTCGTCGTTGCTTTAATTGCTCACCGATGACTTCCATCTGGTTTGCGGCGGTGCTGTCATGATCTCCGTAGACCCCCAGGCACACAGTCTCGAAATTGCCATCCGCAATCGCTCGACGGATATGTTCATCAGAGTCGCCTAGCGAGCTCCCGCAAACGACTAACGTAGATTTGAGTCGTTGCAGCTTCTGATAGCAGTAGGATAGGTATCCGCTATGCTGAATTGTTTCGAGCTTGCGAATGTAATCACCCTCTGCGACGAATAGCGGGAAGTTACCTTTGTCAAGCGCTGTTACGACGTTCTCCGTGAGTGTTACTCCTGAACGTTTCCAGCAGTGTTTCCGTGTCTCACCCTTTGTCTCGAAGAGATGCAATGCGCCATGTAGGAAGAATAGGCCCTCTTTGCTTCCGAGGTGATCAGAGAAGACGACGTAATTTGCATCGGGATCGTCAAGAGAGTCCCGAAAGCCATCCGCAAAGGGGAGCTGCTTCCGTTCGAGCCCATGCATACAGACCCAGTAGAGGAGGAGATCGTAGTTCGTTGTAAATACATTTTTATACGGCTTCAAGAAGCGCGCACAGGCCTCCCGCTTTTCATCGGAAACCCCATCTGGACTCGAAAGGTGAGTCTTTGCGATTGCCGAGACGAGCGCAGCTTTTATTTGCTCAACGCCACCCTGGAGATTGCGTTGTTGCGGTGATTTCACAAAGCCGTATGTCTTGCCTACAAATTCCGTATCTGAGAGTGCGCGAGCGACCTGCTCAAAATTTGTCGTCCCGAAATACTCGAAAAGGCTCAACACCTTCGGCAGCAAACCGTGTTGCTTGGCGAACTCGTAGATGTTGTTATATCGGAACACCGGATCGCACGCGATGCTAAATCCGTTTCCGAGAAGGAGATGCTTCGTCCCTGTGTGCTGCGACAGGAGCTGTTGATAACTCAGTAAGTTCGCTTTTTTCAATTTCGACCTCTTTTTCCAGAGAGGTCGATTGACGGCGCTCGCGGCATCTTCTAGATTCCAGATATCAGCAGAAAACATCTGAGACGGTCAACCGACGGTTAGGGTGTGATCTGAGCACGTATCGCTAAGTACGTGCGAACGGAAAAGCAATTCGGAACGCGATTGAGCTGCCAGGCTTGGTCGCGTTTCGTACTTCTAGGGCTACTTCGGCAATTGCTCCGAAGTAGCCCTAAACTTTAGCTGCAGCCTGAGGTGCTTCCGCATTCGTTGCAGCGGTAGCAGGAGCCGTTGCGGGTCATGATGGCTCCGCAGGTGGCGCAGGA
>CAXTYQ010000025.1:0-38708 GCA_964248505.1 uncultured Acidobacteriaceae bacterium
CTTCATCCTCCCCAACCTCCAAGCCACCGCCGCCCCGGAGCAGAAAAGGGCAGGGAAGCCCCGCCAAACCCTCGCACCAACCACCCCGAACGCCGAAACCAACGACATCGAGCTACCGGATCTCAATATCCCCCGACCCCGTACTCGCCCGCAGCGTCGGCCCGCCGCCATTCACCGGCCCCGTCACGTGGTGCTTGTTGATCTCACCCTGCATCGCAATCGCCTGCGCCGTCCGAATCGTTCCCGATCCCGTGCTCGCGTCCAGGTTGAACCGCGCCTGCGGCCCCAGGTTCAGACGGATCGACCCCGACCCGGTCTCAAGCTTCGAGTCCGCCGTAATCTTCCCCGAAGCCTCAATGTCGCCCGAACCCGTCCCAGCCCGCAGCCCCCCCGCCAGATCGTGCAACCGGATCGAACCCGAGCCCGTCTGCACCCGAACATCCCCCGGAGCCGTCTGCTCAAACTCAATATCGCCTGACCCCGAGTCCAGATTCGCCGGTCCCTGCACACCGCTCGCTCGAATCGACCCCGACCCCGTGCTCGCCTTCAGGTTCGACCCAACCGCCTGCACCTCAATGTCCCCCGAACCGCTCCCCAACGTCAGCCGCGTCCCCCTAGGAACCGACATGTCATAGTCGATCGAAATATTCCGGTAAAGGTCCGAGCTGTGCCGCTCCCCGATCGTCACATCGTTCCCCGCCTGCGCAATCGGCGGATTGGCCGCGATCTGCTTCACCTTGTCCGCGTCGGTTCCATGACCGTTCACGCTCCACCCATTGCTCGACCGGACATGCCCAACAATGTGGATCGACCGGTCATCCCCCGCATGGATCCGGATCGTCCCCGACCCCGTCTGCGCCGAAAGATTCGCCACCCCATTCACACTCAAGGTCCGCTCAAACGTCGCCTCGGCCGCAAACGCCGATGTGCTCACAACCAAAGCCGCCACCACCACCAACGATTTCAAATTCATCTCCACTCCCCCTTCAGATTAGAATCCTTCATCTTGCCCTAGCCCTGCTCTTGCCCTTGTCCTACAGTTGCTGTTGCACTTGCCCTTCTGGTTGTCATTCCCGAAGGGAATCTGCTTCTGCCTTCGCCTTCGCCCTTCTGGTTGTCATTCCCGAAGGGAATCTGCTTCTGCCTTCGTCTTCGCCCATCACTGCTGCAGCACAACCGTCGCACCAGGATTCAATCCCGCCAGGATCTCCGTCCGCGTCCCGTTCGAGAGCCCAACCGTGACCGGGACCTTCTTTCGCCCGCTCTTGTCCTTGGCATCCGGCACTTCAACCGACGCCTTCCGGTCCTTGTCATACATCACCGCCTGCTCAGGAACCGTCAGGACGTTCTTGTGCTCTTCCAGCAAGATCTCCGCGTTGGCCGTCATATTGGCCTTCAACTCACCGCCTGGATTGTCGATCGAGACCCGCACCTCAAACGTCGTCACGTTGTCCTTCTCAACCCCGAGCGGCGCAATCTTGGTCACCTTGCCCAGAAACGTCTTGTCCCGAAACGACTCCACCTTGATCCGCGCCGGCTGCCCCAGGTACACCTTGCCAATATCCGACTCATCCACCTTGCCCTGCACATACACCTGCTGCACATCCCCGATCGTCATCACCAGCGTCGCCGTCGATCCCATCACCAGGATCGACGACACAGCATCCCCCAGCTCCACATCCCGCGACAGAATCACCCCATCCATCGGAGAGGTGATCGTCGTATACGACAGCTGCTCCTCCAACTGCCGCAGCGAGGCCTGTGCCTGAGCCACCTGCGCCTGCGCCTGCCGCTGCTTGGACGTGTCCACCGTGATCTGAGACACGGCCTTGTCCCGTGTATTGGCCGCCGCCAGGTACTTCTGCTGGGCATCGTCCAGCGCCTGCTGGGACACCACCCCCGCCGACGACATCTGCTGCGCCCGCTCAAAGGTGTGCTTATACATCGGCAGATCCGGCGCCTGCGCGTTCACCCGGTCGTAGTCAATCGCCGCCCCGGCCGCCCGCGCATTCGCCTCCGCCGCGGCCAGTGTGGCCTTCTGGGCCGCCACCTGGTCCAGGATCTCCTGCTGGTCCAGCTGCGCCAGCACCTGCCCCTGCCGAACATGGGCGTTGATGTCCACATACAGCTTGGTTACAATCCCGGAGGCCTTGGACTTGGCCTCAACCTTGGTGATGGGCTGCACCTTACCGGTGGCCACCACCGACCGCGCAATGTCCCCCCGCTCCGCCTTCGCCAGCTGCGATGCCTCCAGCTTGGCCGAAGACCCGCGGGCAACCAGGCCGACGCCCAGCACCACCACCGCGACTAGCCCCACCACCCCACCCCAGAGCCACCAGTTCCGCTTCCCACGCTGTGTTGCCACGTTAAAAACTCCTCAAAAGTTCGCAAAAGATATCTTATGAGATTCTTCTACGCAAGCCATCCGAGAAGAGTTCCGCACATCCGCTCCGTATCTCCACTACGAGACCCAAACCGAAGTCAGCTGTACCTACGCAGTAGCCCCAATACCTTCCCCTGAATGGCCACATTCGCCGCCAGTGCGTAAATCGGAGCCATCTCCGCGTTCGAGGGCTGCAAACGAATCATGCTGCCCTCCCGGTAAAACCGCTTCAAGGTAGCCTCCGAACCGTCCACCAGAGCCACAATAATCTCACCCTCCCGCGCAGTGCGCGTCCGCTCAACCAGGACGTAGTCGCCACTGACAATGTGCTCGTCCCGCATGGAGTCTCCTCGGACCTCCAGGGCAAACACCTCGCGGTTGCCGATAACGTCCCCCAAGGAGATGCTCTCAGAAGTCTCAACCGCCTCCACCGGCCTTCCCGCGGCGATGCGACCCATAAGAGGCACCCGGTCGGCCCCCTTCTTCCCAGTCCGACTAGGCAACACATCTATCGATCGGCTCCGGTTGTGTGCACGTTGTAGCAGCCCCTTGCTTTGGAGGTTAGCGACGTGCTTGTGAACTGTCGCTAAGGAATTGAGACCCAGGCCAAGGGCAATCTCTTCGTAAGAGGGCGAATACCCGTTTTTCTGAGTGAAAGATGAGAGGAAGTCGATCACTTCCTTTTGTCGTCGTGTGATTGCCATGCCTCAGTCTAGCGAATAAAAAGCGAATCGAAAATAACCAAATAGATGCAGACGCGTGCAATCGAGATCGCACGGAACATATAAAGGCTGTTACACGCGCAATTTTGGGTGGTCTTTGAACAAACCAGGTGGATGTGCCGATAGAAGATCTGCAGGTTGCTGCGGCTGACCGGAACATACGCAGCCGTGACTGGCCTATAGGACTCTTGCGTGATGCGTATAGCGATACTCGAAGAGGATGGTGCCGTCGGTCGGTTCTTGCAACGTGTGTTGTGCTCCGACGGGCATGATGTGATGTTGTTCACGAATGGTGATGCGATAGCAACGCATCCCGCATATCAGTCCCCAGATCTACTACTACTTGCCTCGGTCACGTTGGGCGACGATGCCGGGGCCAACTCTCTTGGGAGAATGCGGGTTTTATACCCAAATACGATGATTCTAACCATCATCGCCCATGAGGATGGGCAGGAACGAGCACGCTGCCTGGACTTGGGCGCGGACGATTGCATGACGAAACCACTTAGTTGTAAGGAATTACTAGCCCGCTGCCGAGCTCTTCTGCGACCTAGAACGGGCATGATAGAAGCGATGCTGAGCTTTGGCGATCTAACGATAGATCGCATTGGGCGACGAGTAACACGAGCTGGTTGCACTCTGGATCTAACCACGACTGAGTTTGCTCTTCTGGAGTTTCTCGTGCAACGATCCGGCCAATGTTGCACGCGAGGCCAGATTTTGCAAAACGTCTTCCAGTTAGCACCCGAATGGCCGACCAACATCGTGGACGTGTATGTTAGTCATCTCAGAAAAAAGTTGTCGCCCCATGGCACAGATCCATACCGCGGTCTCAAGACACGGCGTGGGGCTGGATATCTAATCTACGATAGTGCGTTGAATAGTAGGTCGGGGATGCAGAGAACATCCAAGTCTCTGCTTCAGATTTCGGATGCTTAAACTTTCACGAGCAAGGCCGGTAATCTCGAAAATCGCTGAACCTAAAGCACCCTGGGATGCAGGTCATCTGTTGGATTCGCGCTATCCACCGACGTGAGACAAGCCTCGTGGCAGAACTGCCGAACCAAAGACAAGCCATCATCGCGCACTACAGCCAGGCTGCCGTGCCGGTGGATCGAGCCGTCGTCTAACTTGGTCGGTATAAGCATGATCTCACTTGAGCGATCGGTGCACGGCGGGGCTCTAAACGTGCACCATTCGGCACTCGACAGAGTGCACACAGCTTTCGTCTACGAGACCGAAGAACATGCAAGTTCCGATGTTGACACCGAGTTATGGGCTCAGTGTTAGCGTCTCCAAATCTTCTGTTTAGGAACACGCTGCTAAGTTCGCCAAAGTGTTGCAATCCTAACTTCGCGCGAGAACAAGCGACCTAGACGACACTACTTAGGCTGACATCGCATAGGACGGCTACGGCCAAGTTAACCCCTTCTAACAAATTCTAGTTCTTCGTGCGTTGTTTGTTTTCCTTTCTATCAATCTTCGCCTTTTTATGCACATGAAAAGTGAAGTGTCTAGGTGATGTAAAGACTTCGCAATGTGTTAGTTATCCATATTTGTAGGGCGAATACGAGACGAACATCCGCCGAACACGAAGCGAAATGGAAATGTTCTTGCATTACTGAGGGTGTCTAGGTTGCACGAACGGGCCAGCATTAGCAAATCACCTTGGGGGACGCATGAACACTCAAACTACGTCGCAACTTGAAATCACCAAAGACTTCCCGACGACGATGCTTTCCAAACAGGTTCTAAACGGTGAACCGAAGAGTGTCTCAATGGCGGTCGATCAGCGGCTACCCAGTGAATCAATGTGCGCCGGTCAGGAAGCTGTCATTCTCGAGAATATGCCTATGGTTCGGTACATCGCACGGCGTATTGCCGAGCGTCTGCCCAAGTCGGTAGATCTAGAGGACCTGACGTCAGCCGGTGTGCTTGGATTGATTGATGCTTGCTCCAAGTTCGAATCGACAAAGCAGGTGCAATTCCGAAGCTACGCGCACTTCCGGATTCAAGGCGCTATCCTCGACTTCTTACGGCAGACTGACTGGAGTCCGCGGGACCTCCGAAAGAAGAGCCGAACCATACAGGATGCGGTCCGTGTGCTGGCACAACGTCTAGGGCGGGCTCCTTCAGACGACGAGGTGTCGGCTGAGCTAAATCTAGAGCTTGGCGATTACCAACGCTTGTTGGGTGAGCTGAGTGGACTCGACATCGGCAGTTTGCATACCGAGTGGGGGGAAGAGACTGGCGAGGAAGAGATCTCGTATGTCGCAGGTCCACCTCAAGAGGATCCGCTTTTCTGCTGTCTCAAAGGTGAACTCCGGCAACATCTTACGGAGGCGATCGAGGAACTTCCGGAGCGGGAACGCCTGATTCTCACGCTTTACTACTTCGAAGAGCTGACAATGAAGGAGATCGGGCAGACGATTGGCGTTGTGGAATCCAGAGTTTCTCAGATGCACACGTCCGCGGTTCTTCGGCTCCGGTCGGCCTTGGAGGCGCTTGGTGCAAAAAAACAGTCTGATTCTAAGGAGAAGGGGAGCAAGGCGGGCGCTAGACGGAGGGCGTCATCGCTTTGCTAATCCTGAACGCGTCGTGCCGCATCGGCGCCTCTGTGAAGTTGGCGGATGCTGGGTTTCTGCGTGTGATTACTGCTGCGGCCACGAGGACCGGGGGTTGCTGTCCGGTTCAGGTCCGTTCGAAGGGGGGCTGTTCGGTGAGTTTTCAGAGCTTGGGCCGAGGCCTAGCTTGATGATGGCGCGTGAGTCAGGGATGAGCTTGGTTTGCCAGCCGTTCGCGGCCTGGTATCTCTGCATAGCGGCTTCGGTGCTGGTATCCCAGTGTCCTGTGGGCTCACCGGAGAGGTAGCCGGCTCCGATCAGAGCCGTTTGAATTTGTGTGGCGCGTGTGTCATCGATTGAACGTTGGGAGGCGGGGCGCGAGACAGATCGGGAGACCTTCTTGCTGAGGAACCTTTGCGAGGTGGGGCCGCGGTGCGCGTGCGTCATAGCTAGGCTGGAATGTGTGAAGGGAAGTGTGAAGGGAACTGCGAACAGGAGGAGAGCAGAGCCTTCGAGAAGGCGACCGAAACGCATCGACGAACACCTCGAGATGAGCCTTGAGTTTGCCAGAACGGAGATTGTTCTTCCGTGGGGTAGAGTAGTGGGTCGGTGCACTGTTTGCAACTGCTAGGGTTGCCTTAGCATATAACACTTTTGTTCAAGGAAGAGGGCGCACGCGGTTTGGCGTGCGCCCTCTGGGTTGGGGATCGGAATGGCGTGCTACGGCAGGGTTCCACCGAGATAGGTGGCGCCCTTCCCGTCGGGGGAGCGAACGACGAAGACCACGTCCTGACCCGACTTGAGACTGGAGACGATGCCGCGGAAGCTCGCCTCATCGGTGACGGGGCGTTTATTGATTTCGGTGATGACCTCGCCTTTCCGGAGGTTGATTTCGTCGGCGAACGATCCGGGTGTAACGGAGGTGACGACGACTCCGGACTTGCTACCAATCTTGCCAGCAAGTTGTGGCGGGATTACGGAGACGGTGATGCCGAATTTGCTTTGGCCAGCGTCGCTTTCCTGCGGCGAAGCGCTGTCGTCGTTGTCATTGTTGCTCAGGTCAGAGTAGGTCTTGGCTCGGTCGCCGATGGTGACACTGGCGGTATTTTCCTTGCCTCCGCGAACGTAGCCAAGCTTGACGGTCGAACCTACGCGGCGAGCCGAGATGTCCTGAACCAGGTCGTCTCCATCCTTGATGCCGCGGCCGTCGATGGAGTTGATCACGTCGCCCGGCTGAATGCCGGCCTTCGCCGCACCGCCGCTGGGTGTGACCTGCGAGACGAGGACGCCGCCGTTCGCGAAACCGTACATCCGGCTTACCGCCGAGGACTGCGCGCCCTGGAAGCTGATGCCGATGGAGCCCCGAATGACCTTATGTTCGGGGCCGATGAGCATGTTGTAGACGCTGGCGATGGTGTTTGACGGCATGGCGAAGCCTACGCCCTGGGATCCCATGGACTGGGTGTAGATGGCAGTGTTCATGCCGATGACCTGGCCGGCCATATCGACGAGGGGACCGCCGGAGTTGCCCGGGTTGATGGCGGCATCGGTCTGGATGAAGCGCTGGAACTGATTCTGGGCGACGTTGCCGGGACCGGGGCCCTCATCGATGGAGCGGTTCTTGGCTGAGACGATGCCGGCGGAGACGGTCTTTGAGAGGCCGAAGGGTTCACCGATGGCGAGCACCCAGTCGCCGACCTGCGCGCTTTCGGAGTTGCCGAGCTTGGCTACGGGAAGCGGTTCGTTGGTATCGATCTTGATGACGGCGATGTCGGTGTCTTTATCCGTGCCGATGAGCTTGGCGGGGCGGCCGTGGTCCTGTGGGTTTTCGGGGTCGGTGGAGAGCTTGACATAGATTTTGTCAGCCTTGTCGACCACGTGATTGTTGGTGATGATGTAGCCGCGGGAGTCGACGATGAATCCGGAGCCGAGGGCCCGGCGCTCGCCGCCCTCAGGGCCTTCGCCGTCTTCATCGCCGCCGGGGCCACCACCCTGCCCGCCGAAGAAGCGGTTGAAGAAGTCTTGCATGTTGCCCTGCTGGTCGTCGCCGCCGTGGGGGTTTGCGCGGCGGGTGCCGGGGCGGGCGCGGTTGGCGGATTGCTTGGGCAGGGTCTCGACGTTGATGTTTACGACGGCGGGGCCGACCTGTTTGGCGATCTGGGAGAAGCCGTTGGAGAGGTTGACGGGGGCGGGGATGACGAGGGGCCGGGCGCTCGATGAGTCGGCGCCGCCGGCCTGCTCCTTGCCGCTGACGCCGTGGGTCAGGACGGAGCCGGTGAGGATGCCGACCGAGAGGGTGGTGAGGAGGGCGAAGGTGGTGGTGAGGCGGTGGGTGCGGATCCTGTCGAGGAGACTGGGGGGCGTGGGCGATGTATCCATGGGACGGTGTGACCTCATTTAGGTGCGTGGCGCTGGTCGCGGGCTGAGGGCTGCCTGAGATATTTCGATATCAGTTTGCGTGGTTCGGGGCAACCCCTGGCTCGGTTTCCTTGGCTTCGGATATTTAGACGTCTGAGATGCCTTGAAAGTATCAGAGAGATGAGCGTGGGTCGGCGCTTGGGTTGCCTGCACCGACCGGGCTTGTCAGGGAGGCGGAAGCGGGTGTTTGGCGGCGGGAGATGTCCCGCGGCGAAGAGGAGATACCGTACCCCTCCCCACACTCCCCTCGTTATTGCGCAAAATCTTCAGAACATGGGACTTAGGTCTGGATCTCTAGGGTTCGGCCCAAGGCTGAAAGCACCATTCCATGGTACTGGAGCGGATCAGGTCATGGTGCGAAGAACAAACAACCGCAAGAACAACAGCAGATTCCCTTCGGGAATGACAACAAAAGAGACGCAGATTCCCCTCTGGGAATGACAACAAAAGAGACGCAGATTCCCCTCTGGGAATGACAACAAAAGAGACGCAGATTCCCCTCTGGGAATGACAACAAAACAGCAGATGCCCTCTGTGCCGATACCTCCGTTGCTCGGGAGCTGGCTAGAGTACGGATCTTGCTGGTCGATGTTGCGCAGAGGGAGCGGTCTCGTGGCTCGACCCGATACTTCTTCTACTGTGTTTAAGTATAGAGGACGGGTGGGGGTCGATGCGCCACGGTGGTCGAGAAGATCAGGCTGGGATGGGGGATGGGGGGCGTGGTCCGAGCTCCGCGGAGAAGATGCCGGCGAGGATGAGGGCGGCTCCGGCGAGGGTGCGGTGGGAGGTGCGTTCGCCCAGAAGGAGGGTGGAGGTGATGAGGGCGAAGACGGGCTCGAGGGTGAGGAGGAGGGCGGTGTGGCTGGGGGGAAGGTGTTGTTGCGCCCAGCTCTGGACGGTGAAGGCGGCGGCGGTGGCGAGGAGGCCGGTGACGGCGAGGGCGACGAGGAGGCGCGGTGTGAGGTGCAGGTCCGGGCGGCCGTCGAGGGGGAGGGTTGCGGCCATGACGAGGGTGGCGGTGGCGATCTGAAGGGTGGCGAGCGTACCGGCGGGGATGGTTGAGGAGGTGCGGGCGAGGGTGAGGAGGTGGGCGGAGAAGCTGAAGGCGCAGAGGAGTGTGAGCAGGTCGCCCCGGCTGACGGTGCCGAGGACGGTGTGGAGGGTGGTTCCCGGCGGGGTTGAGAGCAGAAAGAGGCCGGTGAAGGCGAGGACGGCTCCGACGGCGGCGGAGATGCCGGGGACGGGTGTGCCTGCGGGGCGGAGGTGCGGGATGGCGGTGAGGCAGGGGACGAGGACGACGACGAGGCCGGTGATGAAGGCGGATTTGGTGGGTGTGGTGAGCGCGAGGCCGACGGTTTGGAACTGATATCCGGCGGCGAGAGAGAGGCCGACGAGGGCGCCGGCGATCCAGGTGGAGCGGGGGAGATGGCGGAGGCGGCGGCGGTTGACGAGGAGGAGCGCGAGGGTGGCGAGGCTCATGCGGAGGAGGTTGAAGAGGAGCGGGGAGCAGTCGGCGAGGGCGTCTTTGACGAGGGTAAAAGTGGCGCCCCAGAGGGCGGCGACGGCGAGCAGGAGGAGGTAGGCGAGGGTGCGGGGCTTCACCCGTGTCACTTTACCGGAGGTGAGAGGTCAGGGATTGGTCCGGAGTGCGTATTCTTCCTCGGAGATCCCGGGCGCGGGTCCGGAGCGGGCGTTTTCTCCGCGCCCACGAGGGCCCGGGCCGGCCGGCGGTGGGTTTGGAGCGCATGTTGCGGATGTATTTTCTTGAGGTGTGGGTTTGATCTGTCGGACCCGGCGGTGGAGAAGCGCTGAGCATGCGGAAGTTCGTTGGCATCGATCTTGGCCGCGAGCCGGTGCCGGATGAGACCACGATGTGCAAGTTTCGGCACCTGCTGGAGCGGCAAGGGATGGGCCGCAAGCTGTTTGAGCGCGTGAACCGCCACTTGGCCGAACGCGGCCTGAGAATCGGTACGGGCACGATCGTGGATGCGACGCTGATCCAAGCGCCCAGCTCGACCAAAGACAAAGAAGGCAAGCGCGATCCGGAGATGCACCAGGTGCTCAAGGGCAATCAGGGCACTCGGCATGAAGGCCCACATCGGCGTTGATGCCGAGACCAAGCTGGTGCATTCGGTGGCGGCGACCGCGGCCGGCTCCAAGATGCTGCCGGCGTTGCTGCAGGGCGATGAAACAGACGTGTGGGGCGATGGGGCCTATCAGGGCCGAGACGTGCGACAGTTGCCAGGGCCACGGACCAGTCTTCGCGGCTGAGGTTCTCCCGCTCGGCGAGTTGGAGCTGCTCCCCGAGTAACGTTGAGAAAGGTGTGCGGGTACCCAGGGCCTGTGCCTCGCCTAACGTGAGACCGACGTCCTTGAGGGGCAACCGCAGGCCGGAAGGTGCTCCCGGGGACTTGCCGCTGGCGACGGCGGCGCCATAGGAGCGATAGATGAACGAGTTGAAGAGGGTCTCACCCAGCATGGTCAGAAACAGGCCGGGATCGCCGCCGTTGAGGGAGATGAGCGCGGCACTCTCCGCCATCGTCTCGATCGCACATCCGATCATGAAGTTTCCGGCGATCTTGGCTATGTGAGCGATACGAGGGTCGTCCCCAACACGCCACGTCTTGCCGAGGACGCTCAGCACCGGTTCGACCTGCTGAAGGAGGTCTGGCGGCGCCGCGGTGACGATGTTGAGTTTCGCCGCGGTGGCAACATCCGGCCGGCCGAACATGGGAGCACCGACGTAGCCAAGGCCGTGGCGCCGATGTTCCTGGATGAGTTCTTCGGCCAGAGCGGAGGAGATGGTCGACATGCAGACATGAATGGTTCCGGCTGGAGCAGACGCGAGAACACCGCTCTCCAGAAGTACGTTCCGCATGGCCACGTCATCGAACAGAGTCGAGAGGACGATGCCACACTTGAAGATCTGGCCGACCTCCTCTGCGCCAACAGCACCATTGGATCGCAGATCATCGACGGGCTCTGGCGAGCGGTTCCAAACCGTTGTTTGGAATCCAGCCTTTAGCAGATTCTCGGCGATAGGTTTTCCCATCGCGCCTAAACCTACGACACCAACCTGTTGAACCATGGGTCCTCCTTCAGCTGCTGTGCTTCGGCGGTCGCTGCGCTTGAGCGGCAACTACAACGATGTAGTTGGTAATGCTGAATATACCTGACCGCAATCCCAACTGCAAGGTTGGAGAGCATAGGATCGCTCCATGGCGTGGAACATACAGGAGACCCAGCGAAAGCTGAGGGAAGCGGCGTTTGCGGAGTTCGCCGAGCACGGTCCGGATGGGACGACGATGGATCGCATTGCTGAACGGGCCGGCGTCAACAAGGAACGGCTGTACAAATACTTTGGGGATAAACGGTCGCTTTTTACCGAGGTTCTTACCGAGGAACTCGCGAAGCTCTCGGCTGCCGTGGAACTGGATGAGGCGGGCGTTCGCGATATTGGGGAGTTTGCCGGCCGCACCTTTGATTACCATGCGGCGCATCCTGAACTGGTTCGGCTGCTGTTGTGGGAGGGCCTGGCCAGCGGACCTGCGGTGAATGAGGCACATCGGAGTGCGCACTATCAGGACAAGGTACGGGTCGTCGCGGCGGCACAACAGGATGGTTTCTTGCGAGGTGACATCGATCCTGCGAAGCTGGTTTTTTTGCTGATAGGACTGGCTGCCTGGTGGCTTGCCGTGCCACAGCTCGCACGCATGCTGACGGGCGCCGATGCGGATGACGCGCAGGAACAGGCGCAACGGCGCGCTTGCGTCGTGACAGCCGCGAAACAACTTGCGGGGAGTCGGTAGAGACTGGAACGGGGGACAGTGGACGTATACTTTTCCCCTGACTCCAAGTGAAGCGACACGTCCTGATCTTCGGTGTTGTCGGCGGGCTCCTGATCGCCACGCTCCAGTACACCGAATACCGATTCGTCGTCCTGGAGCATTCCGTTGAGATCTACGGGGCGCTCGTTGCCGTGCTTTTTGCGGCGTTCGGGATCTGGCTGGGGCTCCGCATCACGCGCGGTCGAGAGACCGTACGGGAGACGGTCGTGGTGAGAGAGGTGCGGGTTCCGGCGGAGGCTCCCGCTCCCGAGTCCTTTGCTCCCAACGCGGCCCGGCAGCAGGCGGTCGGCATCACGGCACGCGAGCTCGAAGTTCTCACGCTGGTTGCTCGCGGCTTCAGCAACCGCGAGATTGCCACCGAGCTTTTTGTTTCAGAGAACACGGTGAAGACCCATTGTGCGCGGGCCTTTGACAAGCTGGGAGCTTCTCGGCGCATCCAGGCCGTCCAGCGCGGCAGGGAACTGGGTCTTCTGCCGTAATCGCGTCCCCTGAAAGCACGATTTCGCTCCGATCGCGAAAAATCACCCGAAAGTATGACGACAATCGGCGCGGTTTCACGGCATGGTGACTCAACCTTCACTTGCAACACGGAGCCTCCCATGAAGAGAGTCGTCCTTACGTTTGGCCTGATCTCCGGCGTTATGATCTCCGTGCTTATGGGTGGATCGCTCGTTCTGGCCGACAAGACCGGCTCGGGCCACAGCATGGCGCTCGGCTACACGATGATGGTGGCGTCGTTTCTGCTGATCTACTTTGGAATTCGCAGCTATCGCGACAACGTCCTGGCCGGCCAGATCTCCTTTGGCCGCGGCTTCGCCTGCGGCATCCTGATCGCGCTGATCGCCACGGTCTGCTACGTCGCGATGTGGGAGATCGTGTACTTCAACTTTATGCCGCACTTTATGGACAGCTACTTCGCCGCGCAGATTCACAAGGTGGAGATCTCCGGACTTGACCCTGCGACCACCGCCGCGAAGGTCGCTGCCGTGGAGCGCTCGCAGCGGATGTACCAGAACCCTTTTGTCAACATGGCGTACACCTTTATTGAGCCGTTGCCGGTCGGCCTTGTGATAACGCTGGTCTCGGCTGCCGTGCTCCGCCGCGGAGCGCGGGTCGGAGCCTCGGGTGCTGCGGCGGACTTGCGTACATAGAGGCTGTATTTGGGGCTCTGGGCCGAGGGTGCGGAAATGTTTGCTGTGCAGCCCGGATTTCTTATGTCTGATAACAGATATTATGTATAGTGGACGGGTAGGCGCTCGTTAGAAGTGCCAGGTCCCCGCTCATTCGAAGTGTCAGGTTCTAAGGGATGGCGTGGACGAGGGTGAGCGAGCGCGAGGTTCGGCGTGTTGAAGTTCTGAACGAGGTGCAGGCAGGCAGGCGTACGGTGGCGGCGGCGGCTTCACGGCAGGCTTACCGGTTGCCGGCCCGATACCAGGAGAGCGGTGGGTTCGGGCTGGTGCACAAGGACCTGCGCTGAGTCCACACTTGCAGGGATGCCGTACGCTGGTGTGACATGCTAGCCGACTTTGCATTTCTCATTTGCGAGGGCGTTCTTGTAGTGTCCCCCGTAGTTTGCGCAACGGATCTCTTCAGGATCAGTCGAACACCACCAAGCAAGCGACCTCGGATCGTAGTAACGGCTCTAGCGCTCGTCATTTTGGGAGTAATCTGCGCTGCAACGAACTGGTCCGTTCGAGGTCTTCCGAAGTGGATAGTCAGTCTGGTTGCGTATGGCGGGTTCGTTGCGCTTGCAACTGCTGCAAGCCGCTGGCCCTTCAGGAAGGGTGTACGGTACACGATACTCAGCCTCGCGCTTGTTTTCATGAGCGTTGTTGCCTGTTTGTTTCCGATCACGTTTCTAGAAGATTACAGAGAGCACGGGAACACAAGGATGAGCGCTGGATACCGCTTCAGCGCAGAGTGGTTCGGGGGAGCTTGGTCGAAGCACAACGGTGCTTACCTCTCCCTCTATCGGACCTACTGGTGGCTTCCCTTCATGGAGAGGCGTGTTTGGCAGGAACGATTCCAAGACGATCAGTGTGAATTCGCTCGCATAAGTGAGACGTGGAGCCCCGATCGGAAGGCCCTGATCGTAACCTGCCCAGGCCTTCAGCAGGATGTGGTCCTAAGGGCTAATTGAGCTAGCTACCGCCCTTTCCGGGTACAGAACGGAAGAAGAATTGCGCGCGGCCCGCAGCGGTGGAAATGATGGAAATCGCCAAGGAACGGCGATTTCACACATTCCCACCGCACGACGGCGACGGCCCCTATTACTGACATTTCTAATGGGTTGATCACCTTGTCATTTCTAAATGAGCGCGAACACGCCGGTTGAGCTCAACCCGGTGCCCTGAGACTTCCGATTGACGACTGTATCCGCGGTGGAGTACATATGTGCTTCTGCTCCCAATCCCGTTTTGAAGGACGCCTGACGCCCGATGACACCTATTCCCTCAGCAACTCCCAGGCTAGACCTGCGTTTTGGAAGTGTTCTTCTCCCTCTGATGTTTGCCGCCTCTGCCTTTGGGCAGACTGTTTCTGTGGTCCAGACCAACCCTGACCAGAGCGCGCTTCTGGCACCGCAGGCGCCGCTCACGTTTACCGCGGGCACCGCCAGCCAGAATGCCATCACGATCAACGACACCCTTGAATATCAGCAGATTGAAGGCGTGGGCGCCAGCTTTACGGATTCGAGCGCATATCTGGTTCAGAACAAGCTGACCGCCGACCAGCGCACGGCGCTGATGAACGACCTCTTCAGCCCGAGCGGCATTCACCTCAGCTTTCTGCGCCAGCCGATGGGCGCGACCGACCTCGCCCTGAGCAGCTATACGTACGACGATCTGCCGGCCGGGGCGACCGACCCGACGATGGCCCAGTTCTCGATCGCGCACGACCAGGCCTACATTCTCCCTACGTTGCAGGCCGCGCTCGCCGTGAACCCGAGCATTAAGGTGTTTGCGCTGCCATGGTCGCCGCCCGCGTGGATGAAGTCGACCGACACCCTGAACGGGGGCACGCTGAACCCTGCGAACTTCCCGGCGCTGGCTCGGTACTTCACGAAATTCATCCAGGCCTACGAGGCCAACGGCGTCCCGATCAACTACGTTGCACCGCAGAACGAGCCGCTGAACGAGACTGGCGGATATCCGTCCATGTTCATGAATCCGCACGATGAAGGCACGTTTATCGCGCAGTACCTCGGGCCCTCGCTGCGGCAGATGAGGGCGCAGAACCACGGTTGGAACTTCAGTCACCAGAACGCAAACCCGCTTGATGCCACTCCCGGCATCCTGGGGTACGAGAACAACTGGGATAACCCGAAGTACCCTGAGATCCTCGCCGAAGATCCGGCTGTGCGGCAGTATCTGGCCGGTGTCTCGTTTCACTGCTACGGTGGAAACGTCGCCGACGCCCAGAACGCCGTGCACGACCTGGCCGGCGGTGTTCCGATCTACTTTACCGAGTGCACCGGCACGTCGCAGTATCCGTACTTCGGCCAGAATCTTCCGAACGATGTCGAAGGTCAGGTTATCAACGTGCTCCGCAACTGGGGCAAGACGGTCGTCTTCTGGAACATGGCTCTCGACCAGAACGGCGGACCGACGGTTGAACACGGCTGCTCCAACTGCCGCGGCGTCGTTACGATTGACACGAGCACCACACCGGCGACGGTCACGCGCAACGTTGAGTATTACGTTCTTGGGCACTTGGCGAAGTACGTCCAGGCCGGCGCCTACCGGATCGATTCGAACAGCTTCGGCTCGGGCAACGTCGAGGACGTGGCCTTCAAGAACCCTGACGGCTCGATCGCCGTCCTGGTCTTCAACGGAGCGAGCACACCCAGCCAGTTCAGCCTGAACTGGAAGGGCCAGACGGTGAGCTACGCCCTTCCCTCCGGCGCCGTCGCGACGTTTTTCTGGCCCGGATACACCGGACGGACGTTTGACGTGACTGCGGGACCACCGTCCCAGACGGTTGCGCCCGGCTCTGCCACGTTCTTCCAGGTGGACGTGAACCGGTATGGCGGCGATACCGCTCCGGTGAGCCTCAGCGTTCAGGGTCTTCCGCCGGCCAGCTTCGGCGGCATCCTCCAGATTCCCTTCTCGAACGACTACGTGCTTCCGATTGAGACTTTCTCGAACGCGAGCAGCGGAACGTATCCTGTCACCATCACGGGTCGGCAGGGCAACGCCACCGCCAGCACCACGGTGAACTTCATCGTCGGCGGCCAGGAGACTCCGTTTGGGGGAACACCCTGGACCCTCCCGGGCGTCGTTCAGGCTGAAAACTTCGACAACGGCGGCAACTATGTTGGGTACTTCAACCTTGATCCGAGAGACTACGGCAGCGCTCCCACGTACCGTCCCGGCACCAGTGTTGGTGTTGAAAACACTGGGGATACGGGCGGCGGCTATGACGTGGGCTACACGAAGGAGGGCGAGTACCTGCGCTACACCGTCAACGTAACCCAGAGTGGCATCTTCAACCTGGGGGCGCGTGTCGCCTCGCCCGGCCCGGGTGGCTACTTTCACGTCTCGTTTGACCGCCAGAACGCCACCGGCACCATGTTTGTCCCACAGACGAACGGCTTCCAAACCTACGAAACGATGGTCTCGCCGAGCTTCCGGCTCTCGCCTGGCAAGCACGTGATGCAGGTGACGTTGGACGGCAACGGGCCGACTGGCGGCATGGGCAACTTCAACTGGTTCTCCGTCCAGAGACCGGCGCCCAGCACACCGTTTGGCGGAACGCCGCACGCGATTCCGGGACAGATTGAAGCCGAAGACTTCGACGCGGGCGGCAAGTCGGTGGGCTACTGGAACGGCGCCACCGGCAACGGCGGCGGCAACTATCGCCCCGGCGAGACGGTTGCGCTCGAAAACTCGTATGACACCGGCGGCGGTTACGACGTGGGCAATACTCTCCCTGGCGATTGGCTCAACTACACCGTCCAGATCCCCAGCGCGCGTGCTTACACGGTTCATGTCCGCGTGGCAAGCGGCGTCGGTGGCGGCGTCTTTCACCTCGCTCTCGACGGCGAACATATTACACCGTACCTCTCCGTCCCCAACACCGGCGGCTGGCAGACCTGGCAGACTCTGGACGTCCCCAACGTCCACCTCCCTGCCGGCCTCCATACTCTGCAGCTTGTTATGGACAGCGGCGGCTTTTACAACCCTGTCGGCAACTTCAACTGGATATCGATCCAGTAAAGCGAGTCGCTGAGATGGGTCACACCGCCTGATCGAGGTGTGACCCAATCTGTCTCAGGTCGGACCAGCCAAGAGCTACCTCGGGGAGAGAGGCAAGGGCAACGGCAAGAGCAAGAGCAACTACAGGGGTCCTTCGCTTCGCTCAGGATGACGGCGGTGGAACTGACAACGGCAAGGGCAAAGGCGACGACAAGGGCAGACGCAGATTCCCTTCGGGAATGACAACCAAAGGGCAAGAGCAACTACAGGGGTCCTTCGCTTCGCTCAGGATGACGGCGGTGAAACTGGCAACAGCAAGCGCAAACGCAACGACAAGGGCAGACGCAGATTCCCTTCGGGAATGACAACCAAAGGGTAAGGGTGATGTCGATCTGCTGACGGGCTGAGGTGCACCTCCTTCTCGTAGAAACGAACTGTCGGATTGCGCGGCGTGGAGCAGGTAGATGACGTAGAGCTCGGCTTGATACTCGCCCAGAGGCTACCGAACAGGACCTCCGCTGTAACAGCTATCGCCAATTCCTGCCACAATAGAGACGTACCTTGCTGGCCGACACTAGAACGGAGAGAACGATCCCGATGGCAGACGAAAAGCAGCAAACCCTGGACAATCACCTTCCCGGCGCGTTGATGACAATCTTCGGAGCGACCGGCGATCTTACACGGCGGCTCCTGCTTCCGTCGATCTACAACCTGGTTGCGGCGAAGGTGCTCCCTGACACGTTTGTCCTGTTAGGCGTGGCGATGGAAGCGTGGGACGATGCGAAGTTCAAGGACCACATCGCGGATACGCTGAAGCAGTTCTGGGGGCAGGATGCCGACCCGGGGGTGGTCTCGTGGCTGACCTCGCGGGCCCGGTATCAGCAGGGCAATTTTGAGGAACCCGCGTCGTTCAAGCAGGTGAAGTCGACTATCGAGTCCATCGAGAAGGACGTTCAGACCGGCGGAAACCGGCTCTTCTATCTCGCTGTCGCGCCGAGCTTTATCGCCACCATCGCATCCCTGCTGTCGGACCAGGACCTCCTGAAAGAGGACGGCGGACCCTGGCGGCGGCTCGTCATTGAAAAGCCCTTCGGCCACGATCTCGCCTCCGCCGTCGAGCTCAACAAAGACCTGCAGTCGAGCCTGCGAGAAGACCAGATCTACCGGATCGACCACTTCGCCGGCAAAGACACGGTGCAGGATATGACGGTCTTCCGGTTCTCGAACGCCATCATCGAGCCGCTCTGGAACCGGTCCATGGTCGACCACGTCCAGATCACGGCGGCCGAGACGGTTGGGCTTGAGGGACGAGCCGCTTACTACGAGAAATCCGGCGCGCTTCGCGACATGGTCCCCAATCACCTGGCGCAGGTGCTGTCGCTCGTCGCCATGGAACCTCCGGTCTCCTTTGAAGCCGAATATATGCGCAACAAACAGATTGAACTGCTGCAATCTGTTCGCAAGCTGAAGCCGGAAGACGTCGCGAAGTACGCCGTTCGCGGTCAGTATGGCCCCGGAACGATGGACGGAACAGCTGTTCCGGGCTACCGGCAGGAACCGGGGATCGACGCCAACTCCAACACCGAAACCTACGTTGCCATGGAGGTCGAGATCGACAATTGGCGGTGGTCCGGAGTTCCCTTCTACCTCCGCACGGGAAAGCGGCTCTCGAAGGCCACCACGGAGGTTGTGGTCACCTTCCGTCGACCGCCCGCGAGCCTCTTTCCTCAGGACGCTCAGCCGAATCAGCCGCCTAACCGTCTCCTGTTCAATCTGCAGCCGAAGCAGAGCATTGAGCTGCTGTTCGGCGCCAAAAAGCCGGGACTGGATACGGTCGTAGAGCAGGGCGCCATGATCTTCAACTTCCCTGCCGGTCCGTTCGGCAATCACGGCAAGGGCTACGAGCGACTTCTCCATGATGTGATGGCCGGCAACCAGACGCTGTTTCAGCGCGCCGAGTTCGTCGAAGAAGGCTGGCGCATGGTGCAGCCGCTGCTGGACGCCTGGGCCGAACCGCCCAAGGAGGGCTTCCCGAACTACGCGGCGGGCTCGAACGGACCGCAAGCCGCCAACGATCTTTTGGCGCGGCAGAGCCATTCGTGGCACTCGCTTGAGGACGCCTAGAGTTTCACCGTAGCTGACGAGGCAGGGTCTCGTGCACGAGCAGAGCTCTCCCCTGACCCTCGGCCGCTTGGCGGAAGTCTGCGTCCGCCAATGCTTCCTGATGACCGGCACGGTGCGCCAGACCGCGAAGGTACGTCGCGAGCGGCGGCCGGTCGCGGTCCGGGATCTCGGATAGGGCGGCCAACGCACCCGTTGGGTCGTGCCCAGCCAGCGCGATCCCGGCGCGCAGCATCGGGACGGAGATCTCCGCCGTCCGAGAGTGCCGCCCAGCCGCCTTGGCCAGACGCGCCAACGCGTCCGCGGCCGGGACCTGATCCCCACACAACGCACTCGCCAGCCCTGCCCGGAAGCGCGCCTCATTTCCCTGCACTTCTCCGTCCACCGGCGCACCTCTCAGTTCCCTGCTCAACCCGCAGTTGCTTCGCAGCGCCGCATCCAGAGCTTCCGAGGCCGACAGAAACGCCCGCGCGCCGACACTCTCACGGGTACTCTCTCCCGCGCTCGAAGGCGATCCAGCCTCGGCCACCGGCTCCGAGTTTCCGCCCGAGAGCAGCGACCTCGCCATCGCTCCATTCCGCCCCGGTCGAACTCCGGCCCGCTCGGCCTGGGCCTCCATCCGCTGCGCCTCGTCGGGACGGCCGAGCCCGATGAGCGCCTTTTCCGCTTCGTCGTAGGCCTCCCAGTCGAGGGGCTCTCGCGCCCGGGCACCCTCCGCCGAGAGCAACGCCTCGGTCATGTGACCATCCAGGCGCATCGCCCGAGCCTGCGCAATCAGGGCATCGCGATCCCGCGGATAGATCGCGAGCAGACGCCGGATCGTCTCGAGCGCGCGCCGGTCGTCCTCCTCGGCGAGCATCTCTGCATACGCCTCGGTCAAGAGCTGCACGCGGACCCCGGCGCGAGCTCCGGCCAGCTGGGCCGCCGTCGCCGCTTGTGCTGCGTCGACCTCCGAGAACCTCTCGGCCAACAACCACGCCCGCCGCATTGATGCGAGCGCGAACCCAGGGTCCTCGGCGGCCGCCCGGCTGTACGCTGGCAGCGCCTCTGCCGTGCGGCCCTCCTCTCGATCCTTCTCCCCTTCCGCGAACGCCCGCAGTGCCGGCAAGCGCACGTTGGATGGAGGAGTTGCGTGCGGTCCATTCTCGTGGCCCAGATTCTCGCCCAGCTCCTCGCGAAGCCGCACCGCCAACCGCTCCGAAGCTGCAGGGACGTCTTGTTCTCCCTTTGCGATCTCCTGCAGGGACAGCAGCTTATCGTTCGATTCTGCATCCAGAACATCAACTGTGATGATCCATCCCCGCGAGGTGCGCCCGACCTCACCATACACATACATCTTTGCCCCCAAGCTTTGCGCCACACGTCGCGGGGTGACGGCGACGCCTCCATTGCCGACTTCGGAGCCCGGTCGCATCGCTCGCATCTCGGCCGCATACGCCTCTTCTCCGCGCAACAGGATCCGCGGCGAATCTTCAAGGCCGATCTCCAGCGCACGCTCGACTACGTCGTCGATGGCCGGATCGTCCGTTTTGTTCTGAATCGCGGTCAGGAGGACCGGATCCGTGGACTGCAGATCGACCCGCCGCACACTCTCTCCACGCGTCAGCAAAAGCGCCAGCATCAGAGCGATGCCACCACCCACCAGGGCCATCCACCACCACTCCTGAGCCGACGATTGTCGCCGAACCGGCCTGAACCTTGGAGCTTCGACGAGACTGCCGCGCCGATTTTCTCCTTCGGAGGCCAGGGCCGGCTCGGTCTGCCCGAGATCCTGAAGCGGTGCCGGCTCCAAAGTCTGATTGAGCTCTGTCAGCGCCCCGGCCTCGATCAACCGCGGCTCCGGTCCAGAGCCTGCCGCCGCTGCCGGATCCATCCCCGCCGGAGCTGCGGCCGTCAATCCTGAGCTTTGCGTCTCGACCTTGGCAGCGACAGCGATCTGTCCTGAACTCCGCCGCACTCCCGACGCCGTCATGGTCGCCACGGCGCTCTCGCCCGCGTTGAACGCGCTCTCCCGCGATCCGCTCTCCGGCTTCGGCAGCCTCTGCGGCCGGATGTGATCCGATTCGTCCGATCCCTCCGACAGGTCCGTCCCCTCCACTTCCGCCGAATTTAGCCCGGGTTCGTCCCGCTGCGCCCCGGGCTGCGGGTCCGCTGCAACCGCCAACCGTCGCAGGCCCGACCCTTGCTTCGCAGCCGCCCGAACCCGAGCCGCCCGAACTCCCGACCCCGGACCCTTCCCTCGCACCACCGGATCCATGGCTTCGACCAGCGGAACCCGCGCGCGCGGAAACTTCTTGAGCCAGTCCCCGTCGCGCCGCTCGGCCAGCTTCCGCAGAGCATCCCGAAGCTCCGCCGCGGTCTGAAATCGCTCGCGCCGACCTTTGCGCAGCAGACGCATCACAATCTGCTCCAGCTCCCGCGGAATCGCATCGTTCCACCGCCCCATCGGCTCCGGTGCATGATGGAGCAGCTGCACATAGATCAGTGCACTCGTCGTACCCCGAAACGGCACCCTCCGCGTGGCCATCTCGTACATGACGACACCGAGCGAAAACAGGTCTGACCGAGGGTCCAGAGGCTCGCCCAGCGCCTGCTCCGGAGACATGTACGCCAGCGTGCCCACCGTGGACCCTTCGCTGGTGAGATCGATCTTCCGCGACAGACGTCCGTTCTCGGACGCCTGGCTCACCACCTTGGCCAAGCCGAAATCCAGAACCTTTGCTTGAGGAACTCCGCGCGCCATGTTGATGAGGAAGACGTTAGCCGGTTTCACATCCCGGTGGATGATGCTCTTCGCGTGTGCGGCGGCCAACGCATCCGCCACTTCCATCCCGTACCGGACGATCTCCTCCGCCGTTAGCACATCGGCGGCCATCTTCTCCTTCAACGTCAGACCTTGGAGCAGTTCCATGACCAGGTACGGCTCGCCGTCCTGCTCTCCCATGTCGAAGACCGTGCAGATATGAGGATGGTTTAGCGCCGACGCCGCCCGCGCCTCCAGCAAAAAACGTTCCCGCATCCGCGGCGTTTCGGACTCATACCGCAACAGCTTGAGGGCCACCTCGCGGTGCAGGCGACCGTCCCACGCCCGAAACACCAGCCCCATTCCACCGGCGCCCAACGTCTCGAGAATCTCATACGGGCCGATCCTCTGCCCTGTCTGCGGAACCATAAGCCGTATGCCCTTCGCCGCCTGCGGTCCAGGGGCGGACAGCGCGCCCCACGACGCCTGATCCCGTCCTCCGGCGGCACAGAAGTCCCTCAAGCTTACTGAGCCACCGCGACCGAAACCCTCCCTCGCAAGTTGCAGAAAGCTCGGCGCGGCGCAAACCCGCCGCACCCTCTGGCTCGCGCTTTGAATCTATACTGAGCCGTGATGAACGTCCCGGAACAAACTTCACTGCAACCGAACCAGACCTTGCTGATCGACGCCGACGACACGCTGTGGGAGAACAACATCTACTTCGAGCAGGCGATCGCCGCCTTTATCTCCTACCTCGACCACAGCGTCCACACGCCCGAGGAGGTTCGCGAGCACCTGAATGCCGTCGAGCGCCTGACCACAGCGCAGCACGGCTACGGTGTCAACACGTTTCGCCGCTCGCTGATTACCTGCTTCGAGCAGCTCTCGACAGCCCCGATCACCCCCGAGCGCCACAGCCGCATCGTCAGCTTCGCCCAATCCATTGCCGATCAGGAGATCGAACTTCTTCCCGGGGTCGCCGAAACGCTGGCCGACCTCGCTTCCCGCCACCGACTCATCCTGGTCACCAAGGGTGACACGGAGGAACAGACCGCCAAACTCGATCGCTCCGGCCTCCGATGCCACTTCGACGCGGTCGAGGTCCTTCACGAGAAGCACGCGGACGCCTACCGCGCTGTGCTCGCGAAACACGTCTGCGAGCCCCGGTCGACATGGATGATCGGCAACAGTCCGAAGTCCGACATCAACCCGGCGCTGGCTGCGGGATGCCACGCCGTCTTCCTCCCGCACGACTTCACCTGGGTTCTCGAGCACGAGGTCGTCAACCGGCCACCCGCGGGCCAAACCCTGCTCGAACTCACCACGTTTGCCGACCTTCTTCAGCACTTCTAAGCGACGTCCAAATGCGCTCACCGTCCAGGGTCGGCCGCCGTTGTTTTTAGCTAGATCCAGGTACAGCGGGCGGTTCCGCGGATTCAGCAGCCCACCCAGGCTCTGAAACTTCAGCATGGCATCCGAGCCGCTCATGCTTTCGGCAAGATTGACGTTTGGGTCAACAATGCCGGATATGGAGTTTTTGGTCCGTTGGAAGCGGCGTCACGCGCTCAGATTCAGCGCCAGTATGACGTGAACGTCTTTGGATTGATGGAATGTGTCCAGGCGATCGCGCCACATTTCCGCGCAAACCGGGCCGGCGTCCTGATCAACGTGTCCTCGATCGGCGGGCTGATGACGGTTCCCGGCTACAGCGTCTACAATTCTTCGAAATTTGCGGTCGAGGGACTCTCGGAAGGTCTGTGGTACGAGTTGGGATTGTTCGGGATCAAGGTCAAGCTGATCGAGCCGGGCGCTATCAAGACGAACTTCGGCGGACGTTCCATGGAGATGTTGGACATTTCGGAACAGCCCGACTACGCGAGTTTTATGGAACGTTTGAAAGCAGGGCGGGCAAAACTCATCAAGAATCCTGGTGCACCCACGCTGGTGGCGGGCACGATCTTTGCCGCTGCAAACGATGGGAGCGACCGCCTTCGCTATCTGGTGGGAGCCGACGCCAAGCGTATCTGGCGCCTGCGCCGGTGGCTCGGGTATCGAGGGCAGATGCATGTTCTCCGTAAAGCCTTTGGGCTCCAAAGGTAAATCGAACCAGAAGACGGTGTGGCCCGACTTTGCCTACGATAATTTGGTTTCTGGTTTGGCTAGGAATTCGTTCAGGACATCCCGCATGGGCGTGGGTTTGCGGCCGAGCACACGCTCCAGGGTTGGATCGACGACGGCGAACTCGCGAGCTCGCGCTGCTGTGTAAAGGGTCAAAAACATGTCTGCCATCTTCTCGGGAAGACCGTGCGCGATCAGGGACGCCCGATAGTCGTCATCGCTGACCGTCTCGCGCAGTACGTCACGGCCTAGAATCTCCGAGCTCAACCTTGCGATGTCCGCGAAGTCCAGGGTCTCGGAACTCGTCAGTGGCGGCGAAATCCCGTCGAACAGACCTGGCTGGGTTAGCGCCGCCACGGCCGCCTGCGCAAGGTCGGCACGGGCGGTCCAGGAGACTGGACCATCTCTGGGAACGACGATCTTGCCTGTTTGCTTGACGCCGCTCATCTGGAACAGCGCCGATTCCGCGTAGAAGCCGTTGCGCAAGGAGACATACGGAAGGCCCGACGCCTCCAGCAGAGCTTCCGTCGCTGCATGATTGGCTCTGGCAGGGACAAACGCGGACGACGGACTGGCGGCCTGATGGCTGGTGTAAAGAATGCGTTTGGCGCCGGCGTCTTTCGCGACCTGGATAGCGTTGCGGTGCTGACGGACGCCCTCCTCGATGTTGTTGACCGAAATAATCAGGACCTGCTCCGCACCGTCGAACGCCTTCGCCAAGCCGAACGGGTCCGCGAAGTCGCCCTGGCATACACGGACGCCACGCTGCTCGAGGTCCGCGGCCTTCGCCGGATCACGAACGCTCACGGCGATCTGAGAACTCGCGAGCTTCTCTAGAAGACCTTGGACCACTTGCCGGCCCAACTGCCCGGTCGCACCTGTCACGACAATCATGCGTTTTTCACCTCTCCGCTAGCCCAGACGAAACAAAAATACAGCCGCAACCGACAGGAGCGCGGCTCCAGCCTGCTGGGCGAGCACGTAGATTGCCCGACGAGGAGCGCGCGGCAGCCAGCGGATCGCGAAGATAGCGATCACCGGCGCTTGCAACGCCATGAGCAGCTGCCAGAGATGCGCCACGGCGCCCTCATCCTGCACAGGACTTCCGCCATATCGCAGAGCATAGCCAAGCACCAACGCCAGGGCAATTGCCGACATCGCTAGCGGCAGAAAGGCGGTCGGACTCTTCATCACCGCGCGGAAGGTCTGGGTAGATCTGTCCATTGTGTCTCCTCTTTGAGATTGAAAGTTATGCGTAAATTGCCCACCGGAGGCTAATTGTTCCGTTGCAACAAAGAACCTGCATTCCGCTCTAGCTCCCCCGGCAAAGCCGCGCAAGTTCCTCGGCCGATGAGACTGGCGGATGGCAGACGCTGCCCCGGCACACTACTGCCGTGGCACCATCCTCCGGGATCGAGACGTGGGGCAGCGTCTCAGCAAGCATCGGCGGCAGATCGGCGATCTGCTCTTGCCGGAGCCGGATTACGCTTTTGGTGACCAGGTACGGCGTGGTGGCCGACCTCGTCATGCGCTCTGCCTCGGGGCCCTCGCCTAGGATGGAGATCTGCACCGGCGCGTCGGTCAGGCGCAAAAGGGCGAGCCCAAAACTGGCCGCGTACAGGCCGAAGTGCTCCACCACGCCTGCAAAGGTTTCGAGCGTCTCGCGCGCTATCCGACGAAACTCCTGGCGTCCGTTGGAGCTCTCGAGCCGCAGCAGCAGAGCCGCAGCAGCCGAGTTCCCGGCCGGCGTGGGTGAATCCTGCACCGGCTTGCGACGCGCGGCCAATGCTCCCATCCGCACCTCGCCTGGGCGCGGGGCCTCCGTGTCGAAGAACCCTCCATCCTCCCGATCCAGGAATCGCTCGATCATGGCATCGGCCAGCCGCTCCGCCGAATGGAAGTACCGGATCTCCCCTGTGGCCTCCCAGGCGTCGAGCGCCGCTTGCCCCAAAAACGCATAGTCCTCAAGCACGCCGGTCACCCGCTCGGCCGTGCCGTCGATCTCGACGCCATACGCCACCACATGGCCGAGCCCGCGACTCTCGTCCCACGCCGCTCCGAGCGCGCGATCGAGGGACTTGAGAGCAAACTGCGTCAGCTCCGGCTCCACGAGCACCCGCCCGGCCTCGATATACGCGGAGATGCACATGCCGTTCCACCCCACATAGATCGTCCGATCGACGTACGGTGTCGGCCGCCCGAGCCGCTCGGCGTACAACTTGCGCTTCGCCGCCTGAAGCCGATCTTCGGCCACCTCCGGCGTCACCCGCGCCGCGCTGGCAACGCGCTCCATCGACTCCGGGACATGCAGCACATTCTTCGCCGGGTTATGGTGCATGTCGCCCACCTCGCCAATGTCGAAGTACGGCGCGGCTACCGCCATCTCGTCGGACGTGAGCACGCGATCTGCCTCGGCCCGCGTCCACGTCCAGTAATCCCCGTCGTCGTCGAGTGAAAAGTCGGCATCCTGTGAGGCATAGAAGCCGCCGCGTTCGCGGTCGCTTAGCGACGCATCCATCCACGCCACGATCTCCCGCGCGACCCGCGCAAACTCCGGATCACCAAACGTCGCAAAGGCATGGACGTAATTTTTCAGGAGTTCGCTGTTGTCGTACAGCATCTTTTCGAAGTGCGGAACGACCCAACGTTCATCGACCGAATAGCGATGAAACCCGCCCGCCAGATGGTCGTAGATGCCGCCCCTGGCCATCTTCTCGAGCGTGAATTTGGCGGCCGCTCCAGCGCTCTCGGCGAGCGCACCGCCCCGGGACGCTGTGTCCAGCAGAAGATCGATCGCGCCTGACTGCGGAAACTTCGGCTGCGATCCAAAGCCTCCGGACCTCGGGTCGAACTGCTCCAGAGCCGACCTGACCAGCTTTCTGACCAGATCCGGTCCAGCCTCTCCATCCAGACCTTCCCGCCGGCCCGAAAACGTCTCGTTCTGCTCGATCGCTTCCATCACGCTTGCGGCCGATTCGTCCACCTCCTCGCGCCTCTGCTCGAAGGCCTCGGCCATCGTCAACAAAACCCGGCGCAAGCTCGGGCGGCCGTGCCGGTCCTCGGGAGGAAAGTACGTCCCGCCGAAGAACGGTCGGCCATCCGGCGTCAGGAATGCGGTCAGGGGCCACCCGCCCTGTCCACTGATCGCCGCCACCGCCGATTGGTATCGCGTGTCTACATCCGGCCGCTCATCGCGGTCGACCTTCACCGGGACGAAATGCTCGTTGATGATGCTGGCCGTCGACGCGTCTTCGTACGACTCGCGATCCATCACGTGACACCAGTGACACCAGACCGCGCCGATATCCAGCAAGATCGGCTTATCCTCGCGCCGCGCCTCCGCGAATGCGGCCTCGCCCCACTCGCGCCATGCGACGGGTTGATGTCGAGCTGACCGCAAGTACGCCGATCGAGCCGCCGAGAGGCCGTTCTCAGCGCCCACTTCCCTGCTCTCCAATGTGCTCATTGTGCCTCTCAGTTTACGCTCTGAAGACGTCGTCTCCGGAGGCACGCCCGCGCCAATTCCACGCAAGACAGAGCCCCCGACCGATGTCAGGGGCTCTGTCGCACTTACGCGTCTGGTCTACTGCACCGATCTACTGGACAGGAGCGGGGTTCGCCGAAATCGGCTTCGGCGGTTGCGGTGGCTTGGGCGCGGTCAGCCCAGGAATCCGGGGCGTCTGCTTGACCACACCCTCGGCCGTGTCGACCAGGCTGATGCCGTAGCGGTCCAGCGTGTTCGCGAGAATCTGATTCAACGACACGCGGTCCAGAGCATACGCCGCCGTCGCCGAGATCAGGTTGTTCTCCGCGCTGGCCAGGTTACGCTCCTGCTGCAACACATTGGCCGTCGTCGACGCGCCGAGACGGTACTTCTTCTGCTCCGCATCCAGACTCTGCGCCGCAAACTGCTGCGCCGCCTGCGCCGACTGCACCGATGCACGGTCGTTCGTCAACGCATATTGGGCGTTGATCACATTAATCCGCGTCCGGATATAAAGCTGCTGCAGCAGCATCTGGTTCTGCCGGTACTCCATCTGCGATCGCGCCTGGTCCGCCTGCGCAGCGCGGTTCCGGATCGGGATCGTGATATTCACGCCCACGCCCTTATCCGGCGAACTGTTGTTGAACAGATGCCCAAAGACGGTGTTGTACCCGACCGACGGCGCCGCATTGGCTCCCGTGCACGGCAGAACTGGACCGGTAGAGGTTGTGCTGCAGTTCTCATTGGGGTTCTGCGCGCCGCCAACCGCGCTCCCACCGTAGAACGCATATCCATCGATAACCGGCAGCAGGCCGTTCTTCTCACCGCGGATCGTGATCTCGTTGTTTTTCAGACTGATCACCTGCTGTTCGATCGATGGACTGTCGGTGTACGCCTCTTTCACCAGATCCTCGACCGACATATCCTCCTCCGGAACGCGGCTCAGATCCACACGATCGGTCGGGATCACTGGAGCGTTTGCCAGCTGCGGATCGTTCAGATTGCGTGCGATCGCCTGCTTGATGATCAGCTGTTGATACTCGAGCGTCGACTGCGCCGTAATCAGCGCCTGCTTGTCGCTCGCCACCGTTGCATCCGAGTTCACCACATCGAGCGGCGCCAGGGTCCCGATCTCCAGCTGCTTCCGATTGTCCGCCGCCAGCTGGGTTGATTGCGCGAGCGCACGCTCCTTCGCCTGCTCGTTCTCATACGCACTGACCAGGCCCCAGTAGATCGTCTCCACCTGACTGACGGTGTAGATCACCTGCTGCCGGAACGAGGAGTCCGTGATCCTGCGGTCGTTCTTCGCTTGCAAGATAAAGCGGCCGTTGATCCCGGGCCCAAACCCTTGCAGCAGATGTTGGGTGGCTTGCGCTCGCCACGTCGACTGCAGCAACGGGCTGTACGTTGTCCTCTGGCTGTTGGTCGTCTGTCGTGTGTTGTCGAACGTCACGGACAGCTGTGTTCCGGTGATGAAGCCCTGCACGTAGCCGAAGTTGTAGGTACTCGTGTCCTGGCCGAGGGAGTTTGTGCCCGTGATAAAGGTCGTGGTCTGCTGCGTGTTTGCCGCCTCGTACTGCAGATTGCCCGTAAGCACTGGGTCGAAGTTGTAGGGCTGAGGTCCGCCGCCGCTGGTGCTCGAGACGATGCCCGCCGTTCCCGTACCTCCGCCACCGGAGCCAACCGTTGTTCCACCCGGCCCACCGCCGCCCGTGATCGTCGAGGTCGAGCCGCCGATCGTTCCCGTGATCAGACCCGTCGAAACGCCGCGAGGCAGCTGCCCGGATCGCGTCCGCAGAATGTCCGTATCGGCGATGTCGAGATTGATGCGCGCAATCGCAATGTCGTAGTTGTTTTCGAGCGCCAGCGCAACCGCATCCGCCAGACTCAAATTGATCTTGCCATCCTGCAGCAACGCGTTCACACGCTGCGTGTTGGTCAGCCTTGGCAGAGGCACGTTTGTCGCCGTATACGGCGCCAGCGGATCCGAGAACTGGAAATACTTCTTCGGTTTGGTGTAATCCTTGCTCGTATCGCGGAGGTACAACGGCTCGGTCAGCTTCGGCTGCGGGGCCTGCGGCAGGCCGGGCTGCCCCGTCGTATCGTTCGCCACGGCCTGTGCCGGGCTGGGCGTCGTCGGACTTGTCTGCGTCGCTCCCACCTGCGCTGGATTCGCCGTCGTCTGGCCGCCTCCGACCGCAGGCGTCAGAGCTCCTGACCCGGTCCCTCCAGATCCGGTCCCTCCAGATCCGGTCCCAGGCGTACCCGATCCCGGCACCGTTGTTCCGGGAGCCGTCTGCCCCGGAGCGGTCGTCCCTGGCGGCAGAGTCTGCCCGGTCGTGGTCGTCCCCGGAGTCGCCGCTCCGTTATTTGTGCCACCTGGAGTCGTCCCTGACGTTGTCTGCCCCGAGCCTCCAGTGGTGGTCGTGGTCTGCGCGCTCGCTTGCTGCGCTGTCACACCTAAAAGCAAAAGCGCGACACTCGCCGCAGCCTGTAAATCCCTTGATCTCACAGTACATTCCTCAACTTCATTCCCGCTCTCGGCTCCAACACACTTAATCCAGGCGCTTGCCGCAGCAAAGATCACAGCCTCTGCCGAGACTAATCTACTTCAGCACGCCCACCTGATCTCATCTCGAAACGCCCGGACCGGCAGCTACGACTCCTAATCGATCTATCGGCAAAGCTCAGCAAAACTTGAGTGACACAGAGCACCTACGCATTCCCTCCGCGTACAGTTCCCGAAACGGGACAGCAATGTCATCCCAAATCAGCCTCTTCTCTTCACCTTGGCCCGTTGCTCGCTGAAGTATAACAACGCCGCTGGCGGAGACCGGGGGAAACAGGCGCGTGTTACCGTCCAAAGCAGCACCCTATGGCGCTCTGGAAGCTCACCCTCGCGTACGACGGAACCGGGTTTCACGGATGGCAGATCCAGCCCGGCCTCGCCACCGTTCAGGGCACGCTGGCCAGCGCGCTCCACCGGATCACCGGCGAAGCTGTCCTCCCGCAAGGCTCCGGGCGCACCGACGCCGGCGTCCACGCGCTTGCACAGGTCGCCTCCTTCGCTCTCCTCGCACCAATCCCCGCCGCCAACCTTCATCGCGCACTCAACCGCACCCTCCCCGCGAGCATCCGCGTCCTCTCGGCTGCCACGGTCGATCCGCCCTTCCACGCCCGCCACAGCGCCCGGTCCAAAACCTACGAGTACCGCATCTTTCTCCGGCAACCGCTCTCTATAGATAACGGCGCCACCGCCGCAGACGCAGCTCCCGAGCAGATCTGCTCCCCCATGCTCGCCCCCTTTGTCTGGGACTGCCCCCTGCGCCTCTGCCTCGACCTCCTCAACCGCGGGGCCGGCCACATCCTCGGTCTGCACGACTTCACGACCTTCGCCGCCGCGGGGCCGGCCCCCACGCCGCACCAGCCCGCCGACCCCCTCCCGGACTACACCTCGACCCCACCCACCAACTGCCGGACGGTCACCCACTCCCTCTGGACCGCCGTCCCTGCACAGCATCTCCTCACCTACCGGATCACCGGATCCGGTTTCCTCCACCACATGGTGCGCAACCTCGTCGGAACCTTTGTCGAAGCCGGCGCCGGGCGCCTCGATCCCGAGGAGATCCCCGCCCTCCTCGCCGCCAAGGACCGCTCCGCCGCCGGTCCCACCGCGCCCGCCCGCGGCCTCTTCCTCGTCGAGGTCCAATATTGACCTCCACCCTCCCACACGACTCGAGCTCCGCCCAGCGCCGCATCAGCGCCCTCGCCGCCCTTACCCCCGTGCACCGGGCCTTCTACTGGCTCCACCTGCATCAGCCGCAGATCCAGCAGTGGCTGCTCGACATCGTCCGCATCCCTGCCCCACCCTTCGGCGAATCCGCGCGCGCCAGATGGTTCCTCGATCGCTTCCGCGACCTCTCGCTCGGCGACGTCCACATGGACGGGGAAGGCAACGCCCTCGCTACCCTGCCCTCCGCGTCCTCCGCACCCGGCCAACCTTACCTGCTCCTCTCCGCCCACCTCGACACCGTCTTTCCCGCCGGCACCGCTACCGAACCCAACCTCGCGGGCCCGCGTATCCTCGCCCCGGGGGCGTGCGACAACGCCGCCGGGCTCTCGGCGCTGCTCGGCCTCGCTGCCAGCCTTCAGTTCGCCGGGATCTCCCCAGCCGTACCTATCCTCTTTGCTGCCAACGTCGGAGAAGAAGGCGAAGGCGACCTCCGCGGCATGCGCCACATCTTCACCCGCCCACCGTTCCACAACCGCATCGCCGCCGCGCTCGTCCTCGAAGGCAGCGGCACGGGGACGGCTGTCACCCGCGCCCTCGGCTCGCTCCGCCTCTCGGTGACGGTCACCGGCCCGGGCGGCCACTCCTGGACCGACCACGGCGTTCCCAATCCGATCCTCCTCCTCAGCCGAGCCCTCGCCGATCTTTCCACCCTCGACCTTCCCTCGCAGCCCCGCACCACCCTCAACGCCGGACTCATCTCCGGCGGAACCTCCATCAATTCCATCCCCGAGTCCGCCACCGTCCTGCTCGACCTGCGCTCGACCCACCCCGCCCAGCTCCAGACCTCAGCCACCGACCTCCGCGCGTCGCTCGAACAGACCCTCCGCGACCTCAACCGCCAGAACTCCACCCGGCCTCCAGCCCAGATCACCATCGAAACCATCGGCGACCGCCCTGCGGCCTCCCTCCCTGAGGACGCGCCGCTCCACCAAACCCTTCGCGCCGTCGACCGCCACCTCAACCTCCGCACCGAGCCCCGCATCGGCTCGACCGATGCTAACCTCCCGCTCTCGCTGCACATCCCCGCCGTTGCCCTCGGCACGGGAGGCACCGCCGGGGGCATCCACACGCTGGCGGAATGGTACGACCCGACTGGCCGCGAAACCGCCCTGCGGCGGATCCTCCTCACCCTGCTCGACACCGCTCAGCTGCTGGCCGAAGCTCGCTGAAACATCGCCGTCCTTTTCTGGGTGGCATTCCCAACTCTGGTTGCCCTCGCGACGGCAACGGCAAGAAGCAGATTCCCTTCGGGAATGACAACTATAGAGGCAAAGGCAAGGGCAAGAGCAACAGCAGATTCCCTGCGGGAATGACAACCAAGAAGGGCGCCCTTGCCGGAGGCAATTCTGCTTCCATCTGCTCCTGTCCCCACCACCTTGGTAAACTCCAACCCGTGCCCCGCAAACCTCTCCTCGTGCTCCTCGCAGCCGGCCTTTGCTTCCAGGCTCTCGCCCAAGGGCCCGAAACGGCCACCATCTATATACATGGCAACATCCTCACCGGAGCCCACCTGCGCGCGGGCGACCCAGACCCCATCCCAGGCCGCGTCTCCGCCCTTGCCATCTCCACCTCCGGCACGATCCTGGCCGTCGGCTCGGACCCTGAGATCCTCAAGCTCCGCTCTCCCAGGACCGTCGTCATCGATCTCCACGGCCTCTTCGCCATGCCCGGCTTCAACGACGCCCACACCCACATGGCCTCGGCCGGCGCTCAGCAGACGCTCACCGTCGACCTCGACGGGACCCGCTCGCTCGCCGAGATGCAATCGCGCATCCGGAACTTTGTCGCCGCGCACCCCAGCTCTACCTGGATCGAGGGCGCCGGCTGGGACCACACCCTTTGGGCGTCCAAAACCCTGCCCTCCCGCTCTGACCTCGACCCCATCACCGGCGACCACCCCGCCTTTTTCTTCCGCACCGACGGCCACATCCTGGTCGCCAACTCCGCCGCCCTCGGGGCCGCGAACATCACCCGCGCGACCCCCGACCCTCCGGGCGGCAAGATCGACCGCGACGGGGCCGGCAACCCTACCGGCATCCTCCGCGAAACTCCCGCAACCATCCTGCTCACCGCCAAAGTGCCGCCACCCACCCCGGCCCAGCGCCGCCAGGCACTTCTGGCCGCCATCGCCGACGCCCTCAGCCGCGGCGTCACCTCCGTCCAGGACTTCTCTGACTGGGACGACTTCGTTGTGCTCCAGTCGCTCGAAAAGTCCGGCGAGCTCCACCTCCGCTTCGCCGAGTGGATCGACTTCAATCTCCCGCTCGCCACCCTCGTTGAGCGCCGCCGCTCGCAGCCCGCCGACGACCCACTGCTCCACCTCACGATGCTCAAAGGCTTCATGGACGGCTCGTTAGGCTCGCGTACCGCGGCACTCGCCGCACCGTACACCGACGACCCCACCAACTCCGGCCTTCTCCGCTATGACCCGGCCAAACTCAACGCCCTCAGCGCCGAACGCTCTGCCGCCGGCTTCCAACTCGGCTTCCATGCCATCGGCGACCAGGCCAACACCGTCGCGCTTAACGCCTTTGCAGCTGCCAAAGCCTCACCGGCCCGCCGCTTTCGCATCGAGCACGCTCAGGTCCTGCTGCCCGCAGATTTTGACCGCTTCGCCCAGCTCGGCGTCATCGCTTCCATGCAGCCGTCGCACCTGCTCACCGACATGAACTGGGCTGGGAGCCGCCTTGGGCCCACACGCTCCCGGGACGCGTATGCCTGGCGATCCATGCTCGACCACAATATCCCCCTCGCCTTCGGCACGGACGTCCCGGTCGAGTCCATCAACCCCTTCCGCGGCCTCTACGCGGCTACCACCCGCCAGAACGAAGCCGGCACGCAGACCTTTCACCCCGAGCAGAAGATCTCCATCGCCGAAGCCATGTACGCCTACACTCAGGGCTCCGCCTTCGCCGAGTTCCGCGAGACGACCAAAGGCCGCCTCGAACCCGGCTACCTCGCCGACCTGGTCGTCCTCAGCCGCGACCCCGCCACCGCTACTCCCCAGCAACTCCTTCACACGGAGGTCCTCCGGACGGTCGTCAACGGTCAAACTGTCTACACTGCCCCAACTCTATCCGACTCACAGGAACGGAAAAACCGCTAAAGATGGTCTGTCAACTCTCGCGCGCAGCGGCTTCGAGCGCGGGCAGGTCCAACTTGATCATCCCCATCATCGCTCTCATCGCTTTAGGGTGACGGATCAACTCGCCGATCGAGCGTGGCACAATTTGCCAGCATAGGCCGAAGCGGTCGGTCAACCAGCCGCAGGCCATGGGTTTGCCGCCTTCGATCAACTTGCCCCAGTAGCGGTCGATCTCTTCCTGTGAGTCGCAGCGAACAAAGAACGAGAAGGCGGGATTGAGCTGATGCGCGGGGCCGCCGTTCAGAAAGACCATCTCCTGGCCTTCCAGTTCGATCGTGACCGTGGCGACCTTGCCCACCGGCCAGGGACCGACACCTTTGGAACGCAGACCATCGAGTCTGCGCGCGTTTGGGAAGACACTCAGGTAAAACTCGGCAGCTACTTCCGCATTGTCATTGAACCAGAGAAACGGCGCGACTTTGTTCATGGCCAGCATGGTACCAGCCGCGAGATCACCTCCGGAAGCCGACTTATCGATGGTGATCCAACTGCGAGGAGCTATGTTCTTGCTAATGACCCGGTTGGAACCCGGGGTCGCCGAAGTTCCACAGAAAGAAGGTGAAGATGTCGGTCCAGTCGGAGACCTGCTGTGCGACGGTGTCTGTGATGCCGTGGCCGGCGTCGTAGTTCACGCGCAGGAGCACGGGTTTGCCGCTGCCGGTGGCGGCTTCGAGACGGGCGGCCATCTTGCCGCCTTGCCAGGGGTCGACGCGCGGATCGTTGGCTCCGGCGGTCATCAGGATGGCGGGGTACTTGGTGCCGTCGGCGATGTGGTAGTAGGCGCTCATGGCATAGAGGTCCTCAAAGCCTTCCTCCGTCTTCACCGAGCCGAACTCGGGGATATTCCCTGGCCCGTTTGGCCCTGTCTCTTGACGCAGCATGTCAGAACAGGGCACGCCATCGACCGCTGCCGCAAAGAGATCCGGGCGCTCGGTGAAGGAGCGACCGATGAGGATACCGCCGGCGCTCTGACTCCATATACCGAGCTTCGCGCTGGACGTGTATTTGTTGTCGATCAGGTATTGGGCGCTGGCGATGAAGTCGCGCCAGGTATTCGGTTTGGTCAGCTTTTTGCCCGCCAGATGCCAGCCTTCGCCGAACTCTCCGCCACCTCGGACGTGCGTGACGGCAAGGATGCCACCGCGTTCCAGCCAGGCCATGTTTCTGCGACCGAAGCTGGGCAGGAAGGCGTCGCCGTACGCTCCATAGCCGATCATCGCGGTGGGAGCTGTACCGTTCTTTTCGAGACCTCGCTTGTAGAGGATGGTCAGCGGAATCATTGTTCCGTCCCAGCTTTTGACCTGCACTTCTTCGGCGACGAGGTCCTTGGGGTCGGTTGCGTTTGGCAGACGCATCTGCAGCTTCGCCAGTGCGGCGGTCTCTCCGTTGTAGCGGAAGAAGTCGCCCGGATCGGTCCAGGAGTTCAGATCCAGCACGGCTCCCGGGGTAAGCGGATCGGTGGACACACCGTTCACCTGCATTCCGGGGGGCAGCGACACCAGCGCCGGCTTGGCGCCGCTGGCGTAGGGCAGACGCAACACCCGCCCGTACCCCTTCTCGATCACGCGCAGGTAGAGGCCATCCGAGGCCTGATGGAGCACATCGCTTCCGATGAAGCCGCCGCTGAAGACCAGGTCACTTGGAGGCACAACGACCTCCGCCGACTTCAGATCCGGGTGGAGTGCGCTGGTCTTCAGCAGCTTGCCATTCGGTGTGCCGTCAAAGCTGACGAGGTACAGGTCGTCGCTTTCGAGAGCGGCGTCGGTGATCTTGTCCGGGACAGCCGCGACCTTGATCCAGCCGGTGTGCGAGGCGAGAGCCGCGGGCTGGCCGACGTAGATCTCGCGAAAGGTTTCGACGCCGGGCGCGACAAAGGCGAGAGCGTACTTCGACGTTGGGACTGGACTGGCGAAAGGAAAATCGTAGTCCGGCACCGGGATCTCTCGGGAGACGGCCTGCCCGAGTACTACCGTGTCGCCGGTGACCGCGGTGCCCATCGGGTGAGCGTACTCTCGCAGATGGCGGTACTTATCGATCGGATTGCCGTGCGGTCCGAGATCCTCGCGCTGCTCGTAAAAGAACACCTTGCCGTCCGGGGAAAAGCCGCCACCCTCGTAACGCGGAAACGTCTCGGGCAACTCGCGTCCGGTGGTGCTGTCGTAGACATGCGCGGTCTGCTCCTCGGAGCCGCCGGGCGAGAGGCCGACGGCGACCAGCTTGCCGTCTGTGCTTGGAGTGTACTGGTCGAGCGAGACGTGGTGTTCTTTTGTGCCGAGCTTATTGACGTCGAGCAGAAGCTTTTCCGGCCCGCCGCTCCCTGTGCGCACATACAGGTTTGCGATGTTTTCATCGCGCTTGCGCTTGCGATAGAAGACGAAGTCGCCGGCCAGCTGAACGTCGGTGATGGTGAACTCGGCGGCATTCATGTACCGCGTCATCTCGGCGGCGAAGGCCTGTCGTCCCGGCAGGGTGTCCAGAACGCCGCGCGTGTAGTCTGCCTGCCCGCGCATCCATGCCTTGCTTTCGGCTGAGTTCTGGTCCTCCAGCCAGCGGTAAGGATCGACCACCTGACGCCCCCAGTAGGTGTCGGTGACCGGCCTTACAGGCGCAACCGGAGGAGTTGCCTTCTGGGCCGGCGCCGATGCCGCGGTAGCCGCGAGATAGGTAGACACAAAGAGGACGGAGCGCAGAGAAGACCGTTGGGATGCTCGCATGGCGAGAGCATACGCAAAGGTCTCCTGTTGCGCGAGCGAATTCGGTGGGAGCGGATTCGGGCGGGGCTGCGAGTGGCATGGGTTTGCCGGAGTAAGAGGACGATAGGAAACTTCGGTTCCTCTCGGCATGCAAGCTGGTGCACAGTATCACGGAGTCAGCTGACCAAAGGCTGCGGGTTACTTGCATTTCTGCTTTTGGCCACGAAAGTGCTAGTCCGAGGGCATTTCGAACACCAAGGTGTCTGTCCATGCGCTTTTCCCGAGCTGTCGTTTGTCTTGGTCTGTCTGCCCTTGCCGGGTTTGCCTTTACGGGAGCTGGGTACGCCTCCACGATCGACAAGTTCACAATTACTGTGACGCAGGATCCGCGCTTCAATCACTCTGGACTTGCGGAGCAGATCTTTTATCTGCCGCCGTCGCCTACGCCAAGCTCCTACCTCTACCTTCCGAACGCCGATCTTGGACAAATCAACTTTTTGGACGTGTCGGTGATCAACCTACTGACCGACGGTACGTCGTTTGTTGATTCCGAAGAGATAACCTTTGTTAGCCAAAATGTAGCTGTGGCCACGGGCCGAGCCGGCGTGGACTCCATCTATCCGGCTTTCACCGGGTATGACGGCCATCCGACGTTTCTTCTTGGCACGTACATGGATGATTTCGTGAGTGACCAGGAACTGGTGATCGAGAGCGTGCCGACGCCTGAGCCATCGACCTTGGCGATGCTGGGGACTGGCGCTTTGGGTTTGGTGGGGGTGGTTCGGCGGCGGCTTTTGGCTTAGTTGTGGATCGGGTTAGATGTAGGAGGGGTGCCGCGGTTTTGGGCGTTCTGCTTTCCGGATTCTTACGACCGGTGAGACACACGGGCGAAGAGCGGACGTGCTTTCACGACACCCCACCCTTTCGCTTGGCGAGAGGATGGGGCAATCGGGTCTGGTCGAGATGACGGTGTTGAAGGAGTTTATTTCGGGGAGGTGTTTGGGGTGGAGTTGAGGGTGGGTGGAGGTGTTCCGGCGGGGGTGTTCGAGGGGGCGGAGGTTTGGCCGGGGGAGGAGAGGGTGGGTGCGGGTTGGGCGGCGCGCTGGGCGGCTTCGATTTCGGATTTGTGTTTGTCGAAGGTTTCTTGGCCGACGCGGTTGGATTCGCGGCGGAGGACGTCTCCGGCGGCCTGGGCGGCGAGGGGCTGGTCGACGATGATGCGGTGGCCGACGGGGGTTTTGTAGAAGGCGATGGCGGCGCTCATGTCTTCTTCGGAGAAGTAGCGTTGGTAGGCGGGGGTGAAGGCGGTGACGACGTCGATGGAGTCGAGGTTGTGCTTGAGGTCGTCCCAGAAGGTTGCGGGGATAAAGGAGGCGGCGCGTTGGTGAGAGCTTTGGAGGATCTGGTCGAGGGCGCGGTGGGCGTTGTCGGTGGCGTTGGTGAGGGTGAGGTATTCGCGGATCTGGGCGGGGGTGGCGGGG
>CAXTYQ010000026.1:0-37452 GCA_964248505.1 uncultured Acidobacteriaceae bacterium
CTAAAGCCGCGTTGCATGAATTGCGGTTACGGCACGGCTGAAGCCGTGCCCTTAAGAATGCGGGAGTTGATCAGAGGTTCGCTAATGAGAATGCGGGGAGAGATCTCTGAGCATGGTTGCGATGCTGGTGAGGGCGTCTGGGCGGGCGAGGGATCGGGCGGCTTCGGACATCTGGCGGAGTGCTTCGGAGTCGGTGAGCAGGGCTTGGAGACGGTTGAGGAGGTGGTCGGGGGTCATCTGGGATTCGAGTAGCATCTCGGCTGCTCCGGCGCGGGCGAAGGCCTCTGCGTTGGCGCGTTGGTGGTCGTTTGCGGCGCGGGGGAATGGGACCAGGATCGCTGGTTTGGCGGCGGCGGCGAGTTCGGCGACAGAGCTTCCGCTGCGGCACAGGATCAGGCTGGCTTCGGCGAAGCGGGATGGCATGTCGTCGAGGAACGCGGTGGGTTGGCAGCGGGACGGGTCGGCTCCGGAGGCGAGGTAGAGCTCGCGCGTGCTGTTGAGGTGGCGATCGCCGGTTTGGTGGAGGATGGTGAGGCCCGGCACGGCACTGAGCAGGGCGCGGGCGACGGCGGGAAGGGCGGTGTTGAGGGCCTGTGCTCCCTGGCTGCCGCCGAAGACGAGAAGGTGCGGCGGAGCGTCTACAGAGCGAAGCGGCAGGGCGAAGAACTCGCGGCGTACGGGAACGCCGGTGACGACGCCGTTGCGGAAGTAGCGGAGGCTCTCGGCGAAGTTGACGGCGGCTGCGCTGACCCGGCGGCCGACGATGCGGTTGGTCATGCCGGGGACGGCGTTTGGTTCGTAGGCGAGGGTTGGGATGCGGAGGAGGATGGCGGCCATCATGGCGGGGCCTGAGGCGTAGCCGCCGACGCCGACGACCACGTCGGGCCGAAACGCTCGGAGGAGGCGAACGCAGCGAAGTGCGCCGACGGGCAGATCGGCGAGGGTGCGCACACGGGTCTGGAGGCTGACGCGGTTGAGCTGGCCGACGCGGATGAGGTCGAGGGGGAAGCCGGCTTCGGGGACGAGACGCGTCTCCATGCCGCGTGGGGTGCCGATGAATCGGACCTCGGCGGTGTAGCGGTCGCGCATCTCGCGGGCGATCGCCAGGCCGGGGATGACGTGTCCGCCGGTGCCTCCACCCGCGATCAAGATGCGCAACTCAGGCTCCAAAGGCGGGACGAGGTCAGTCGATCTCGCGCGTGACGTTGAGGAGCACGCCCATGCTGGCGAGGGTGATGAAGACGCTGGTTCCGCCGGACGAGATGAACGGGAGGGGGATGCCTTTGGTGGGCAGGAGAGCGACGACGACGCTCATGTTGAAGAAGGCCTGGACGAGGATGGCGGTGGTGAGACCGAAGGCAAGGAAGCGGGCGAAGGGGTCGGTGGAGAGGAAGGCGGCGCGGAGGCCGCGGTAGCCGAGGACGCAGAAGAGGGCGACGACGCAGAGGGCGCCGATGAGGCCGAGTTCCTCGCAGATGTTGGCGAAGATGAAGTCGGTGTGGGGCTCGGGGAGGTAGAAGAGTTTTTGCCGGCCTTCCATGAGGCCGAGGCCGCGGATGCCACCGGTGCCGACGGCGATGAGGGACTGGAGGATGTGGAAGCCCGCGCCCTTGGGGTCGGAGTCTGGGTTCATGTAGACGAGCATGCGGGCGCGGCGGAACTTCACGAAGAAGAGCATGAAGTAGAGCACGGGGGCGGCGAGGGCGCCGGCGATGAGGAAGAATTTCCTTTGCGCTCCGGCGAGGTAGAGCATGAGGCCGGTGACGGCGACGCAGACGAGACCGGTACCGAGGTCGGGCTCTTTGAGGATGAGGCCGACGAAGAGCAGAGGAGGGGCGATTGCACGGAGGATGGTGCCTTTGTAGTCGTCCATCTTGTGCATGCGGGTCTGGAGGAAGTAGGCGAGGAAGAGGACGACGACGGGCTTGGCGATCTCGGACGGCTGGAGGGTGATTCCGGCGATGCGGATCCAGCGGTGCGCGCCGTTCATGCCGCTCATGCCGAAGACGACGGCGAGGAGGAGCATGGTGATGGCGACTGCCGGGAAGACGACTTTGGGATTGTTATAGCGGCGGTAGTCCACCTGCATGAGGACGGCGAGGGCGATCATGCCGAGGAACGCCCAGACGGCCTGGCGGGCGACGAAGCTGTAAGGGGAGCCGACGGTCTCCTTGGCCATGACGGCGGAGGCGGAGAAGACCATTACGAGACCGAACAGCACAAGGAGGAGCACTGTTCCGAAGAGCCACTTATCCACACCTACACGTTTCGCCAACCGCGCACCTGTTCCTAACCTTTATGGCAACTCCATTACGACTTCACGAAACACCCTGCCGCGGTGCTCGTAATTTTCGAACTGATCGAAGCTCGAGCAGGCCGGCGCCAGGAGGACGACGTTGCCGGCGACCGCAGCTTGGGACGCTTGCTGGACGGCTGTGGCCACGGTGCCCGACTTCACCATCTTCACGACTCCGTCGAGCTCGCGTGTGATCTTTTCGGCGGCGGAACCAACGGTGTAAACAGCCGCGACCCGATCGCGGAGGAGATCGCGCATCTGGGTGTAGTCGGAGTCTTTGTCTTTGCCGCCGAGGATGAGGTGGATGCCGCCGGGGAAGGAGCTGATGGCCTTCATGGCGGCGTCGACGTTGGTGGCTTTGGAGTCGTTGTAGAACTCGACGCCGTTGCGGAGACGGACGAGTTCGAGGCGGTGTTCGACGGCCTTGAAGTTGGAGACGGCGGATCGGATGTCCTCGGCGGTGATGCCGGTGAGGCGCGCGATGCTGACGGCGGCGAGGACGTTTTCGACGTTGTGGGCGCCTCGGAGCGGGATCTCGCCGAGCGGCATGACGGGCTCGGGGAGGGCGCCCTCGCGACCGCGCCAGAGGATGGTGTCGCCGTGGACGAAGGCGCCCTGCTTGACGGCGCGTTCCGTGCTGAACCAGAAGATCTGGGCGCGGGTCTTGGCGGCGATCATCTGCGCGGGTTTGTTTTCGGCGTTCAGGACGAGGAAGTCGTCGGCGTCCTGGCGCTCGGTGATGCGCGCCTTGGCGGCGGCGTAGTTGGTGAAGGATCCATGGCGGTCGAGGTGATCGGGCGTGATGTTGAGGACGGCGGCGATGTGCGGCTGGAACTCGTCGACGGTCTCGAGCTGGAAGCTGGAGACCTCGAGGACGTTCCAGGTTTTGCGCGAACTCTGTTCGACGAGATCGATGACGGGGACGCCGATGTTGCCGCCGACCAGCGTTTGAAGGTCACCCTGTTTGAGGATTTCGCCGACGAGCGTGGTGGTGGTGGTTTTGCCGTTGGACCCGGTGATGGCGATGGTTTGGCCGTTGAGGTAGCGGGAGGCGAGCTCGAGCTCACCGATGACGGGAACGAGGAGGGTGCGGACCTGGTTCAGTTCGGGAGTGTCGGTGGGCACGCCGGGGGAGACGACAATGAGGTCTTGCCGGCGAAAGGTGAGGAGGCCGTGGCCGCCGGATTCGACCATGATGCCGGCGTCCATGAGGGCCGGGATCTCGGCGGCCAGAGCCGCGGCCGAGCGCGAATCGCTGACGGTGACCTTGGCTCCGTGCTCGCGCAGGAAATGGGCGGCGGCGATTCCACTTTTGCCGGCTCCGACGACGAGCACGCGTTTGTTCTTCAGTTCCATCCCGCTTCCAGTTTGCCAGATGGACGACGTTTCCGGCAGAGGGCTTAGCGGAGCTTCAACGTCGTCACGGCTAACAGGGCAAACACCAGAGCCACGATCCAGAAGCGCGCGATGACCTTGGATTCGCTCCAGCCCATGAGTTCGAAGTGGTGGTGGAGGGGGGCCATGCGGAAGATGCGTTTGCCGCCGCGCAGCTTGTAGGAGCCGACCTGGAGCATGACGCTGGCGGCTTCGAGGATGAAGACGCCGCCGATGAAGGGGAGGAGGAGTTCCTGCTTGATGATGACGGCGACGGTGCCGATGGCGCCGCCGAGGGCGAGCGAGCCGACGTCGCCCATGAAGACTTCGGCGGGGTGGGCGTTGTACCAGAGGAAGCCGATGGAGGCGCCGACCATGGCTCCGCAGAAGACGGTGAGTTCGCTGACCATGGGCATGCGCTGGAGTTCGAGGTAGTCGGAGAAGACGACGTGGCCGCTGACGTAGGTGAGGACTGTGAGGGCTCCGGCGGCGATGATGGTGCAGCCGATGGCGAGGCCGTCGAGGCCGTCGGTGAGGTTGACGGCGTTGCTGGTGAGGGTGAGGACGAGGGCGACGAAGACGACGAAGGGGAAGAAGGACAGCCACCAGAGATGGGGCACGTGCTGGAGCGAGCTGATGATGAGGTCGGGCCGGACGCGTTTGAGGAAGGGGACTACGAGGCGGGTGGAGTACTGGCCGCGGTGCTGCATGTAGACGAGGACGACGGCAACGGCTGAGCTTGCGAGCAGCTGGAGGACCATCTTGGCGCGGGCGGTGAGGCCTAGATTGCGACGGTGAATGACCTTGATGTAGTCGTCGGCGAAACCGATGGCGCCGAAGGCGAGGGTGGAGAGGACGACGAGCCAGACGTAGGGGTTGGTGAGGTCGGACCAGAGGAGGGTGGGGACGAGGATGGAGATGCAGATGAGGACGCCGCCCATGGTGGGTGTGCCGCTCTTTTTCTGATGGCTTTGCGGGCCGTCCTCGCGGATGTACTGGCCGATCTGGAACCGACGCAGACGCTCGATGACGTAGGGGCCGATGAGGAGGCCGATGAGAAGCGCGGTGAGGCTGGCGAAGACGGTGCGAAAGGTGAGATAGCGGAAGATGCGGAAGAGACGGAAGTAGGGGAAGAGCTTCTGGTAGAGCAGCCAATAGAGCAACGAGAACCGCCTTCATCGAGCAGCAGCCAGGCAAGGGCCGGGTCTGTTGGATATCTTACCTTTGTGCGGCGGGGCTAGGCGGATGTGAGATATGTGGGGTACATGGCGAGATGCTCTTGTGGTTTTGGGGCGGGTTCGCTCAGCGGGCTAGAGCGTGAGGGCTCGGAGGGCTTCTTCCAGGCGAACGCCGCGCGAGGCTTTGAGCAGAACAGCGTCTTCGGGATGAAGGTTTGTCCGGAGCCAGGCGCCGGCCTGTTCTGGGGTGTCGACGAAGATGGCTTTTTCGAGGCCTGCTTCGCGCGCCGCGTCGACGATCTCGGACGCGAGGCCGCGCACGCCCACCAGGATGTTGACTCCGCGGTGTGCAATGTTTGTGCCGCAGGCGCGGTGCAGGCCGGCGGCCTCTGCGCCGAGTTCGAGCATCTCGCCGGCGACGACGATGTGGCGCCTGGCGGGGATGGCGAGCAGGGCGTCGACCATGGCGTCGAGCGCGCGCGGGTTGGAGTTGTAGCAATCGTTGACCAGACGCGCGCCGCGCCAGGTGAGGATTTCGCCGCGCTTGGATGCGGGTCTGAGAGTGCCGAGGGCTTTGGCGCACTCGGCGAGCGGGAGGCCGCTGCGCAGACCGACGGCTACGGCTGCGAGCGCGTTGAGGACGTTGTGCCGGCCTAGCAGATGGAGGTGCGCGGGAGCCGAGATGTTGTCCGCGTGCAGATCGAAGTTGAGGCCGTCGGCGCCTAGCTCTTCGATCGCCTGGGCTCGGACCTGCGCTTGAGGGTTGATGCCATAGAGCACGGCGCGATCGCCGAGCCCGTGAGCGAACTGGAGGACGCGATCGTCGTCGGCGTTGAGGAAGGCGATGCCGTGAGGGGGAAGGGCCTCGACGAGCTCGCGCTTGGCGGCCGCGACGCCGGCGATGCCGTTGGGAAAGTGTTCGATGTGAACCGGAGCGACGTTGGTGATCACGGCCCAGTCGGGCTCGGCGATCTGGGCGAGAGCGCGGATTTCGCCGGCGTGGTTCATGCCCATCTCGATGACCGCGACCTGATGTTCCGGCTCGAGCTTTAGCAGTTGGAGCGGCAGGCCGAAGTGATTGTTCAGGTTTCCCGCGCTTTTGAGAACGCGGAAGCGCGCCTCGAGCACCGCGGCGATGGCCTCTTTGGTGGTGGTCTTGCCGGCCGATCCGGTGACGCCGATCACGCGTCCGCCCCAGGCCCGGCGAACGCGACGGGCGAGCGTCTGAAGCGCGCGGAGAACGCAGTCCTCGCTCTCTGGGACGCGGAGGAGGCGGCACGGATCGAGATCGTCTGGGGCGAGCCAGTGCCGGCTGACGACCGCGGCTACCGCACCGTTTGCCAGCGCGGATGGGACGTAGTCGTGGCCGTCGGCGCGATCTCCGGTTACGGCGAAGAAGAGATCGCCGGCGGCGATTGTGCGGGAATCGATGGAGTATCCGAGGGCCTCGCGATTTGTGCTGAAGTCGCCTTCGGCGTGGATCCAGTCGGCGATCTGGCCTAGGGTCAGCTTCAAACGACACCTTCTTTCGGAATGGCTTTCCGGCTGGATTTCCGGCTGGCCGACAGCGATGGATCGAGACTTCTGAGGATCTCGGACGCGACCGCGACGTCGTCGAACGGAACGGTGCCGTCGTGGAGGATTTGGACGCGTTCGTGGCCTTTGCCGGCGATGAGGACGATGTCCTCCCGGCGGGCGTTGTGGATGGCGAGGGAGATGGCGGATCCGCGGTCGGGTTCGACGATGCAGTCGGTCGATGTTTCGCGTACGCCGGCCAGAGCCTCGGCGAGGATGGCGCGGGGATCTTCGGAGCGGGGGTTGTCGCTGGTGAGGACGACGAGGTCGCTCCCGTCGCCGGCGGCTCGACCCATCAACGGCCGTTTACGCCGGTCGCGGTCGCCGCCACAGCCGAAGATCGTGATGACCCGGCCGCCGGTGTTGTGGACCAGATCGCGAGCGAGCGCGATCAGGTTGCGGAGCGCGTCGTCGGTGTGGGCGTAGTCGACGACGACGGTTGGAGCGTCGGGGGGGCCGCCGCGAACGACTTGAAATCGGCCGGGCACCTGCTTGAGCCAGTAGGCCGCGCCGGCGATCTGACTGAGCGTGAGGCCACGAGCGAGGGAGGCGCAGGCGGCTGCGAGGAGGTTGTAGACGTTGACGCGGCCGGTCAGCGGGGAATGAATTTCAATGTCGCCGACCGGGGTTTTCCAGGTGAATTCGGTGTCTCCGGCACGAATTTTGACTGCCTCGGCGCGGAAGTCGCCAGATGCGATGCCGTAGGTCAGCGTCTCCGATGCCAGGTTCCGGTCGCGCAGAACGGGTGTCCACGCGTCATCGGCGTTCAGGACGGCGACGCGCGGCGGGGGTGTGCCGACGCCTTCGAAGAGCCGGGCCTTGGCGTTGAAGTAGCGGTCCATCGTCTGGTGATAGTCGAGATGATCCTGCGTGAGATTGGTCCAGACGGCGACATCGACCGGGATGCCCCAGACCCGCTCCTGCTCGAGTGCGTGGGAACTTGCCTCGATGACCGCCTCGGTCGCGCCCAGGGCGACGCCGTCGGCGAAGGTTCGGAGGAGGTCGCGGCTCTCGGGTGTGGTGTGAGGGCTGGGCCGGACCTCGCCGGCGACGTGCGTCTCGATGGTTCCGACGAGAACGCATGTGCGACCGGCGCTTTGCAGCATCTGTTCGGTCAGGAAGGCGGTTGTGGTTTTTCCGTTGGTTCCGGTGACGGCGGTTAGGGCGAGATGCCGTTCGGGATGGCCGAAGATTGCGGAGCTTGCCTCGGCCAGAGCTCGCCGGCCGCGGGCGACGAGGGCCGCAGGCAGGTGAGGGTGCTGTTGTGCGAGGGTTTCGAAGTGCGCCCGCGAGTCTGTGATGACTGCGACGGCGCCGCTCTGGAGCGCCTGGTGGAGATAGAGGTTGCCGTCGGCGGTCTCGCCCTGCATGGCGACGAACAGGTCGCCGGGGGTGACCTTACGGGAGTCGTATTGGACGCCGGATAGCTCGGCTGGCGGGTCTCTGCGATCGAGGGATTCTATGGCGCGCGAGAGATCATTCCAATGCATAGATCTTTGATTTTATGGGAGGTTTGACTGAGTGCTCGCGTGCGTTTGCCGTCGGGGAAGAAACGCAGATTCCCTTCGGGAATGACAACCAAGAGGGCAAGGGCGAAAACAAGAAAGGCTAGGGCGAGAAGCAGATTCCCTTCGGGAATGACAACAAGAAAGGCAACGGCAACGGCAACAGCAAGGGAAAGGGCGACGGCAAGGGCAAGGGCAAGGGCGACCGCAACTACAGGGGTCCTTCGCTTCGCTCAGGATGACGGCGGTGAAACAAGCAACGGCAAGGGCAAGGGCAGAGGCAGATTCCCTTCGGGAATGACAACAAGAAAAGCAGGGCGACTATGGCGCGGGGTTGATCAGACGCTATCTAACGGAGAAAGCGGACGACGACCTCGGTTCCGGCGGGCACCATTGTGCCGGGCGTGGGGACTTGTTCGCGTGCCATGCCGCTGCCGACGGGTTGGACGCGGAGGCCTACGGCGGAGGCCTGTTCGACCACAGATCGCAGGCCTTCTCCTGTGAACGACGGGACGGGGATGCGTCTGGTCGCGTCGACGACGATGCCGCGACCCTCTGTTCGTGCAACGGGTGGGATGTCTGGCGCGGGGAGCTTCTCGGGGGCTCTGGGGTTGGTGTCGGCGATGGTGGAGTCGGTGCCGCCGGCTGCGCGGAACGCTTGAAGGACGCTGGCGGGCAGGAGCCGTGAGATTGTAGATGGGCGGAGCTGAGCTGTTGGGAACTGAGCTGTCTGGAGCTGAGCTGTCGAGAGCTGAGTCTGGGCCGGTGCGGTGTGAGCCGGTGGGGGGGCGTCGGCGACGACCGGACCGGGTTGGTCTGAGGAGATCAGGGGGGCGGAGATCAGGGGGGCGCTGGCGCCTGGGTTTGGGGTGCGGAGCGGATCGTCGGCGGGCAGGCTGTTGATGTCGGCGAACATTGCGCTCAGGTCGGCGGTGTTGTCGGAGGGCACCTCTTCGAGCTCGCCGGTGTGCTGCTCGGCGAGGAGCTCCTTAGTGGATTTGAGCGGTTGGTCGTGGGGGACGCCGAGGTACTCGAGCACCTGCTGCGCCACCTCGGCAAAGACTGGAGCGCTGACGGCGCCGCCGTATTTGCTGGCGCCCACGGTCGGGTTGTCGATCACGACGGTGACCGAGATGGCGGGGTTCGAGACCGGAGCGAAGCCGGCAAAGCTCGCGACCAGTTTGGTGTGCGAGTAGGTGTGGGTGGCGACGTCAATCTTTTGCGCCGTCCCCGTCTTTCCGGCGGAGGTGTAGCCGTTTAGAGCGGCGAGTTTGCCGGTGCCCTCGGTGACGATGCCCTGCATCATCATGCGCATTTTGGCCGAGGTCATCTCGGAGATGACGCGGTGCGCTCCGTCGGGGAGCTTCGCGGGAAGCTGGTTGGTCGGGCGAAAGGCCATGGGTTGCAGGCGCGGATCGCCCTTCATGGCGTCGGCGCTCTCAAGCAGGACGTGGGGCGGCATGTAGACGCCGCCGTTGGCGATGGTGCTGACCATGGTGACGAGCTGGACCGGCGTGACGCCGATCTCCTGCCCGATGGCCATGGACAGGATGCTGGTCGCGCCCCACTTCTTTGGGTTGCGAAGGAGGCCGCGCGTCTCGCTGGGCAGCTCGATGCCGGAGCGATCGCCGAAGCCGAAGCCGCGCATGTAGTCGTAGAACCTGGTCGATCCGAGCTTGAGCGCCATTTTGGCGGCGCCGACGTCGCTCGAGTGCTCGAGCGCGTACTGCACGGTGACGACGCCGAAGTGATCGGATTTGTCGTCGTGCAGGGTGCGGCCGTACATGGTCATGGCGCCGCCCTGGCAGTCCACCTTGTCGGTCGGCTGCACGCCCGCGCCGTCGAGGGCGGCGGCGTAGGTGACGAGCTTGAAGGTTGAGCCGGGCTCGTACACATCGCTGACGGCGAGGTTGGTGAGAACGCTTGCGTCCATGTGGCGCTGGTCGTTGGGGTTGAAGCGCGGGGCGATGGCGAGGGCGAGGATCTGCCCGGTGTGCGGGTCCTGGACGACAACCGTGCCGTGGAGCGCCTTGACCTTTTCCATCTGTGCGTCGAGGGCGCGCTCGGCCATGTACTGGATGTTGGCGTCGACGGTGAGGACGAGGTTTTCGCCGGGCATGGGCTGCTGCTCGTCCGAGCCCAGCACGTGGTGCTTCGCATCGACGGCGGTAAGCATGTGTCCGGGCGCGCCGTGCATGTCGTCGTCGAACTGCCGCTCGAGACCGCCGAGACCGGTGTCGTCCATGCCGACGTACCCGAGCATCTGGGCGCCGAGGTCGTTGTTGGGGTAGAAGCGCTTGAACTCCTTCTGGAGGTACACGCCTTTCAGGTTCAGCTCACGGACGCGGGTTGCCGTCTCGGGGTCGAGGCGGCGGGCGACCCAGGCGAAGTTACGAGAGGCGTTGAATCGCGCGAGCAGCTGAGCTTCGCTGGTGAAGTTATCGCGGGCGTCGGTGTGGACGAGCCGGGCCAGCATGGCGGCGGCTTCGGGGCGATTTTCGCCGAGTTCGCTGGGCACGGCGTAGACGCTATCGACGGAGACGGTCATGGCGAGCTCGCGGAGGTTGCGGTCGTAGAGAACGCCTCGGCGGGGGGCGACCTCGAACGTGCGCTGCTGCTGCATGGCGGCCCGGTGGACGAAGTCAGAGTGCCGGACGACCTGCAGCCACGTGAGGCGGAGACCGATCATTGCGGTCCAGAGGCAAAAGAAGAGCGCCACGTAGGCGAACCGCACTCTTCGGATCGGAGCGGTCAGGGTCTGCCGTGGCGCTTGTTTGTTTCCCATTGCGAACTTCACTCCGGATCTTTGATCTTGCTTGTGGCCTCTCTGGACCTTTTCTGGGATCTACCGGAGGGCGACCGGGCCGGCCTCGGCCAACACGGGGGCGTTCGGGTCTGCCGATCCGTCTGGGCGCACGACTTGTCCGGGTTCAGGCGCGTTGAGGCCCAGCTGCTTGGCGAGGGCGTCGATGCGCTGCGGGTCGCTGAGCTGCGCCTCGGACAGACGGAGCTGCCGGTTTTCCTCGCGCATCTGCTCGACCTGGAGCTTCTGGGTTTCGACGTGGTAGCCCATCTCGACGGACGAGAAATGCTGCCAGACGTAGACCATCACGAGGCAGAACAGGACGCTCATGACGGCGGTGAACTGCCGCATTTCGCGGCGCCGGTCGGGGTCGTCGGCCTTGACGATGCGGCTGTTGTCGATGTGTTTGGTGAAGAAGACCTCGGGCGTTGGACCGCGGCGCGATCGTCGCTGCGCCTCAAACAATGCTCGGTTGCGTTCCGCCAGGGTCTGCGCCGGCGACCGCTTTGCCGTTGCCAACCGAGTTGCGCCCATGATGTCCATTCCCTGCCCTGCCATCGCCGCTGTTGCCATCGCCCTACCCTCTTTTGCTGAGACTCTCAGGCCCTTGTGGGACCTGCTGAACTGCTAAATCCTGTCGCATCCTCGAGCAAACCGGGCCGGGGTTGCTAGTGGAGGAGGGGACTTGTGTTACGGAGTTGTCTTTCGCCTGAAAGCACGGTGGGACAACCCCAGCCCGATCTGTTGATGTCCTAGTTAACATGCACTAGAATTGGTGCAAGTGAAACAACAAAGGACGTACTTCTAAACTTTTTCCGCGCATCTGAGTTTTGCGCTTCGACTTCGTGGATTTCGCAGCTGCTCCTGCTCCTCCGGCGCCACTGGTTTCTTTGTGAGCACCTCGAAAACTTTGTTTCTTCCGGCTTCGCGGAAGCTATCTTTGACCAGCCGGTCTTCGAGCGAGTGGAAGCTGATCAGGACGATCCGCCCGCCCGGTTTCAGGAGAGATCCCGCGCTCGCAAGCAGCGATTGGATCTCGCCCAACTCGTTGTTTACTCGAATCCGGAGTGCCTGAAAGGTTCGCGTCGCCGGATGGATTTTTTCGCCTTTCATTGATGGGGCGACGGCCGATACAACGTGAGCCAACTGGGCTGTTGTGTGTATCGGCCGCGCCCGCACAATGGCTCTGGCGATTCTCCGCGACCTCCTTTCCTCTCCGAATTCGTAAATCAGGTCGGCGAGTCGATCTTCGTCCTCCTGATTTACCACCTGCTCGGCCGTTTCTCCGCTGCGCGTGTCCATCCGCATGTCCAGCGGACCGTCGGTCCGAAAACTGAATCCTCTGTGCGCCTCGTCGAGTTGCAGGCTGCTGACGCCGAAGTCGGCGAGCAAGCCGTCCAGGCTGCCGGGAGGGATGGTGCTTGCCGCCTCCGAGAACGCCTGCGGCTGGAACTCGACCGCGGCTGCCTCGGCGCCCATCTCTTGCTGGACCTCTTCCAGTCGGGCCCGGCCTAGCTCCATCGCTGCCGGGTCGCGGTCAAAGCAGATCAATTTGCCGGTGGGACCTAGCCGCCGCAGGATCGCCGCGGAGTGGCCGCCGAGACCGAGCGTTGCGTCCACATAGACGCCGTCGGGCTGCACATTGAGAAACTTCAATACCTCATCTAAAAGAACTGGCACATGCCGCGGTCGATCCATCACTTCTTCCGCCTTGTGTGCGCCTCACTGAGAGGCAATCTGTTGGCTTGGCCTGCTGTTGCCCGTTAGAGCCCGAGATCTGCAAGCGCGGCCTGATCTTCCGCGGTCAAACCCTTCACCTTGGCCTCGAAGCTCTCGCGATTTGCGACTTCGAGAAACGTTTGTACGCCAAGGACAACCACATCTCCGGTCACTTTTGCCGAATCTCTGAGAATCTGCGGCAACAGCACACGGCCTTGCTGGTCCATCTCCGCCATCTGGCCGTAGTAGTTCGTGACGTCCAGAAACTTCTTCTTTGCCGGGTTCATGTTGGGAACCGCGGCCAGTCTGCTTTCGATCGCCTCCCACTCCTTGAGCGGGTAGATCTCCGCTCGTTCGCCATCCTTGCTCGTGATGTAGAACTGCGGTCCGTACACCTCGTCGATCCTTCGTTTGAACTCGGCCGGCAGTTTGAGCCGGCCTTTTTCGTCTACGCGCGTTGGGTGATTTCCGCGGAACATCTCTGATCGGCCTCAACGTCGCTCGTGGAGTAAACTTTTGCCTGAAAGTGACGGTTGCTAGTCCCTTTCACTCCACTTTTGACCACTTCCGATCCAAAGAATGACCTGCGCCTGACGGAAGCGCAAGGACTAATTCAGTTGATGTAGTGGAAATATTGAGTGAAAACGGTTGAGAACTTCCCAAAGATCTGGGAAATGCAGCGTATGGGCACCGGGGAGAGACGAGGCCCTATATGTGGTGTTTACTGCGCGGATGCTGCCCTTATGACCCTATTGCGTCATTGACAAAGGTCTGATAAGCGAAGCAAAGGCGAAACCTGGCTTTTGCAGGTAACTTCCTGGAGATGACTTAGGCATGGGCAGGTACTGCGAGGGCTCGCTTCTTTTTGAGGAGCCAGAGCAGGTACCAGAGCACGCACAGGTTGATCACGAGCAGAGAGAACCGGAACCAGGTCGGTCTGCGGAGGAGTTCGAAGATCTCCCAGGGAAGGGCCGACGCGGTGAGGACGAGGGTGAGGTATTCGGCCCAGACCTTACGGCGTAACAGCCCGATGCCTTCGGTCAACGCCACGCCGGAGTAGGCAAAGGTGGCGATGCCGATCTCGCGGAGGCGGTGCACGTTGATCAGGTCGACCTTCTCGAGGAGAAGGGAGACGAAGTGGCTTTCGGGGTCGAAGCGAAGGGCGGTCGCGACTCGGATGACCTCGTCGCTGAGGTCTTTGTGCAGGAGATGGATGGCGCCAACGCCGATACAGAAGAACAGGATCGACTTGGCGAGTTTGAACAGACCGATGAGGAGCAGGCCGTTGTCGCGCCGGGGGCCTATCGCGGGTCGATCTCCGGATGTGCTCGCGTGCAGCTCAGAGCCGGGGACGGTATGTTCCTGAGCCGTGTTGGGGACGAAGATCTGCGACATAGGACATCTTCAGTTGACGGCGGCGGGCAGGCAAATGTCAACGCCACCTTCTGGTGTATCTCATTCCCCTTTTATGGTTACGGAAGTGTGGAGACGCGGCTCTCCCAGGCAGCCGGGTGAAGTGTGCTTTGGCGCGGCCGGCCCTGGGCTTCGCGTGCCGCTGTGGTCGACCGGATTTGCTGGGCTTGCGCTCAGGTGTCGGTGTTACTTCTGCGTGGGCGTCTCGGCTGAGGTCTGTGGTTGGGCTGCCAGTGCTCGATATTTGTCGGCGAGATGTTTATCGGCGAGCGCTTTGATGTAGACGCCGCCGACGACGGAACGGGCCTGGAAGCCGATCTGTTTGCCGTTTTTGGTGTCGTACCAGTCGGTGAGCGGGACGCGGGTCGGGGTCTCGCCGATCCACTTATAGATGGGGTCGATGAACGCGTTGAAGGCGGTGGGGTTGTCGGCGAGGGTGGCGGTCCAGACGGACCAGTCGAGCTTGGTGTAGTCGGCGCGGCTGTCGAGCGGGAGGCCGTAGGTGTTGATTTTTGTTAGGTAGAAGCGAATTTCGGAGTCGCGGACGGCTTTGGGGAAGAGGTTGTAGCCGAGCAGCTGGTCCCAGACGAGGTTGTACTTCTGGCTCCATGTGTTGGGGGAGTCGTAGGCGAGTTTGAAGTGATCGCCTTCGCGGTCGAGGTTGATCCATTTGCCGGCGTAGGTGTGGGCGAATTTGGAGTAGTCGCGGGCGACGGCGTCTTTGTGTAGGAGCTTGGCGAGGTCGGCGTAGGCTTCGAGGGCGTCGATGGCCTTGAGTGCGAGGTTGGCGTTGTGGGTGACGTGGCCGGCGAAGTCGTCGGTGGTGAGCTGTTTTTCGGGGTCGAGGCCGTGATCGCGGAGGAACTCGGCCCATTGGGTGAGCTGCGGCCAGTACTGTTCGGCGAGCGTCGTCTTGCCTTGGGCGCGGGCGAGAGCGTCGACGAGCAGGAGCATGTTGCCGGACTCTTCGACGGGCATCTGGTTTTCTTCGGTTTTTTCGCCGCCGCCGTATCGTTGACCGTTTGCGAGGGGATATTGGCCGAGATCGTGAGGCGCAAAGGGGAAGCGCCAGCGATTGGGGAGTGCGGTGTACTCGAGCACGGGCCGGACCTCTGCCTCGAGCAGAACCGGGTTGAGCAGGAGGAAGAAGGGCGCGGCGGGATAGAAGACGTCGACGGTATCGATGCTGCCGTTGGAGAAGTTCTCTTTGCCGAAGACCAGGGGTTTGCCGTCGACGTCGGCGACGAAGCCGTGCGCGGCCCATGCTTGGCGATACGCGAGGACGCAGATGGCGGCGTAGTGGGCGCCGGCGGAGCTGGTTAGGTCGGCGGTCAGATCGGTGTCGAGCCGGTTGCCGCGGGCTTCAAGCGCGGGCAGATCGCGTTCGGCGGCGTCGAGCATGGCGTCCACGGTCTGGCCGTTGCGCTGCCACCAGGGCCGCAGGTTGCGCTGCAGGTACTGGATGGCGAAGGTCTCGGTGTAGGAGACGAGGAGGTGGCGGGTGACGGGCTGAGCGGCGACGGTGTGGAGGGGGAGTTCGGTGGCGAGGTGCGCGTCGTCGTGGCCGACGATCTGCGGCTGCTCCATGTCGTCGGCGTCGGGAAGATGGCCGGTGGCGGCGAAGGCGCGGATGTTGTCCGGCGAGATCGCGGAGGTCGACTCTTCGTCCTTGGGGACGGAGAGATGGAAGTAGCCCCAGTCGATGCGGAGGTCGTCACCGGAGCGATTGAGGATGCGCTGATCGCGGGAGCCGACGGAGAGGACGGTCTGGGTGGCGGTCAGATTGCGGGAGTAGGTGACGGCGTCTCCGTTGCCATTGACAGCGATGAGGGGATTGACGTCGAGGAGGACGGAGACGTCGTTGTGCGTTGCACCGTCGACTGATCGGGCAGTGAAGCTGATGTAGGTGACTGGCCGCGAGAGGATGTCGAGGTCGGACAGGATGGTCGGCGTGAAGAAGGTGAGGTCGAGCTGAATGCCGCCGGCGGTAAAGCTGTAGCGGGTGTGGGTGGGGGTGACGATATGGCTGGTCTGCTGCATGGCGGGGACGTCATGCGGGTCGCGGCCCATGAAGCGGAAGGGGTGACCGTCGATGCGGATGAGGCCGGCGATGGGCTGGGGGGCGCCGGTCCAGTGGCGGGTGGGCGAATCGGTGAGGTTGTCGGTGTTGGACCAGACGGAGAAGTACGGGTTGTGGGTGATGAGGGGGGTGGAGGGCGGTCGGGGCTGATCTGTCGAAGCGACCTGGGGCGATTGGGCTAGAAGGGCGGAGGCGGAAAGGAGGGTGAGTAGCGGCAGGAATTTCATACGGAGGCCTCGTTGAACCTTCTAAGTGGAAGGTGGGATCGCGGGACGGAGGATGCGGAGAAATTTATTTTGGAAATGGCTGATGCTGGACGGGGTTTGTGCCGATAAGAGGAGAGAGGGCGTCGACGAGTGAGATGACCTTCAGATTGGAACGGAGATTCTCTCCGGAGGCGGAGGTTTTGATGGTGAGGTCGACGGGCTGATTAGGAAGAAGGTCGAAGTAGTTGTCGGAGGGCTCGGCGTCGAGATTGCCGAAGGTGATGTACGCGCTGCGGGCGAGGACGGGAGAGGAGAGACGGAGACGGAAGCCTCCTGGAGCAGGCTCGAGGTCGGTCGTGATGGTCGCGGCGGGCAGCTGGATCTGCTTGGTCGGGGTGAGATAGGTCAGGTTGGAGGCGGTTGGCTGGCCGGGGCTTGTGAGCTCCGCGACGGCGATCATGGTCGAGGGATTGCTGGAGAGGTCGGAGAGAGGAAGCCGGAGGTAGACGGCGCTGGAGAGGGGAGGAATGGTTATGGAGCGGGTTTCTTCACGGGCGACGGCGCCTGAGAAGTTCATGAGCCGGAGGTGGAGCTGAGCTGTGGTTGGAGATGTGCGATCGGAGACGACGTAGACGGTCAGAGCGCCGTCCTCGACGTGCGGCGAGACAAGGAGGGGTGCGTAGAAACGGCGGGCGTAGAATTGCAGCGCCTTCCAACGTCCAAAGTAGTCGATGGAGGACCAGGACGCCACCGGCCAGCAGTCGTTCAGCTGCCAATAGATGCCGCCCATGTTTTGTGGACGGATGCGGCGAAGGTGTTCGGCGCCGATCTTGATACCTTCGGCCTGGAGGACCTGGCTGACATAAAGGAAGGAGGCAAAGTCTTTGGGTTCGGTGTAGTCCTGCAGCAGGTAGTCATGAATGATGGCGTTGCCCTCGTCGTTTTTCTGGTGCGCCAGCATGACGGGGGTGAAGATCGAGGCACGGTCCGCAGGCGTGGTGAACGCCTCGATGGTGCGCATCTCGGGAAACGACTGGAAGCCGTACTCCGAAACGAATCGTTCGTGATGCGTTTCGTAGGTCGAGAAGGGGAGACGGCTGTGCCAGACGTCCCAGTTGTGGGAGTCGCCGGTGTGCTCGCCGGGGGCAAGCGTGTCTTCATAGTCGGCGGAGGGAGAACTTGGCCAGTACGGTGTTTCAGGATCGAGACGATCGACGATGCGTGGAAGTGTGGACGAGAAGAGGAGGAGATAGTCCTGCCAGATGCGGCGGTGGCCGGCGGCGTCGAGGCCACGGACGACTTTTAGATTGCGCTCCCAGAAGAGGGACTCTTCGGTCTCGTTGTTGCCGCACCAGAGGACGATGGAGGGGTGGTCGCGCAGGCGGGTGACCTGGAACTCGGCTTCTCGGGCGACCTGCTGGCGGAACTCGTAGGTGCCGGGCTGCCAGTCGTTGCCGAACATGAAGTCCTGCCAGACCATGATGCCGAGCTCGTCGGCGATGGAATAGAATTCGTCGGTCTCGTAGTAGCCGCCGCCCCAGTGCCGGATCATGTTCATGTTGGCGTCTTTGGCGGACTGGAGGATGCGGCGGTACTGCGCGGTGGTGACGCGGGACGGGAAGCTGTCGAACGGGATGACGTCGGCGCCCTTGCTGTAGACGGGGATGCCGTTGATGAGGAACTCGAACGATCGGCCGTACTGGTCCTTGTCGCGGCGGAGGGCGACCGAGCGAAGGCCGGTACGGCGGGTTGCTTCGTCGGCGTCGCCCCGGTTCGCGGAGAGGCGGGCGATGAAGGTATAGAGCGGCTGGTCGCCGTAGCCGTTGGGGTACCAGAGCGCCGGTCTGGGGATCTCGAGGGGGAGGGTGAGGTGGTTGACGCCGGGGGTGAGGTCGAAGGTTTGCCGGAGCTCTTGTGTGTGGCCGTTGAGTGCGTAGGAGAGGCGGAGGGTGGCGTGGGTGGCGGCCGCGCACTGGACGTCGATCTGGGCTTCGAGACGGGCGAGCGCGGGCGAGATGTCGCGCTGACGGATGTGGAGGTCCTCGATGCGGGCGTCGTCCCAGGCTTCGAGATGGACTGGCCGCCAGATGCCGCTGGTCACGAAGACGGGGCCCCAGTCCCAGCCGTACTCGTAGGCGGCCTTGCGGAGGTAGGTCTTATCGGCGGCGGGGGTCTGGCCGTGGTAGCGGTCGGCGAGGGCGCGGGCGGAGGCGGTGGCGAGGGGGGAGGGGAAGGTGATGTGGAGCTCGTTCGGGCCTGGGCGAAGGAGGGGTTTGATGTCGGCGCGCCAGCCGCGGAAGGCGTTGTCGGCGGTGAGGACGGGGTGGCCGTTGAGGGTGACTTCGGCGAGCGAGTCGAGACCTTCAAAGACGAGGTCGACGTGCTCGCGGCGGAGGAGGGCGGGGGTGGCGTCGAGGTTGGTGCGGTACTCCCAGGCGGCTTTGTCGATCCACTGGAGTTTGGCTTCGTTGGTTCCGAAGAAGGGGTCCGGGATGAGTTTGTTGGCGAGGAGGTCGAGGTGGATGTCGCCGGGGACGGTGGCGGGGCGCCACTCTGCCGGTGGGCCGGGCTGGGCGGGTGTGATCTCGCGGAACTGCCAGCCGGTGTGGAGGTCGGTGCGGGTGAGGGGGGCTGCGGACATGAGTGCGGGGGAGAGGAGCGCGAGGGCGAGGAGAGACTGGAGGAGGCGACGGGATTTCGCGGGCAGCACGACCTGACCTTTCAGGAACTGACCCTTATGGGAGCGGCTCGGAGGCTGCTTCTGGGACAACCGGGATTGTACCCGGATTCGTCGGAAACGTTTCCGGCGGAGTTGTGCAACCCTGCCCTGGAGGAGCTTACGTGCTTGAAGGGTATGGCCCCCACCACCCCGGCCTTTATGCGCCAAAATCTTCGATCGATTGCACTTAGGGTCGGATCTTGGTACACGGAGAGGTATCAATGGTCACGTTTTTACGGCCGACTTCGATCCAAGAACGGTGTGCCTGAGACCTTTGCGAAGCGTTTGCCGCCGGAAGAGAAAAGCAGATTCCCTCCGGGAATGACAACCAGAAGAGCAGAACTATCACGGAGCAGACTTCAGTGAGACCTTTCGGAGAAGAGTTCCTCCCCACCCGTGTTTCTGCTCTATGTGCCCTATCCAATTGTACGAGTGCAACGGAGTAACTGCGCCACAGGGGTACGGCCTACAGATCTGTTTCGAGCAACTCGAGCGTACAGCGATGATTTGCGGCGGAAGTTTTTGGAGGCCTATGACGCGAAAGAAGGGAGTCTTCGCGCGTTGGCCGAGCGGTTCAAGGTGAGTGCCGAGTGGGCGTTCAAGGTAAGCGCGGATCGCAAGCGCACGGGACGAGCCGAACGCGTGTTGCGTTCGCTTGGCTTCCGGCTGAAACAAAGTCGGTCCACGCTGCAGAGCTCTGCCCGAAACTGCGGCCCGGAAACGTACTTATCATGGACAACCTGAGCGCTCACAAGGTTTCAGGTGTACGCGAACGGGGCGAGCGGCAAGGGCTCGCGTCCTCTGTCTGACGCCCTACTCACCCGACCTTCACCCCATCGGAAAGGCCTGGTCCAATCCCAAAACCCTGCTCCGCTCCGCCAAGGCAAGAACTGCGGAAACGCCTCACGACGCTGTACAACAGCATCTACCCGCCATCTCACCGTAGGTTGCTACCGCCTGGTTCAGACTACCCTCTCACGCTGTGCAGCCATAAGTAATTGCTCTAGAAGAGCGAGAGACAACTGCAACGGCAGCTGCAAGTGCAAGGAGAAGGGCAACTGCAACGGCAAAGGCAACTACAGGGGTCCTTCGCTTCGCTCAGGATGACGGCGGTGAAACTGGCAAGGGGGCAAGGGAAAGGGAAAGCAGATTCCCTCCGGGAATGACAACAAGAAAAGCAGACCTATCACGGAGCAGACTTAGTGAGACGTTTCGGAGAAGAGTTCCCCCCCACCTGTGTTCTGCTCTATGCGCCCCTATCCAATTGTACGAGTTCAACGGAGTAACTACGCCACCGGGTACGGCCACTGATCCGTTTCGAGCAACTCGACATCTTTTGCATCGAGGACAAACCAAGAAGACCTGGGAATCGTGCTATTCTTCGCGCTATGAATGAGGGTGTAGTCGCTAGTGCAATATTTTCGGCTCTCTCCGCAGGCGTTTTAGCTGGAGGTACGGATGCTGCCAAGGAAGGCATCGTTGATTCCTACCATGGTCTTAAGGCACTCATCAAGCGCCGTTTTGGCCATCAAAGCGAAGCAGCCCTAGCCATAAGTCAGCTACAAGCCGAGCCGGAATCAGTCGAGAAGAAGATCGCGTTAGATCGTCATCTCGCCGCGACAAATGCTGATGACGATCCCGAACTCGTGGCAGCGGCGCGCTCACTTCTTAGTTTAACTAGGAACAATGCGCCCCGGGGGGATGTCTCACTGCGTGGAAAGAACATCGCTTTCGCCAACAACCACAGTACTTCTTCCGTCACAGTCCATCGCAGCGGTGAAGGCAGTGAATGATGCGGTGAAGCACTACGTTTCCGGTGAAAACATCGCGTTCGCGGATGGTCCGGGAGCCAGTTCCACCGTCATCGTCGGATTCACTAGCGACGAAGTAGCTCACCTACTCCAAGCTGCAGGCACTGCCGCAGAGGGCCGCGTCTCAGAACTAGCAAATCAGCTTAATGCGAGCCGTGAAGCCGTCCTTGGCTTCTTCTCCATTCTCAAAGAAGAGCAAGTGCCAGGTGCTCAGCTTTCAGGCAAGCTCGAGGAAATTGCTCAACGGCACATGGAGTTAGTGAAGAGCCTTGCCGAGCCGCCTGAGAAGGACATCCCTCAAGCCAATCTTGATGAAGCTGAAGAGCTACTCAGCCGGGCGGCCTCTACGGAAGATTACGATCAGGTAGATCGTTTGTTAGCGTCGGCGCAAAGCGGTTTTACCATAGACGCGCAGGTTAAGGGAGGCTTGGTCCTTGTCCAACGCGGCCAGCTCAGCCTCACTCGCCTGGATTACATGAAGGCTGGCGAATACTTTTTGTCCGCCGGGGAGCTACTCGACAACATTACGCCAATGTCCGTTCCTACGCTGAACCGTGCGATGCGAGCCTTCATCAAGGCCGGTGAAGACACTGGGAATCAACTCGCCTTTGAGAAAGCGCTCGGTGTCAGCAGGATTATTGACAGGCATGTCCTCGCGAATCGGCTGCCCAACACTGAAGCGCAAAGCGCCAGCAAGCACAACATCGGGATGCTTTTGATGACACTTGGTGAATCGAGCGAGAGTCTAGGGCAACTCAAGGAAGCTGTTGATAGTTTCAACTTGGCGCTTCAGCATCGGTCTGAGACCGGATCTCCTCTGCCTTGGGCAACTACGCAAAAAGCTCTTGGCAAGGCACTTGCCTTACTCAGTAGAGATGAGGACGGCCCCTTAATGGAACAAGCTATGTGTGCGTACGAGAATGCGCTACGGGTTTTTTCGACCGACAGCTTCCCCGAGATGTGGGGACAAACACAGGAAGATCTCGGCAATGTCCTTGAAACTCTCGGGGGCAAACGCTTGAATATTGAGGAAATGCAGGCTGCTGCGCGTGCATATCGAAACGCTCTTCGGTTTAGCCGTCGCGAAGCCAATGAAGTTCGCTGGGGCGGCCTGCAGTACCATCTGGGCAGGGTGCAATCTCGTTTCAATCGCGTCGAGGAGAAGACTGAAGCAGTCGGTGCATTTCGTCTTGCTCTGGAAGTCTTCACACCTACCGATCATGTGGTGCACTATACGTTGGTCAATGATGAACTTAGTTACACACTGTTCGACCTCGCCTTGTTGCAGAAAGAGCCTCGACTCCTAGAAGCGTCCTTTACGGCTCTTCATGCCGCGTGGCCCTACTACAAAGATGACCCAGAGACCAACGCCCTTTACGAATCGAGGGAGATTGCAATTCGCGACGCATACAAGGATCTCTCGAAGGCTTGATTTACCGATCAACCTGACTTGGGCCAGCCTAAATAGCGGGTCGGATTAGAAGGCGAGAGACAACTGGAACGGCAAGTGCAAGTGCAAGGAGAAGGGCAACCGCAACGGCAAAGGCAACTAGAGGGGTCCTTCGCTGCGCTCAGGATGACGGCGGTGAAACAAGCAACGGCAAGAGCAACGGCAACGGCAGAAGCAGATTCCCTCTGGGAATGACAACAAAAGAGCCTTGCGGATTCGCTTGACACTGTATGGAGTAAGCATACAGTAGTGTTCATGGCCGAAGCTTTGATTGAGGTGGATCTTGCGTCACCTGTTCCGGCGTACCGGCAGGTGGTTGACCAGCTTCGACTCCATCTGAATGCGGGGACACTCTCTCCCGGGGACCAGCTGCCTTCGGTGCGCAGCCTGGCGGCTCAGCTCGGGGTGCACTTTAATACGATTGCCGAGGCTTATCGCGAGCTTGCGGAGGAGGGCTGGATCGACCTGAGCCACGGTCGGCGTGCGGTGGTGCGGCCCCTCGGATCGGGAGTTCCGATCCCGCGGGCGGAACAGAAGCTGCTTCGGCAACGGCTTCGCCAACTCGTTGCGGAGATGCGATTGAAGGGGATCTCTGCCCGGGCGATCGAACGGGATGTAACGGGCATTCTCCAGGGGTGATTGTGCTGCACATGATTGTCTTTTTTTCTATTTTGTTTCCGATGCTTGCTGCTGCCGGCGCTTGCGTGCTGCCGCTGCTTTGGAGCCGCGACGGGATGCTGCTTGGAACGCGTGTCTCGGATGAGTTTGCCCGCGGTGCGGACGCTCGCCGGATCAAGCGCAGGTATGCGGTTGCCGCGGCGGGGATCTGTGTCAGCTCGATCGGGCTCGCGTTGACGGGAGTTCTGCGGGGGCATGGCTGGATGCTGGGCGTGTCGGCGGCTTGGGAGGGTGTGGGTCTGCTTTGGCTGTGGGTGAGGACGTGGGGAGATCTGAGGCCGTTTCGCAGTGGGGGCCGGGCGGTTCGGAGAGCGTCGCTGACGATGCGAAGCGATGAGAGGACGTGGTGGCCTGGAACGCTTGCCGCTATGTTGCCGCTCATCCTCAGTGCGGGGGTGCTCTGGTCTCGGTGGAACACGATCCCGGAGAGGTTTCCGATCCATTGGGGGATGGACGGCAGGCCCAATGGGTGGGGCGGACGGAACGTGCTGAGTCTCTTTGGGCCTCTCGTTGCGGCTGGGGTGCTGGTGATGGTGTTGACTTTGCTGGGGGAGCTCTCGGGGCGATATTCGCCGGGTCATGCTGGGCGGCCGGCGATGTTGCGGCTGACCAGGAACGCGCTTCGCACAGTGGCCTGGATGATCTCGCTGTTGTTTTGCACGATCAGTTTGTCGGCTCTGGCACACGATCCGGCGGTGCTGGCGCCGATTGTGGTGCTTGGCTCGATGTGCTCCTCGCTGGGGCTGGTGGTGTATCTCGTGTACCGGTCGATGCAGATGCCGGAGGCGGTGCTGGCGGCGCAGAGGACGACGGAGGACCGGTTCTGGAAGGGCGGTTTGCTGTACTTCAACCCGGAGGATGGGGCGCTGATGGTGCCGAAGCGCGAAGGTGTGGGGTACACGATGAACTTTGGACGGCCGGTCTCATGGGTGATTCTGGGTGGGCTTGTGGTTGTGGCTGTGGTGCTGCCGTTGCTGATTCATTTCGCGGGCCGGTGATAGGGGAGCCGTAGGGAGGGTCTGATTTAGAGCGTGGGCTAGCCGAAAGCGTACCTCAGCGGCTAAAGCCGCGTTGCATCGTTGCGTTTACGGCACGGCTGAAGCCGTGCCCTTAACAAAGCGGGACACGGCAGATTTGGATCGACACGGCAGATTGGTCTGTGCGGGTGCTCTCTCTTACTTCTCCTGAAGCTTTGCCCGTGCGAGCTTTTCAGCTGTGGCGAGTGCGTCGGCTGCCGGGACCTTGACGTCTGGAGTGACGCCGGTGCCTTCCCAGTTGGTCTCGGTCACGGGATCGAGTGACTTGGCGAAGGGCACGCCGATTTCGAAGTATTCGGCGATGGGATGGCCGGAGACGGGATGAGCGCCGCCGCCGGTGACCTCGCCGACGACGGTGGCGCGTTTCTGATTTTGGAGATCAAAGGCGAACTCCTCGGCGCCGGAGAAGGTTCTGCTTGCGGTGAGGACGTAGACGGGCTGCCTGGTAAGCCGGAGACCTGGGAGGTAGGACAGGGTCCAGTTCTGGACGGTGGAGTTTTCCTGACGGTTATAGATGTCGATCAGGTGGGTAGGGTGGTCGAACAGATAACTGGCGATCAAGGTGACCATGGCCGGCTGGCCTCCACCGTTTTCGCGCAGGTCGAAGATGACGGCATCGGCATGCTCAATGAAGCCCATGGCTGAAGCGACGGTCGATCCGCAGAAAGAGGCATCCGCGAATTCATTGAACTTGACGTAGGCGATGTTGCCTGGCAGGAGTTCGACCTTTTCGAAGCCGCAGTTGGTATGTCTGAGATGCTCGTGAAATCGTGCTATGTCTTCAGGGGTCGGATCGCTTCGCGCAGGCATACTGAACGGGTTGAACATGACGCGGAGGTGTTTGTCGTGGCTGACCGCCTGCAAGTCTTGGGTGAGGCGCATGGCGAAGGCGTCCCCGTCCGTGATGGCGTTGTAGTCGCCCTTTGCGGCGTGTGTTTGGAGGGAAGCGATCATCTGCTGGGCGACGGCGGCGTCTATGTAGGCGGTGCTTAGATTGGTTGCGATCTCCTGGATCACACGATCTCGCATGGCCGAGTCGACATGGACATCGACCGGTGTGACGCCGGGTGGAAGGGCACGCATGTTGAAGGTCTTGACTACCGCAGGTTGACCAGGCTGCACGGACAAGTTGCCGAGTGCATTGGTAGGGCTGGACTTTTCTTTGACTCGGAAGCGGATGTGGAGCGGCTCGCTGCTTTCGATCGAGAGCAGATCGAAGCCTCCCGTGCCGTTGTGAAACGCCAGCATACCGTCGACGGACTCCGTAGGATCGATTGTCTTTACGTAGGCTTCGAGCTTTGTGCGATCGCCACTGTTGAAGGCCTGGAGCCACGCCTGCAGGGTCCGTCCGGCGGGGGTGTCTGGAATGATTACGGAGGGTCGAACTTGCGCCAAGGCAGGGCCTGCACACAGGAGGACTAAGGCCATGGTGCGATTCAGGAGTCTCACAATCATTTTCTTGCCTCTTTCTTTTGTCGTTTTTTTGCGGGATGGCGGTTCACTTTGTCTTGGCGAGCAGACTCGATACGCTGCGCGAATGTTTGTTTCGCAAGCGCATCGATAGCGAGGTCCAGAAGCTCGGAGAGTGGGAATGGAAGGTCGGCATCGAGGCTGTTTGCGGCAGCGGTTGTGGCGTCCCAACAAGCCTCCAGGCGCGGCAGTTGCTTGCATCCGTAAGGAGTGATCCGGATGAGCTTCTGTCGGTGATCTGTTGCACTCGGCTGTGCGGAGAGAAGGCCTTCGCGGATCATGAGGGCGATGGTCTGGGTAGCGGCGGGCTGGGTGATTCCAGAGGTCTGGGCGATTTGTGTGACGCCGCCTGGACCGTCGGCCATCAACGCCCGCATGACGGGTGTGTAGCGCGGCCGATAGTTGAGACCGTCCTTTTTGTAGGCCTCCGCGACGGCTCCGTCGAGGAGATCGATGAGATGTCGGAGTTGTGTGCCTAAGCCACGCTTCACGGGGATGAGAGTAGCATACGCATAAGCACTTATGCACCGGAGTACAATGGAATTGTTCGCCGGAGGACAGCGTGCTCCCACCCAGCACCAGCACCATGCAGCAGGCCCGTTCAACCGGAGCTCGACCTGTTGCCGCGCCCACCTTTTACATCACCGGGCGGCAGCCGCTCCGCCCCGGAGCGATCCTGCTTGCGACCGTGGCCGCGATCGGTGCGATTTCCCCCGTGCTCTATGCCCTGCGTCACAACGGACATGCACATCTCAGTTCTCCCAGCTCCGGCGCGGCGCAACGGGCCGGCAACCCACCCGAAGCCGCCTCTGCCGCTGACGACAAGGACGATCCATCGCAGATCGATACCATCGCTGTCGGAGATCCGGGGGACGCTCCTGTGCCCGCGCGCCCCGGGGACCACGTCAGTCCCGTTCACCCGACGATCCTCGTTCACCTGCCCCGCTTTGGCGACCAGGTGGGCCTGATTCCCGACACCCCCGCCGGCCATCTTTTTTACGCCTGGCTCGCTGCCTTCAACCAGGTTAACTACGCCGGGCTTCGCAGTGCCTTGCCGAGTGTCGCGCCCGACTCCTCGGCCGCTGCACAGATCGAGCTCCGGAAGCAGACCGGCGGCTTTAACGTGCTATCTGCCAAGGAGATCGAACCCGGCGTTCTCGTCTTCCGACTGCGCGACCAGACACCTCTGGCGGCCGAGGTGCTCGGCACGCTGCAGGTGCGTCCGAACTCGAGCCCGGCCAGCATCGCTAGCTTCAGTCTGCGCGCCGTTCCAGGTCCCGCCGAGACGACTACAACGAGGTCTGCCCCACTCTCGGCAGCGCCGTAGTGATTTTGGGACTAGCCTGGAGTGCGGCGCGGGCGTCTAACATCCACATGAACCAGATCACTCGTATGGCTTGTCTGCGCCGCTTCGCCTTGATTGTCGCTATTGTGGCCGCGCTTGCTGCTCCGTGCGTTGCACAGCAGCCGGCGGTGGACACGGTGGTGCAACGAGCAAACGCGTTTCTTGCGACGCTCAGCGACGCCCAGCGGGCCAAGGTTTTGTACGACTTCAACGACAGTGTGCAGCGTGCGCGGTGGTCGAATTTTCCCACGGGTTTTGTCCCGCGCGGCGGCATGAACCTGAAGCAGATGAATGCGGCGCAGAAGGCCGCGGCTCTCGACCTGATGAAGACGGTGCTGAGTTCGCGCGGGTACGAGAAGATCAGCGAGATCCGGATGGCGGATGACGACTTCAAGGCGAATGGTTCCAAGCGGGGTCCGCGGGGTCCGCGAGGTCCGCAGGGTGGTGGTCCGCCACCGGGGGGAGGCGGGCCTCCTACGAATGGTCCTGGCGGGCCTTCTGGCGGCGTGCCTCCTGGCGGTGGGCCTGCTGGCGGCGGGCCTCCGCAGATGGACAGCGACAACATGTTTGGAGGCGATCTGTACTACATCTCCTTTCTCGGGAGACCATCGACGACCTCTCCGTGGATGCTGCAGTTTGGTGGGCACCACCTTGCGCTGAACATCACGGTTGTTGGCAGCAAGGGCATCATGACGCCGTCACTGACGGGGGCGCAGCCGGCAGTCTTCAAGGTCGATGGGAAGATGATCCGACCGCTTGGACGGGAGAGCGACGAGGCGCTCACACTGCTGCAATCGCTGGACGCAAAGCAACGGTCAGAGGCCGTGCTGACCTATAAGGTTGCCGATCTCGTTCTTGGTCCCGGCCAGGACGGAAAGCAGATCAGCCCGGAGGGGCTCCGAGTGTCTCTGATGAACGAAAAGCAGAAGGCGATGCTGCTGGAGGTGATTGCCGAGTGGGCCGGGATGATGAACGACGCGATGGCCTCCGCCCGGATGGCGCAGATCAAGCAAGATTTGAACGACACCTGGTTCGCGTGGAGCGGCACGACGGAACTTCAGGTAGGAACGAACATAAACGCCTACTACCGCATTCAGGGGCCGCATCTGGTGATCGAGTACGCTCCGCAGGGCGACGAGCCCACGAATCACGTTCACACGATCTACCGCGATCCGACGAACGACTACGGGCAGGGTGTTGTGGGCAAGTGAAGCTCCGGCTCATCGCGGTTGCGCTGCTTGGGTTTGTATCCGTGCCTGCGTGGGCGCATCGTCTCGATGAGTATCTCCAGGCGACGATCTTCTCGATCGAGCCGGGGAGGGTGCAGGCGACGATGCGGCTGGTTCCGGGCGTCGCAGTCGCACCCTCTGTGATTGCGACGATCGACAGCAACCACGACGGCGTGCTCTCGCGCGAGGAGCAGGATTGCTACGCGGAGGCGGTGCTTGCGGATTTGGGGATGGAGGAGGACGGAAGGAGATTGCCGCTACGCCTGATCTCGGCGACCTTTCCGGACTTTGAGCTGATGAAGGGGGGCACCGGCGAGATCAAGCTTACGTTCTCGGCTGAACTCCTAGGGGCCGGCGGTGAGCACCAACTCAGATTTGTCAACCATCACCGGAGTGATCTCTCCGTGTATCTGGTCAACAGCCTGGTTCCGCGGGAGAAGGGTCTTCAACTGGGAGCGCAGAGCCGCAGTCGCGACCAGTCGATCTACCAGGTGACCGTGAGGGAATCGAGCAACGCGCACCTGCAGAGGTTTACCGGGAGCGGATTTGGGGCGGCTTTCCGGATGGGCGTCCGGCACATTGCTGAAGGCACGGATCATCTGCTGTTTCTGCTCACGCTGTTGCTGCCGGCGCCGCTCCTTGCGTCGGCGGGGCGATGGAGCGGACGCCGGTCCATCCGGCGCGGCGTCTCTCACATTCTGGGTATCGTAACGGCGTTCACGCTGGGGCACTCTTTTACGCTGGCTCTGTCGGGTTTGGGCCTGGTTCATCTTCCCAGCCGACCGGTCGAGGTACTGATCGCGGTCTCGATCCTGGTCTCCGCGATTCACGCCATACGGCCGCTCTTTCCTGGGCGTGAAGCCATCATCGCGGCAACCTTTGGGCTCGTTCATGGGCTCGCGTTCGCGACCGCCCTGAACGAGCTTGGCGTGACGGGATGGTATCGCTTAGTCAGCCTGCTTGGTTTCAACCTTGGGATTGAAGCCATGCAGATCGCCGTGATCGCCGTGACGCTTCCGGCGCTTCTTGTGTTGAGTCGCACCGAACGCTACGCGATGTTTCGGATGTTGGGCGCGGCTTTTGCAGGTGTTGCGTCTTGTGCCTGGATCGCCGAACGAGTGCTTGACCGGCCGAACTCGATCGGTTACGGAGTGGAGAAGCTGGCACATCATGGTGTTTGGTTGTGCGCCGGTCTGTGGCTTGGCAGCGCGATCGCTTGGCTGAGTCAGAAGCGCGTTGCGTTTGTAACAGACGGGACGGGATCGGCTCGCGTATCGGTGGATCGGTGATGTGCTTCACGGGGATGAAGCCAGCATATGCATAAGTTCTTATGCGACCGGAGTACAACTGAATTCTGGATCGAAGCGCGTTCGTTTATAGCGACTCAGCTAACGCCGGACTTCCAGCGGAAAGGTATTGTCCAAGGCTGCGCGCAGGTGAAGTCGCAACAGCGTCGGTAGACAGCGCAGAGCAAAGCCGAACGAATTGCGATAGTGTGCGCGCAGTTCAAGCAGCCGCTCCAGAGTTTGACTTCTTCCCAGCCGCTGCTGAAAGAAGGTCACTTCCTTGTTGAGGGCGGCGGTGTTCAGGTGGTAGCAGAAGTAGCAACTATGCAGTGAGCGCTTGAGCGCTCCCATAGCGTACCGAGTTGCGCCAGGCAGCAGTGCGTGGGCCACCAGGCTCATCATTACCTGGCTACTCAAGGAAAACCATGCCTTGAACACGTCGAGACGCCGCACGGGCCGCAGATGCACGATGGATAGCAAGTCTTCGCCCCATACCGTCACCGAAGAGACGATCACATTGGTGAGTACGATACGGTCGACGAAGAGCGCTTCCGCTGGCCTAAGATCGAACACGCGGGCCACATCACCGGAGACCAGGTCATTTCGCCTGCAGACGAAGGATGAAAGTCCATTGCCCATGCGTTCGGCAAAGGCTTGCAACGGGTTGCGAGGTCCGGGCAAGCTCCAGTTCCACAACCTGGTTCGGGGTCACTACCGCCACCGCTGACATACTGGGTGGCAGCATTAATATCCGACGGTGAAGCTTCAGTGATGCCTGGCTCCTCGGGGGTGCCCTTGGAACTCATGATCGTTTCGTTTGGGTCAGCGGCGGGAGCGTCACCAAGGCCCTCGTTATGCAGCAATTCATGGTTGATGATCCTGGTGGCGTAATCGACCGAAAGCGTGCCGTCCGCCTTAGTAAATCGTCCGGGATTATTTGAATGTCTGAACTAAGTTCAGGCTGCGTTGGGGAGGAGGTAGGGTCGGTGCTCCATATTTCGTGGTTTATACCTGGATCCCCATCCGGAAGAGTTGTTGCAGTAATCACCTGCGATGGCCCATTCGTAACAGGGCACCCATTCACGTTCACCGGGTCACTGTAACTAACATGTTCCGAGCGATGTTGTCCTGGCTCTTGGTTGCACCTACGGCTGCATTATAGAGGGCGCTCCCTTGTGGAATGCTCGAAAACATCGAAATAGACTTTTACAGTTATTCCAGAGGGCCACGCGACAGGTTTATTGTTGCTGCCAGGATCGGCGTTGGATGGAACGGACTGAGCTGAGAGGCAAAGAGGAACGGCCGTGACAAAGATAAAGGCAACACAGAACTTGGACATACGCTATCTCCTAAGAGTAAAGCCAGGGATCGTAATGCCATTGAGGACACTCTGTTCCAGCGCAGATTGGCTGGGGACTTCAGGAGTGTTCTTGGGTGCCGCTTTGTAGCCGTCGTACTCGAGCATTTGGGGAACCTCTCCTGAGATATCCCAGGCGCGGAGGAGATTGAAGGAGGCAGTGCTTGCCTCGTAGTTGAGGAACAGAACGTACTTGTGTCCGATCTCGAGTGGTGTCGCCCCGGACGCCAGTGACGTTTTCACGACCTCACCCTGGGAATTTGTGATTTTCCCACCCGAGTACAAGATCGATATCTTGCTAAGTTGCGGTGTAGATGCATGATTCTTCAGATACTTCTCAACCTCCACGGTGAGTTCAGTGAAGACACCGGAATGCCCTGCAGCAAAATGGGGCTGCGCACCCTCAGCAGTGCCAGTCAAAACCGTGCTGGACCTGGCTGTCGGAACAGCTGCTATCGGTGAATGGGTAACGTAGGTTCTTGTGCCGATGTGTCCGCCTCCCGGTCCATCGAGCGGAGTAGAACTCAAACGAAAGTTAAATTCATGTTCCCGAGCTCTCTTCACGTCCAAGGGCACCCTAGTTTCGTCGTCGGTCAGGGCTGGCTTCGCTTCGATCATCCACGTTGGCTCAGGTGGGCGGCTTGGACGAGGTGTAGGTGTTTGCGAAAGAGCGACGGCTGAGGCGTAGCCGAACAGAACCGCTCTGCCGATTTGGCGCATGATGTTGTCCTCCATGCCCTGCTTCGAGCAGAAAGCAGGGAGCGGGTTGTATGACCGCGAACTAGAACGGAAGAAACCTTCAAGCATCGTGCGGACGTACTTACCGGCCATGCTCGATCTACACTGACCTTACCAGCTCAGATCCTATGACGCCTCCATCCAACCCGTCGCCGCAGACCTCTCCGCACCGCCCTGAATCCCCGCTGCGTCCACCTATGCGCCCCTTGGACGTGAAGAGAAGCTCACGCCCTTGGACGTGAAGAGAAGCTCACGCCCGAAAAGCACCATCTGGCTAAGTATGTCGTCGCCACCATCCTCGCCATCGGCCTCTGCCGCCTCCAGATCCTCGATCGCACCAACTACCGCGTGCTCGCCGAAGCCAACCGCGTCCGTAAGATCCCCGTCCTCGCCCGCGCGGCCGCCTCTTCGACCGCGAAGGCCGTCTGCGCCTGCTTGATCGCAACCGCCAGCGCCCCGGTCTCGATGTCCGACCAGTTCTCAATCGACCGGTGCGTAATCTCCACTGGCCGAACCGCCTGCTCATACGCCGCCCCCGGCGAAAGTTGCGCATCCGTCGCCGCCGCCGGCGCCCCCGTCTGTGCCCAGGAGATCGCGGCCAACCAGCAAACCAACACGGCGACGGCGACCGAGAGACATCGCATACGGCACCCTCCGCCCAGAGCGTACCAGAGCCGCCTTCTAGAACCCAGCAGCCGCCATCATGTCGTTGTACTTCGTAAAGAACGCGTCGTAGCCCTCGCCCTTCGCGGCAAACCGCAAGGGCTTCACCCGCTCCACATTGATCTCCGTCGGCGTCGGCGCCTTCCCAAGAATCTCCATCACCTCCGTCAGAAACGCGTCGAGCGGCATCGCATTCGGGTCGCTAGCCTGTCGCGCTCCACCCAGCTCCGTCTGCACATACGGCGGAATCAGCTCAATCACCTCAACCTTGCTCCCCTTCATCTGGTACCGCAGCGACTCGCTGTACGAGTGCATCGCCGCCTTCGTCGCGTTATACGTCGGAAACCCCGCCAGCGGCACAAACGCCAGCCCCGAAGTCACATTCATCACCGTCGCCTCCGTCTGCTTCTTCAGCAACGGGAGCAGCGCCGACGTCAGCCGGATCGGCCCCAGAAGATTCGTCGTGATCGTCGCCTCCGCCGTCCCCGTGCCCACCGCCTCCCCCCGCAAGTCCTCCGGTCGCATGATCCCCGCATTGTTGATCAGGACGTTCAGGCGAGGGAACCGCTCCTCCGCCTCCGCTCCAAACCTCTCAATGCTCGCCCCGTCCCCCACGTCCAGCGTCACCGATCGCATCCCCGGATGAGCCGCCGTAGCCGCGTCCAAAACATCCTTGCGCCGCCCCGCGAGTATCACCTCGTTGCCCATCGCCTGCAGTCGCTCCGCCAGCCCCAACCCAATACCGGAGCCCCCGCCTGTCACCAAAATCGTATTGCCCGTCATCTTCATCTCTGCTCTCCCTATCTCGCCGACACAAGCCGTCTCGCGAGTCCTGAAAGCATCCTAAAGACTCCAGTTCCCAATGGGAAGTAGGCACCTTATCGATCTATACTTACCCGCAGGAGAGTGTTACCACCATGGCCACCACCCCCACCCAACTCCCGCCACCAAACCTCGATCTCCTCCCACCCATCCCCGAGAGCAGCCCCGAGATCGATGCGCTCGTCCGCCAAATCATCGAACGTGTCGCCGACAAATGGACCATGCTGGTCCTCGAAGTCCTCGAGGAAAACGGAACCCTCCGCTTCACCCGGCTCGCCGAACTCGTCGGCGGCATCAGCCAAAAAATGCTCACCAAAACCGTCCGCCAGATGGAATCGGACGGCCTCCTCACCCGAACCGTCCACCCCGTCGTCCCGCCGCGCGTCGAGTACCAGCTCACCGATCTCGGTCTCAGCCTCGGCCGCGCCTTCTGCGGCGTCTGGATGTGGGCCGAAAAACACCACGACCAAATCCTCCGCGCTCGATCCGCCTTCCAAAGCTCCAACCGACCAGCCCAGGGACCACCTACGCCATCGTGCTGACCAGCACCCCCGTGCTCTGTCCGTTCTGGACAAAGTACCTCGCCAGCTCCGAAAGCGCACCGCTCGTACTTCCGCTCTCAAGCGACGTCGTCATCTGCGACAAAAGATCGTTCAGCGGATCCGATGTTCCACCCGCCTGTGAGACGCTGCCGGTCGCGATCGACGCCACCTGCATCTTCAGGTCCGCCTTCAACTTGCTCAAATCCGACTTCGCCCCAGACGTATCCCCCGACGCCAACGCCCGCAACAGCGTCGCCAGGTCAGACGTAATGCCGCTCAGCGTCGCATCCCCCGTGCCCACGTTCGCGCCCGCCGAAATCCCAGAAGTCCCAGCCGTCGCAGCCGTAGCAGCTGTGCTGCCGTCCGTCGCCGTCACATCACCGGCATCCGCAAACAGGGAAGTATAAAGCGAAGTGTCTAGAAGAGAACCGGGAGAGATAGCCGAGAGAGACAAGGGGGCGTTCCTTTCGATCACAAAGTCTGGTCTCACCCTACAAGCTGGCTGCACACCCGCAACATCCCCCAAACAGGCCATCCCGAGCACAAATCCGCCCACACCCCCAAAAGATCCCGCAACTCCACCGCCCAACCTCCATCCGCGCGAGTCTAAACTGGACGAGACACTCCCCGCGATGAACCTCCCCTTCCGCACGCGCAACGCCACCCCGCCCCAATCGTCCCAACCAGCCAAACCCCCGCGTCCCGAGCCACCGCTCCGCCACCCCCACCGCCCTCCCAACCGCGAAGAAAAACTCTCCCCCGCCAAGCTCCACGCGGGGCAGTACGTCATCGCCGCCGTCCTCGGCATCCTCCTCATCGGCCTCTACCGCCTCCAGATCCTCGACCGCACCAACTACCGCGTCCTCGCCGAAGCCAACCGCGTCCGCAAAATCCCCCTCCTCGCCCCCCGGGGCCGCCTCTTCGACCGCGAAGGCCGCCTCCTCGTCGGCAACTATCCCTCCGTCACCTGCTTCCTCCTCCGCGACCAGATCGCCGACGCCAACCTCGACCTCCCCCTCATCGCCGCCGGCCTCCACCTCCCCGTCGAGCAGATCCAGGCCACCATTCGCCGCTTCGCCCTCACACCGCAGCTCCAGTCCATCCCCCTCAAAGTCGACATCACCCCCGACGAGCAGGCCTTCCTCGCCGCCCACCGCGAAGAACTCCCCGAACTCGAAACCCGCGACGACCAGCGCCGACTCTACCCCCGCGACGGCTTCGCCGCCCATCTCACCGGATACGTCGGCGAAGTCTCCGAAGCCATGCTCGACGACCCCCGCTACGCCTTCTACGACCCCGGCGACGTCGTCGGTCGCTCCGGCGTCGAGCAAACCTACGACGCCCTCCTCCGCGGCACCGACGGCTCCCGCGACGTCGTCGTCAACTCCCACGGCAAGGAACTCGGCCCCCTCAGCCAGACCTACCCCATCCCCGGCAAAGACCTCAAACTCACCATCGACCTCGACATCCAGATGGCCGCCGAAAAAGCCATGGAAGGTAAAGTCGGCGCCATGGTCGCCCTCGACCCTCACACCGGCGAGATCCTCGCCCTCGTCTCCCGCCCCACCTTCGACCCCAACCAGTTCTCCCAGCACCTCACCAAGACGTACTGGAATGAGATCCTCAATAATCCTGATCACCCCCTCCTCAACAAAGTCACCCAGGCCCAGCTCGCCCCCGGATCCACCTTCAAAATCATCATGTCCGTCGCCGGCCTCCAGGAACACCAGGCCCAGGACATGAAGGTCTTCTGCGCCGGCGGCGCCTCCTTCTACGGACACTTCTTCGCCTGCGACAAACACCACGGCGCCGTCGACATCTACCACGCCATCCCGTGGTCCTGCGACACCTTCTACTACACCCTCGCCAACCGCCTCGGCATCGACACCATCGCCCGCTACGCCACCGCCCTCGGCTTCGCGTCCCGCACCGGCATCGACCTCCCCGACGAAGCCTCCGGAACCATGCCCTCCACCGCCTGGAAGCTCAAAACCCAGCACGAAAAATGGTACGCCGGCGAAACCATCTCCGTCGGCATCGGCCAGGGAGCCATCGCCGCCACACCCCTCCAACTCGCCCGCGCCATCGGCGGCATCGCCTCCGGTGGCGTCCTCCACCGCCCCCACCTCGTCTTCCCCGACGAGGTCCCGCCCGACCAACTCGAAGCCGTCCACGAAACCTTCTCCGGCTCCGGCGACCGCACCGTCCCCATCTCCACCGAAAACTGGCAGATCATCACCGACGCCATGGCCGCCACCACCACCTCCGGAACCGCCGCCGCCTCCCACCTCGAGGGCATCGACTTCGCCGGCAAAACCGGCACCGCCCAGGTCATGGGCCACGACGCCCTAGCACGCACCGGCAAAAGCCACCGCACCGTCCCCAACGCCTGGTTCGTCGGCATGGCCCCCCGCCGAAACCCCGATATCGTCGTCGCCGTCCTCTGGGAAAACGGCGACTGGGGAGCCAACTCCGCCAAACTCGCCGCCCAGGTCATCGACGCCTTCGTCGAAAAACAACGCCGACGCGAAGGCAACCTACGCATGGTAGCCGAAGCCCCCAACCCACCCAGCCAAACCCCCGCAAAACCGCCCGCCACAACACCCTAGGAGATGCAGCTCCTCAAGTCCCGCATTGTTAAGGGCACGGCTTCAGCCGTGCCGTAACCGCAGCAGATGCAATGCGGCTTTAGCCGCTGAGGTAACGCTTTCGGCAAGCGCAGGCTCGAAATCAGAGATCCCTAGTCTAGACGCAATGGACATATCGGCATAGAGGCAATTTGCTCTTTTGTTGTCATTCCCCAGAGGGAATCTGCTGTTGTTTTTGGGTTGTTTGTTCTGCACGCCATCACCTAATCCGCCTAGAAGCTCCGCCCTCAAGCCCGCCACACATCCCTAACAGAACCGACTTATTGAGGAGTTGTGAACGCCGCACGCGAGATTCTGTAGAGTCATTGGGTGACGCCCGTCTCCCACTCGGCTCTCCCTCAACCTGAACTGCCGCTTCGGGTTAAAGGCTTCCTTGATGCCATCATCAACGCATGCAATCAGAACCGCCGACCCTTGGTGTCCATCGTCCTCTTTGGCAGCGCGACCAAGGGCGGCTTCGCTGAGCAAGTGTCTGATGTGGACCTGATCGTTGTTCTTCCGGACAACGTTTCGCGGGAAGAGCGCGCGCGCGTGCAGGCCGAGGTCCACCGTATCGAAGTCGAGCATGGTTTCAGGGAGCCAGGCGGTAGAGGACTAGTGAGAAATCAAGCTTAGTTCTTTCCGCCCGAATGCCGTACTCGATGCGAGTACGGCATCTTTGCGTTTGGGGTCAGAGCACATCGCGGCGCTTTCCAGAGATCACTATTCGGGGCGTTTGGTGTGGTCGAGGAGGACGAAGATGGGGAGGGCGACGACGGTGTTGACGGTGGCTCGGAGGAGTTCGCGGGGCCAGAGGAGGTGGTAGTCGGTGAGGCCGACGAGGCGGCGGAGGATGATGTAGAGGAGGAGGGAGTTGAGGAGGGAGAAGAGGAAGTTCATGAGGAGGCGTGTGGTGAGGGCTTCGACGTCGACGCGTACGCCGATGGAGGCGGCGATGTAGCCGATGATGGTTTTGCTCATGCCGTTGATGCCGATGGGCTGGCCGGTGAGGAAGTCCTGGAGGAGGCCGATGGCGGCTCCGGTGAGTGCGCCGGCGACGGGGGAGCGGCGGGAGACGGCGAAGAAGATGGTGACGATCAGGGGGAGATCGAGCAGATAGAGGCGGGGGAAGGGCTTGGGGAGGAGCGACTGGAGGAGGATGGCGGCGAGGGGGACGAGGAGCGCGACGGCTGGGTGGAAGCTGTGCTCTTCGAGTTCGCGGCGCGAGGTGTAGCTGTGGGTGGCCATGGGTGGGTGCGTTCTGTTTGGTTAGGTCGGGTCAGATACGGGTCGGGTTAGGGATGCTCAGATGCGGTGAGATGAGGGGGCGGTCAGGGTTGCGGTTGGTCTGTTTCGGGGGGCGGGCTAGTCTGGGGCGGTTTTGCTGGTTTTACGGTGCGGTGTGGGGGCGGGGCGGGCGGGGTTGGAGCGACGGGGGCGCCTGTGACGCCGGGGGTGAGCGCGGATGCGGGCGGGGGTCTGATCGACGTTCTCCCAGCCGCCGATGGTCACTTCCCGCTGCTCCAGCA
>CAXTYQ010000027.1:0-36649 GCA_964248505.1 uncultured Acidobacteriaceae bacterium
CCCAAGCGTGCTCAACCGCGCCGGTCCGACCATCCGACCGGCGTCGAGCAAAAACACGGCCGCCTCTTCCCCGATCGGCCCATCGACCTCCCCGGACAGGGCTGCCCGCTGCACCACAACGGCCCGCAACTCCGGCACAGGCCGCACCAACTCGTCGGCCAGCGACGCCGCCGATTTCACCTTCTCCCACTGCCGATGCAGAGCCGCCGCCCGCTCAAAATCCATCTCGTCCGAAGCCCGTTCGCGCTCGCGTGCGACCTCCGCCAAGAGACTCTCGCCAACCGTGTCGAAGAAGCCCTTCACCGCTCGCGCCTCCCTCGCGTACTCCTCGGCCGAGCAGCTCGTATTGCACGGCGCCATGCACTTCTTCATCTCGCCGTAGGCGCATCCAGGGTGCTCGGGAAAGACCTCCAGATCCTCGTAGCAACGCCGCAACTTGAAGAGATCGAGCACCGCCTCGACGTATCGTTCCGCCGCCATCCGCGACGGAAACGGACCGTACATCTGCCCCAACCCGCGTCGTGACAGACGATTCGTCACATACACGCGCGGGTGCGCATGCTCGGTCGTCAGCCGGACGAAGTATGGCGTCCGCAGCTTCAGCCGTCGGCGCGCCTCCGTGTGCCCGAAGATCGCCGCCGTGCTGTCGTACAGCAGGAGCAGCGACTCAAACTCCGACCCCGTCACCGACCAGGCCACCCGCGCCACGCGATCTCGCAGGTTCAGGCGCTTCGATGCCGCGGTCACGCCGTCTGGCCCGACCACCTCCGGCGGGTCCAGCAGTCGCGCGACCCTCCGCCGCAAGCTGGACGTCCGCGTCAGGTACGGTCGGTCGACTTCGCCGTGCCCGTAGAGGCAGACGACTCCCGGCAGATCCGGGATCGCACGCACAACCTCGCGCGCCACCTCCGGCCGAAACTCCGCTCCGTGCTCGAACGGAAAGCTCCCCGCCGTCCCAGCCGAATTCGCCGAATTCGCCGTGTCTATAGATAGCATCGTTCGCCCAGTCTCCGCTCCTCCTCTTCCTATATCGGCAAGTCGCGGCAGAACTTTAGCAGAAACTTACGCGCCCGCGATCATCATGCCTTCCACCCGGATCGTCGGGGCCGCGCCCGATCCGCGAAACACCAGATCGTCCCCGACCGCAACCACGTTTCGGTACATGTCTTTCAGGTTCCCGGCGATCGTAATCTCCTCGACCGGATAGGCCAGCTCACCGTTCTCGATCCACAGCCCGCTCGCTCCCTGGGAGTAGTCGCCCGTCACCAAATTTACGCCAAATCCCATCGTTTCTGTCACATACAGCCCGTCCTTGACTTCGCCGATGATCTCCTCGGGCGTCATCGTGCCCGGTTCGAGATACAGATTGTGCGATCCCGTCCCCGGATTGCCGGCCAGACCGCGCGACGCATTCGCAGTCGACTGCATGCCCAGCTTGCGGGCAGTGTAGGTATTCATCACATAATTCTTGAGCACGCCACGCTCAACAATCACCGTCCGCCGCGTCGGCAAACCCTCCCCATCAAACGGCGACGTCCCAAACCCACCGACCCGCACGTTGCTGCCGTCGGCAAGCACCCGGTCAAAGACCATCGTGCCGTCGTCCACCACCGTGATGTTTTCGCCGGCGACCTGCTCGCCCAACATCCCGTTGAACATCGATGCGTTTCGGTAGATCGCGTCGCCCTCCGCCGCCGAAAAGATCGATCCCATCACCGACCGAGCGATCTCGGGCGCAAACACCACCGGGGCCCTCTGCGTCTTTACCTTGCGCGCGCCCAGATGCCGCAGCGTCCGCTCCGCCGCGATCCGACCGATCGTCTCCGGGGAATCGAGCCCACGCACCGTCCGCGCGCTCGAATACCAGTAATTCCGCTGCATCGCGCCCTTCTCGTCGTGCGCGATCGGCGCAACCGAGAATCCGCAGTACGACCGCCGATACTCCCCCGTAAACCCGCGCGAGTTGACCAGGATCTTGTGCGAAGTCGCCGTGTCAAAGTCGCCGCCACTCGAGTTCTGGATGCGCGTGTCAAACGCCATCGCCGCCGCCTCACACCGCCGCGCCACCTCGATCCGCTCCGCCGGCGGCATCTCGTTCACATCCTCAAAGTAGAGCGCCTGCGCAGCCGCCCCGCCCGGCGCCTCGCCAAACGCACCGGCATCAGGAAGCCCCGCAAACGGATCCTCGCTCGTGATCTTCGCCAGCGTGATCGCACCATCCACCAGACGCGCGATCGAATCGTCCGAAAAGTCCGACGACGACGTACTCGCCACACGCTGCCCGACAAACACCCGCAGACCCACCGCGCGCGAGCCTGACTCCTTGAGCGTCTCCACCTGCCCGAGCCGCACCAGCGCCGAGAACTCCTCGCCCTCGTACACCACCGCCTCCGCATCGGTCGCGCCCGCCCGGAGCGCCTTCGCCAACACGCTTTCAGCCAACGTCCTCAGCGCAGAGGCGGACCCCTGCTCACCCAGATCAGAACCAATCTTCTCGCCAACAATCATGGAGCTATTCTCTCAGAGCCGCGGATTGTCACCAGACGAGAAACGGTACAGGTGCAAGCCCAAAGTACCCAAGCCCAACTCCCCAAGCCCAACTCCCCTAAGCGTCCCCTCGTTTGCCGTACTCTTGGGAGCATGAAAATCTCGACCTCGATCGCGGTCCCAGGCGTCGTCCTGACTGGCTGGCTCGCGCTTGCATCGACCGCCGCACAGGCCCAGGCAGCGCCGCCGCACGACCGCGCCAGCCTGGTCAATCCGCTCATCGGCACGGCCAACGGAGGCAACGTCTTCCCGGGAGCAACGGCCCCGTTCGGCATGGTGCAGTTCAGCCCGGAGGCGACCCCGATCAACGCAAAGCGCATGATCGCGGCGCCCGGCGGATACGAGATCCGCGCCACGGAGATTCGCGGCTTCAGCCTGACCAACGTCGAGGGCTGGGGATGCGCGGGCGGGTCGGGCGACGTGCCCCTGATGCCCGTCGCGACGGCGATCACCACCTCACCCTCCGCCGACTTCCGCCAGAGCTACGCCCTCGGCTTCACCCACGCCGACGAACGCGCCGAGCCAGGGTCGTATCAGGTCAAGCTCGCCGACGGCATCGAGGTCCAGCTCGCCGCAGGCACACGGATCGGCGCGGCCACCTTCCGATTTCCGGCCGGCAAGGACGCCCGCGTGCTGGTGCGCACCTCCGACTCCGAGGTCGGATCGACCGCCGCCACCACCCGCATCGACCGTGCCGCGCGGACCGTCTCCGGCTCCGTAACCAGCGGCAACTTCTGCGGATACATCGGCACCGAGGACAGGCGGCCGTACTACACACTCCACTTCGTCGCGCGCTTCAGCCGTCCCATCACCGAGACCGGCGCGTGGAAAGACACGACGCTCACGCCCGGCGCAACCTCGGCCGAGGGCGGCACCGGCTTCGGACCGAAGGGCTTCCCCGAGGCCGGGCACGGATCGGGCGTCTGGCTCGGCTTCGGGCAGGGCGGCGACTCCCGCGACTCTGAAGTCCGCGTCGAGATCGGCATCTCCTACGTCAGCGAGGCCAACGCGCTCGGGAACCTGAACGCCGAGGCCAAGGCCGGCCCCGCCACCTACGAGGCGGTCGCCGCCCGCACCCGGTCGGCCTGGAACCGGCGCCTCGGCCAGATCGAGACCACCGGCGGAACACCCGACCAGAAGACCGTCTTCACCACCGCGCTCTACCACGCGCTCCAGACCCCCACCACCTACAGCGACGCGAACGGCGAGTATCGCGGCATGGACGGCGCCGTCCACACACTCGCGCGCGGACAAGCCGTCCAGTACGCCAACTTCTCCGGCTGGGACGTCTACCGATCGCAGATGCAGCTCGTCACCTGGCTCGACCCCGCGGTCGGCGGCGACATCGCCCAGAGCCTGCTCAACCAGTCCGTCGCCGACGGCGGCCGATGGGATCGATGGACCCACATGGGCGGCGCGACCCACGTCATGAACGGCGACCCGGCAGCCCCGGCCGTCGCCGACATCTGGGCGTTCGGCGGCCGCAACTTCGATGCCCACGCCGCCCTCGCCTCGCTCGTCCACGCCGCCGACGTCCCGACCAAGGAAGACCTCAGCCACGACGGCTGCCCGGTCGAGTGCGTGGGCGAGCGACCCGGCCTCGACCAGTGGCTGAAGCTCCATTACATCCCGGTCGGCGCGCCCGCCTGGGGAGCCGCCGCCGACACGCTCGAAGACAGCACCGCCGAGTTCGGCATCGCGGCCCTCGCCGGCCACCTGGGCGACGACGCCCTCCGCCGGCGATTTCTCGATCGAGCCCAATACTGGAAGAACATCTGGAACCCCGACGCGGCACCCGACGGCGGCTACTTCATGAACCGCAACCCTGACGGCACATGGCCCATGCTCCAACGGGACGAGGACGACGACAACGACCAGACGCCCAGGAAGTTCACGCCCGCCACCGGCGCCGGCTTCGTCGAAGGCTCGGCCGCACAGTACGTCTGGATGGTGCCCTTCAACGTCGCGGGGCTGTTCGCGCAGATGGGCGGCCGCGACAAGGCCACGAGGCGCCTGGACCGCTTCTTCTACGACGAACAAGGCCGGGCTGCCGTGACGAAAGCCGGTCCGCTCCACGCCGAGCTCGACAACGAGCCGTCGATCGAGACGCCGTGGCTCTACAACTTCGCCGCGGAGCCGTGGAAGACGCAGCAGCTGGTCCGGCAGGTGCTCGACACTATTTGGACCAACGCGCCCAACGGCATCCCAGGCAACGACGATCTCGGCGAGATGTCCTCGTGGGCCGTCTTCGCCTACCTCGGCCTCTACCCGGAGATCCCCGGCCGCGCTGAACTCGTTCTGTCGAGCCCCGTCTTTCGGAGCGCGACGGTCCACCGCCGGGGCGGCGACGTCCAGATCGACACAAACTTCAACACAGACTTCAACGGCGCCGGGACGCCGTACATCCGCGGCCTCAAGGTCGACGGCAAGCCAAGCTCAAGGACGTGGCTGCCCGAGAGCTTCAGCCTGCACGGTGGACACCTCGAGTTCGACCTCGGCTCCACCCCTGACAAGATCTGGGGCACGGCCGAGGGCGATCAGCCGCCCTCGTTTGGAGCACCCTGAGCGGGTCTCTGCCGGCGTGCTTTTGCCTGAAAAAAGGCAAGGGCAACAGCAGATTCCCTCCGGGAATGACAACAAGAAAGGCAGCAGGCTGGATCAGACCTGTCTTAGCGCCGTTAGTGGACCGGAGCGCCCGAGAGCCGCGCCAGCCGACCGTCCGTCGCCTTCGCGAAGTGCAAACCCGCCGCGCAGTACTCCGAATCGCTCTTCAGCTTGTGCTCGATGTGGAGACCGGGGCCCGTCTCCGACCGGCGCTTCACCACCTTTACCGCACCGCCGCAGTCCTTGCAGCGAAACTCCGTGTCGTTGTCCTCCAGCGCAACCGCGATCGGCTTCACCTTCCAGAACGGCTCATACCCGCCGCCCAGCTTGACCCTGCGCCGCTTCACCTCACACTCGGTAAACATCTCGCGCTCTGCAGTTGCCATCCGGTCTCCTCATCTCTCGTGGTTGCTCGTGCGTGAACGCTTCTTTCCGGTGTGCTGCGTACAGGCGCAAACGGATCGCGCCAGAACCTGTCCTCTACTCGATCGGCTTCTCCGACCATCGGCTCACACGGCCATCGGTCGCCTTCTTGAAGCCCGCGCCCGCCGGGCAAAAGTCCCCGTCCGAGGTCAGCTTGTGCTCCACATAGGCCGGCGTTCCCGCCTTGTTGGTCTTGCCCAGAACCTTTACCTCGCCGCGGCAGTCCTTGCAGCGAAACTCGGTGTCGTGGTCGACCAAGGCGTCGGCCACCTTCTTCACCTTCCAGAAAGGCTCGTATCCGCCGCCCTCCTTGACGCGCCGCCGCTTCACCTCGCACTCGTACATCTTTTCCCGTTCCGCTACCGCCATCGCCCTACCGCCCCGTTCCCCCGACCGTCATCCGGTCGAGCTTCACCGTCGGCATCCCAACGCCGACCGGCACACTCTGCCCTGCCTTGCCGCACGTCCCGATCCCTTCATCGAGCGCAAGATCGTTGCCAACCATCGACACATACTTCAGCGCCTCCGGACCGTTGCCGACCAGGGTCGCGCCCTTGACCGGACGCGTCACCACGCCGTCCTCGATCAGGTACGCCTCGCTCGCCGAAAAGACAAATTTGCCGTTCGTGATGTCGACCTGCCCGCCGCCGAAGTTCACGGCGTACAGACCGCGCTTCACGCTCTTCAGGATGTCTTCCGGCATGTCCTCGCCGTTCAACATATAGGTATTGGTCATCCGCGGCATCGTCACCGACTGGTAGCTCTCGCGCCGGCCGCTGCCCGTGCTCCGGGTTCCCATCAGCCGCGCCGACATCTTGTCTGTCAGATAGCCCTTCAAGATCCCATTCTCGATCAGGACGTTCTCCTCCGTCGGCGTGCCTTCGTCATCGATATTCAGGCTCCCGCGCCGGTTCGGCATCGTGCCGTTATCGACCACCGTCACCTTGCTTGAAGCCACCTGCTGCCCGATCAGGCCAGTAAACGCCGATGTCTTCTTTCGATTGAAGTCCGCCTCGAGACCATGCCCAACCGCCTCGTGGAGCAGCACCCCCGGCCAACCCGGCCCCAGCACCACCTCCATCTCGCCCGCCGGAGCATCCACCGCCCCCAACTGCAGCATCGCCGTCCGCGCCGCCTCGCGCGCAAAGTGCTCCGGACTCTTCGCGCCCTCAAAAAAGTCGAGCGCCACACGACCGCCGCCGCCGCTCGTTCCCTTGGCCGTGTTCGCGCCATCCTTGGCCAGCACAAACACATTCAGCCGCGCCAGAGGCTGCGTGTCGCTCGCATAGGTCCCGTCGCTCGCAGCCACCAGAATCCGCCGCAGCTCGTCGTTGAAGCCCGCCCGCACCTGCGTTATCCGCGAGTCGTACGATCGCGCCGCCCGGTCCGCCCGCTCAATCAGCTTCAGCTTCTCCGAAATTTCGGCATCGCTCGTCGCCCCGGCCACCGGGTAGAGCGCGCCCGTCTCGGTGTGCGTAAACCCGCGCTCAATCTCCTTCGCCGGCCCCGACGCGATCAACGCCGCCGTCCGCGCCGCCTTCAGGAGCTTCTCGGACGAAAGATCATCGGTGTACGCAAACCCCGTCCGCTCACCGGACAAAACCCGGATCCCGCATCCAACGCTGATCCCCTGCGAAGCCGTCTTGACCAGACCCTCGTCGATCCCGAGCGAGGTCGAGGTGACCGACTCAAAGTACAGATCCGCATACTCCCCGCCCGCGCTCAGCGCCTCGCCCAGGCACCGCTCCATCAGACGTTCCGAGATCCCCAGCTTCTCGACAAAATACCGCTTATGATCAGGAACCAAACTAGTCATTCTCTATATTCTAGGGGGTGCGTCAAGCCCCCGCAAATACAGAAGCGTCATGGCTCACACACGGAGGTACCGTATATCCCCTTATTGCGCCACCCGCGGGCTCTTGGAAACCCCAATCCCGTGCTCATAGATCATGTTGCCGCCAAGATGCGCCGAGAGCGACACCAGCAGATACCCGAGCGTCCCTAACGCTCGCCCAGTCGACCGGCCGCCCACCCTCCGGCGCGCGATCAGAGACCCCGCGTACAGCCCCGTCGCCGCCACATTCAGCATGGCGTGGACCGCACCGATCTTCCGCGGCGCCGCCTCCTCCACCTCCGACCAGTTCGTCATGCCCGTCACCGCCGCGCCGACCGCGGCAACCAGCCCCAACGCCAGCGTCGCATCCGCTGCGAAGTCCAGCTTCTCGCTCCCGGAGATCGCCGCGAGAGCATCAAACGCGGCCGTAGCCGACCACGCACCCACCGGCACCTCGACGATCACGACATGCAGCGGCTCATGAAGCCAGTCGCCGCTCAGCGCCGACCGCAAACCCTCGCCGCCGATCCGACTGATCGTCTCCCGTATCCAGCCTTGCGCCGCAACCTCCGCCCCGGGGGTAATCCAACCCTGCCGCTCCGCCAGCCGCGCCACCGGATCCTTGCTGATCGCCGTCGTTGCCATCCTCATTAGACCTCTGCACCGCTCAGATGCAGCCTCACCCATAAACCGCAGCCCGCCCGCTGCTCACCTCGAAAATCCTCAGCTGACGGCAAAAAATCTCCCCCGCAACCGCGCGTAGCATCAACAACCGCAACCAATCCGCAACGGAGCTCCGAGCTCACCGCCCACCCGACGGATCCGCGCTCCCCGCCACATCCAGATCGATCGCCAACCCCGGCAGCTCCGGCGCCGCGCAGCTCCCATCCGCCGCGTACGTCTTTGCGCACGCCCGTGTCAGCGCCGGCCGCCGCGGAGACTGCGCATACTGCCACACCACGGCGCCCGCCGTCCCGCTCCGCCGCATCTCCGGCGCCGTCACCACACACCCCGGCGCCGGCGGACACGCATCCTGCGCCACCCACAGCGCAACCTCGTGCAAATGCCCCGCCACCACCCGCGCCCGGATGTCGTCCGCCGTCGTAATCGTCTGCCCCGGACCATCGGGCGCCGGCTGCCCACTCGCATACACCCCCGGCCGAAACCCCGCGCGCGCCACCGCCTCGGTCCACGCCAGCAAGTACGCCGCCTGCTCCGGCAAGAGACGCCCGCCCTCCTCCTGATCCAAAAACAGCACAGCCCCGGCCGGAAATCCTTCCCTTTGCGCCGCCGCCACCGCCGCCGCACCCTCCGCCCTGCCCATCACCTCCGGCCGCGTCCCCGACCTCTGCGCCTTCAGCAACTCCGCGTCCAGCCGACCGTTCCACAAGAGCAAAAACCCGAATCCAGCCTCGCGCAGAACACCGCGCTTCCCCTGCCAGCCATTCCCCTTCGCCCCCGGCGGCGTGTTCAACCAGTACCCCGCAAACGCAAATCGCCTCCGCAGCACCGGCAGGGCCACATCGCCCGGATACTCGTTGCGGTCAAACCCCACATACTCCCGCCCGCCCGACCCTGCGGATCCCGACCGCGCCGATCCCGACCCCTGCGCCCACATCTGACCAGAAACGCTCGCCATCAGCGATCCTAACGTTCCCAGCGCCAGACCCCTCACAACTCGCCCATACCCCGACCCCAGGCTCATCCGCACACACACACCTCTCTTCACATCCTTCCACATCTCGGCGTGCTACCTTGCACCTATCCCGACGCCCCCACTCGAAACATTTCAGGAGCGCTCCCCATGCCGGCGCTGCACGCCCTCTCTCCGACCGACCCGCGCTTCCCCATCGGCAACTTCGTCCCACCCACGCCCAACCCCTTTGACCCCTCGGCCGCGATTGAAGCTCGCAGATCGGCGATCGAGGACCTCGCCGAACTCCCCAGCGAGCTCCGCAACGCCGTCCACGGCCTCGACCAGCACCAGCTCTCGACTCCCTACCGCGACGGCGGTTGGACCGTCCGCCAGATCGTCCATCACATCGCCGACTCGCACATGAACGCCGACCTGCGCATGCGGCTCGCGCTCACCGAGGTCTGGCCCACGGTCAAGCCCTACGACGAGCGCCGCTGGGCCGAACTCCACGACGCCTCGGCCGCCCCCATCGAGTGGTCGCTCGAGCTGATCGAAGCTCTCCACGCCCGCTGGGTCATGCTCCTCCAGCACCTCCCCGAAACCGAGTGGAAGCGCGGCTTCATCCACCCCGAAACCGGCCGCACACCCCTCGATCTCGCCCTCTTCCACTACAGCTGGCACGGCCGGCACCACACCGCGCACATCACCCACCTGCGCCGGCGCAATCACTGGTAAACCCGCCTCTCTCATGCCCGGTTCACAGCGCGCCTGCACGCAAGCTGCGACCGCGCCGCTCCGGCCCCAGGGCAAACAGCACCATCAGCGTCCCAATCACGCAGATCTCATACCCGGTCAGCGCCCAGGAGTAGCCGAACCGCCGCTGCAGGAGGTTCTGCACCGGCAACACCGGCGACGCCACCAGGACCCCAAGCTGGTACACAAATCCGGTAAACACGCCGCGAATCGCCGCCGGTGAAAGCTCGTTCAGGTACGCCGGGATCACCCCAAACGCACCCTGCACACCGGCCTGCATCGCACATGCGCCAACCGTAATCGCCAGCAACGTGCCACCAAACGCCCATCCCCACATCGACAAGAGACACACCAGCAACGCCAGGAGCACGGCACGGCGTCGCCCCACACGCTCCGACATCTGCCCAACCACGAGCGCGCCGACGATCGCCGCGATGTTGTAGAGCACCGGAATCCCCAAGCCCGCACGCATCCCGGCCACCCTGCCATGCGCGACAAACGGCAGCGTCTTCAGGAAGTCCGGATACAGATCCTGCGTTCCGTGCGAGAGCGAGGTCATCGCCGTCATCACCAGCAACAGGTACCCAAACGTCCGCCCGTGCGCGACGAGCGTCCGACCCATCGCACGGAGCGACGGACTCCGGTTCTGACGCCAAGCATCGGACTCCGGCGCCCACACCGTCAGGAGCACAATCCCGAGCGCCACCGGCAGACCGGCCACAAACATCGCCTGCCAACCCCATCGCACCGCCACCGTCTGCATGCCAACCGACGCCAGGAGATACCCAAACGGGTACCCGCCCTGCATCAAGCCGGACAGCAGACCGCGATGCCGCACAGGCGCGCTCTCCATCGCATACGACGCCCCAATGCCCCAGTACCCACCCATCCCCATGCCATACAGAGCGCGCAAAACGAGAAATGTAACAAAATTAGGAGCAAATCCGCTGAGGACCGTGATGGTCGAAAAATACACCACACACACCATCAGCGGCCGCCTCCGCCCCCACCGATCCGCCATCGCCCCAAACAGCAACGCACCCACCGGTCGCATCGCCAAGGTCGCCGTCAACGACCAGACAATCGCCGCCTTCCCCACATGAAACCGCGCCATCAACTCGCCGAGGAGAAACACCACAACAAAGAAATCAAAGGCATCCAGCACCCACCCAAAGATCCCGCCCGCCACCGCAAACGGCCACCCCGGCGTGTCCGCCTCATCGCCAGCCGACAACCCAGATTCAGCAGCCCCAACATACATGGCCCTTAACCTTACATGGACGCGTTGTCCCCTGCCTCCGCCGCTGTTCTAGCCGCTGCCTTTGCCGTTGCCCCTCTGGTGTCCTTGCCTAGCCTTTCTGGTTGTCATTCCCGAAGGGAATCTGCTTCCGCCTTTGCCGTTGCGGTTGTGGTTGCCGCTGCCCTTGCCGTTGCCTGTTTTACGCCGTCATCCTGAGCGAAGCGAAGGACCCCTGTAGTTGCAGTTGCCGTTGCCATTGCCTTTTCCCTTGCCTTTGCCTTTGCCTTGCCTTTCTGGTTGTCATTCCCGAAGGGAATCTGCTTCTGCACTTGCCCTTGCCTTCCACTCGTCCTCCCCCAGCAACCCCGCAAGGTACACTGCTCGCGATGCGCTCTCCCGTCCCCGCACACCTCTTCCGCACCGCCACCTACCTCCTCCTCCTCGCGGCAACCCTGGCCACCGCCCAAACATCCCAGACCGCCGCAAAACGCCCGATGACCTTTGCCGATCTCCAGGCGATCAAGCGCATCTCTGACCCGCAGATCTCGCCCTCCGGCAAGTGGGTCCTCTTCTCCGTCACGGACGTCTCGCTCGAAAAAAACACCAAGACCAGCCATCTCTGGGTCGTCCCCCTGAAGCCCGAGACCACGTCCCCCAACCCTGAACGCCAACTCACCTCGAGCGACCCCGGCGTCGGCGAAACCAACGGCCGCTTCTCCCCCGACGGCAGATGGGTGATGTACACCTCGCCTGGCAGCACCGGCACGCCGCAGATCGTCGTCGCCGCCTGGGACGACACGCACGGCAACTTGGCCGATCCAAAGGCGCACCCCGTCACGGCGCTCGAAACCGGAGCCGACGGTGGTCTCTGGGCGCCCGACTCACAGCACTTCCTCTTCACCTCCGCCGTCTACCCTGGCTGCGAATCCCACGGCCCGGATCGTAACGAACAGGAAGCCGCCTGCAACGCCCGCCGCGACCTCGAAGCCGCGAAAAACCCCGTCAAAGCCGAGATCTTCACCAACCTCCTCTACCGCCACTGGAACACCTACGTCGGCCCCAAGCACTCCCACATCTTCCTCGCCGCGCTCCCCGCCGCGCTCGGCCGCGAGCAGGACCCAAAGCCCGCCGCCCCCACCGACCTCACCCCGGCGATCGGCGAGGCGGAAGCCCCCACCTTCTCGCTCGGCGGCCCGCTCGGCTACAGCATCTCGCCCGACGGCAAAGAGATCGCCTACGTCACCAACCTCGACCCCGTCCCCGCCGCCTCCACCAACAACGACATCTTCACCCTCCGCCTCGACGACCCCAACGCCAAAGCCACAAAGATCTCAACCTCCCCCGGCTCCGACGACGGCCCGCAATACTCCCCCGACGGCAAGTACCTGGCCTTCCGCTCCCAAGCCCGCCCTGGGTATGAGTCCGACCGCTTCCGGCTGATGCTCTACGACCGCGCCGCGAAGAGCACCCGCGAACTCCTCCCCAACTTCGACCGCTGGATCGACGAGTTCGTCTGGGCTCCGTCTTCTGCGGCCATCTACTTCAGCAGCGCGAACGCAGGTGAAGAACTTATCTATAAGGTCTCCCCTGAAGACAGCAAACCCAAACGGATTGCCTTTCTTTGCGAAGGGTGTGCAGGCGATTGGAGACCATCCGAATTTGGCGACCTACGAATCGGTTCCGACTCCAAGACGATCATCGCGACCCGGATGTCGGCGAAGCAGCCGTCCGAGGTTGTAAGTCTGGACGCGAACGGCATCGGGGGTGCCTGCAGCGCGTGCGTGGGCAGCGAAAGCAGGACCGCCCGGGCAAAACTCCCTCGACCCGACGCCGACAGACTCGATGCAAGTTGGCGACCAATCACTCACCTCAACGATCTGCTTCTGTCGAGCCTCGATCTATCAGCCCCCGAAGCCTTTGTCTTCCACGGTGCCGAAGGGGCACTGACCGAAGGCTTCCTCCTCCGCCCACCCAACTTCGACCCCAACCGCAAATACCCCCTCAAATTCCTCATCCACGGCGGCCCCCAAGGCGCCTGGGGAGACGCCTGGTCCTTCCGCTGGAACCCCGAACTCTTCGCCGCCTCGGGCTACGTCGTCGTCATGATCAACCCGCGCGGATCCACCGGCTACGGCCAGAAGTTCATCGACGAGATCAACGGCGACTGGGGCGGCAAGCCCTACATCGACCTCATGCGCGGCCTCAGCTACGCCGAACAGCACTTCCCCTTCATCGACAAGACCCGCGAGTGCGCGCTCGGCGCCTCCTTCGGCGGCTTCATGGCCAACTGGATCCTCACCCATACCAACTCTCAGCATCCAGACCGTTTCGCGTGCATCGTCACCCACGACGGCATGTTCAACCCCAGCTCCGCTTACGGCGCCACCGAAGAACTCTGGTTCAACGAATGGGAGTTCCGGCGCCCTGGCAGCAACGAGCCCGGCCAGCCCTGGCGCTACGCCGCCGGCCCCATCGCCGACGACCCCTTCCGCAAATGGTCGCCCATGCTCTCGGTCCAGAACGCCAAAACGCCCACCCTCGTCATCCACGGCCAGCGCGACTTCCGCCTCGACGTCTCCGAAGGCCTCCAGCTCTTCACCGCCCTCCAGCGCCTCGGCGTCCCGTCCGAAATGCTCTACTTCCCCGACGAAGGCCACTGGGTCCTCAAGCCGCAAAACTCCCAGCTCTGGTACAAGACCGTCGAAGACTGGTGCGACCGCTGGACCCACACCAACCACTTCGCCCAGCCCGCCGCCGCCCAGGCCAACTCCGCCCAGGCCAACTCCCAAAGATAGATGCCCTTCGCCCGGCCCAAAAAGCGCGACCCCGTCGGCGAGCCCGAACTCTTCAGCTACGCCGTCAGCACCCTCGCCCGCCGCATGCGCACTGTCCGCGACCTCCGCCGTCTGCTCAAGCTCCGCGCCGAACCCGGAGACCCCGGAGAAGCTGCCATCAGCCGCGTCCTCGCCCGCCTCACCGAACTCCGCTACCTCTCCGACGAACACTTCGCCGCCGACTACACCCGCCTCCGCAAAGAAGGCCAGAGCCTCGGCCAACGCCGCGTCCGGCAAGACCTAGCCGCCAAAGGCATCAGCAAAGACCTCGCCGCCACCACCCTCGCCACCGCCTACGAGAACACCGACGAGGTCGCGCTAGCCCAGCAGTTCTGCGACCGCAAACGCATCAAGCCCCCGGCTAACGAGAAGGAAACCGCCCGCACCCTCGGCCGCCTCCTCCGCGCCGGCTTCTCCTCGACCGCCATCTGGAAGCTCCTCCGCTCCTGGAAGGTCGAAGTCGACGAAGAGACCGACCTCGAACCGACCGAAGACGAAACCTAGACCCCTACCCGCCCAGTGCGCCCAACCCAAGTGGTATAGTTCCGTGGACAGCGGAGGCGCCTCCAAGCCCGGCGGACGTGTGCACTCGCGGCACAATCTGCCACCCTGGGGCTACCCCTCGGATCGTCGTAAACCTCCCATCGCATCGCATGAGCGACGCTGCGCGACGGCGCAGACCAGCTCACGCAAGGTCAGACTCGTTGGAGCACTCCGCTGTCCACGCGCGCCACCAACCCCATCGTCGTGAGAGCTTTGGCGCAGTCCATCCTGGCCGGAGAGCCCCATCCCGACGACATCCGAGCGCGCCTCGCTGAGACCCTGGGCCGGCCCTGGCGTTGGCTCGGCCCCCTCTCACGCCGCTGCGCCAAACACTTCTCCGGCCAGACTCGGAGCCAGACCCAGACTCAGACCCAGACCCGGCCTCGCCTGCGCGAGGTCATCCGCTTCCTTCAGGAAGACCAAGGCTTCGCACGCGCACGCAAGAAGTACGGCGACCAGATCGACATCGCGCACTGGATCGCGCAACCGCGGCAGATGCTGCCCGTCGCGGCTGCCGAAAACTGGCACCTCCCAACCATCACCTCCGTCGCCGAACTCGCGCACTGGCTCGGCGTCTCCGGAGGCGACCTCGAATGGTTCGCGGACCTCAAAGGCCTCAGCCGCGCCCACATCGCTTCCCCGCTTGGGCACTACACCCTCCGCATCCTAGCCAAGAAAAGCGGCGACCTCCGCCTCATCGAGGCTCCGAAATCCCGTCTGCGAGCGCTCCAGCGCCAGATCCTCCGCGAAATCCTCAACCGTATCCCACCCCACCCCGCCGCGCATGGATTCGTCCCCGGCCGATCCGTCAAAAGCTTCGCCACCCCGCACGTCGGGCAAGCCGTCCTTCTCCGCCTCGACCTCCAGAACTTCTTTCCGACCATCCGCGCCGCAAGGGTCCAGACCCTCTTTCGCACGGCCGGATACCCCGAGCCCGTCGCCGATCTGCTCGGCGGCCTCTGCACCCACGTCGTCCCCAAAAAGCTGTGGCGCCCAACCTCGGGCTTCAGCGCGGAAACCCTCAGCGAAGCAAGCCTGCTCTACAGCCGCCCACATCTGCCCCAGGGAGCGCCCACCTCCCCCGCCCTCGCCAACCTGTGTGCCTTTCGCGTCGACTGCCGCCTCACCGGCCTCGCTCGCTCAGCCGGTGCGGTCTACTCGCGCTACGCCGACGACCTCGCGTTTTCGGGCGGCGACATCTTCAAGAGATCGGTCCAACACTTCCAGACGCAAGCCGCGGCCGTCCTCCTCGAAGAAGGCTTCGACGTAAACTTTCGCAAGTCTCGCGTCATGCACAAGGGCAGCCGCCAGGCTCTGGCCGGCCTCACGGTCAACCGCCGCCTCAACTACCCTCGCCAAGAATACGACCGGCTCAAAGCCATCCTCACCAACTGCGTGCGCCACGGTCCCTCCAGCCAAAACCGCGCCGGGCTCACGTCCTTCCTGGAGCACCTCGCCGGCCGCATCTCCTATGTAGAGTCGATCCATCCCGAACGCGGAGCCCGCCTGCGCCGCATCTTCGAGCAGATCTCGTTTGCCTCTACAAATCCATCTCCATAAACACACTCGCCCGCGCATACGGAGACGGCACGCGCCGCTCCGTCGGAATATGCCGAAACCCGATCGACTCATACAGGTGCACCGCGTCCGGCAGCTTGGTGCTGCTCCCAAGCGTCAGCCGATGCGCCCCGAGGCTGCGCGCCAGCGCCACCGTTCGCTCGAGCAAATCTCTCCCGACGCCGCGTCCGCGCATCGTCTCGGCCACCGCCATCTTCGCCAGCTCATACTCTCCCTCGCCCTCCGGGATCAGGGCGCAACACCCCACCGGCACACCCTCGGCCACCGCCATCAAGATGTGGCCGCCACGGTCGAGAATGGTCCCCTCGGGATCGCGAAGATTCAGATGGTCCCGCTCCTCCATTCCGAAGTGCTTCGAGATCCACTGCTCGTTCAGCGCAAAAAAGGCAGCGGCATCGTCCGTCCGAAACGGTCGGAACTCGACCGCTGACTTCTGCGCAGAGATCTGCGCCTGCCCGTCGCCAACCGGCTGTAAAGACGCTCCACTCGACATACAAAATATCTCCTCGGATGCCAGCTTCGTCGCTCAGGATCAAGATGTCCAATATCTTGTTTGTCCGAACTAATATCTTAGACATATGGGTCCTGAAATCGAACTCCGCCATCTGCGCTACTTCATCGCCGTCGCGGAAGAACTCCACTTTGGCCGTGCCGCCCATCGCCTCCATCTCGCGCAGCCACCGTTGTCGCAACAGATTCGCAAGCTCGAAGACCTCCTCGGCCACGCTCTCTTCTATCGCACCTCCCGCGCCGTCTCGCTCACCGCGGCCGGAGAAGTCTTTCTCGACCGCGCCCGCCGCACCCTGCGCACCGTCGACGAAGACGTGGAAGAGGTCCGCAGCATCGGCCGCGGAGAGCAGGGCCTGCTCCGCGTGGGCTTCGTCGGCTCCGGCATGCTCACTGCTCTGCCGGACCTCTTCCGCCGCTACCGGCAGGCCTTTCCCCGCGTCCAGCTCAGCCTGCACGAGTCCTTCACCTCTCAAGTCGTGCGCGGCCTCGAAACCGGCGCCCTCGACATCGGCTACCTCCGCGACGCAGACCCGGCAGGCAACCTCGAGATCGAGACCCTCTCTGCCGAACGCTTCATCGCCGTGCTTCCCGCAAAGCACCCCCTCGCTTCGCTCAAATCCATACCTCCGGACGCCCTGCGCAACGAGCCCTTCGTCTTCTACTCACCGTCAGCCGGCCAGCTCGCCTTTGACCGTCCCATGTCGGTCTTTGGTCCCTCCGGACCACGCCCGCGCGTCGTCCAGGAAGCCACCCACTGGCTTACGATCCTGCGCCTGATCGGGGCCGGCCTCGGCGTCAGTATCGCCCCCGCGTGCGTCGCGAAAATCGCTTCGGCCGAGGTCGTGTGCCGCCCCCTTCGCGGACCTCAGGTGAAGAGCCACATCGAACTCGGCGTCCGCACCGGCGAAGCCCGTCCCGTGGTCCAAGCCTTCGCCCACCTCGCCCGAAGGAGCCATCGAAACCAACCTCCACGACACCGAAGCGCACCGTCAAACCGGCCCAGCCCGTAGGAAGCTGGCTTGAAGACTTGTACCCGAGATGCCATAAGCAAGATCAAGCAGTGGTCTCGTTCTGGTTTACCTAAGCAGTAGGTCTCGCCAACCCAATACAATCCGGAGGCCAGCAAAGATCACGGGAACGATGTTTCCGTACATCATCCACGGCAAACGGAGTTGTCGTGGGTGACGTACGAGACGGGACACTTTGACGATAAGTGCCGACGGGCCCGTATGATCGCATTCACATGAGTGCGGCGTACGGCAGGCAGGCTACACAATCACGACGTCTTTTCCTTTACTGCGTGGCCTTGATCGTAGTCTTTGTCCCATTGATTATTACGAGCTCCGACCTAAGCGGCTTGCTCTACTTTCTGTTAGCGGTTCCCTCCGTGAGCATCGTTCTGGGCATCTGGGCTTTCCAAAGAAAAGGCCGAGGCCGTCTGTCCGTAATTGCCGCGTTGCTCTCCTATTGGCTGATCTCAGGATTGATCTTTAGGCACTTCTCTGAAGTGCGTGATGCAAGCCGGTGGCTCTTTCAAGCGAAGACATACAAGGCCAGCGTCTTGGCTTTACCAGCTCCGCCCAATGGAGACTTCAGGCACGTTGAATGGGAAGGGTGGGGGTTCGCTGGAGCCGGCGACACGACTGTCTATCTCGTTGTCGATCCGACTGACTCCCTGTCTGAACCAGCTAAGAATCACTTGAGTGGTAAGTTTATTGGCATTTCCTGCCCGGTCTATCGCGTTCACCGTCTGGAGAAGCACTGGTACACCGTAGCCTTTTATACCGACACTGCTTGGGGACAATGTGAATGAACCGTTCGGTGTCCAACTGAACCACCTTCTTGCTCGCGATTCGATTGCCGATCCCCGCTCTAATTCATCTTCCACCGCGACGAGAGGGAGGACGGAATCAAAGTGAGTGCAGACAGTACAAAAGCGTCCGCACCAGACCGCATCGTCGCCATCGACTGGTCCGGACGCGTCGATGCCGCGGGCCAGCGGCGCCACATCTACGCCGCCGGCTGGACCGCCGTGGACGCCCTTCCGCCGGCAGCCCGGAAGCGCGCTCGCGAACGTGGACAGGCCGGCGTCGTCCAACTTACGAACGGTCGCACCCGCGACGAGACCGCCGCCTGGCTCATCGACCTCAGCCGCGCCACACCGCGCATGGTCGTCGGCTTCGACTTCTGCTTCTCCTTCCCCGATTGGTTCGTCCACGGCGAGCACGGCTGCAGCACCGGCCCCGAGTTCTGGCGGCTGGTCACCGAACAGCACGGTGAGCGCTGGCTCGCCCCAGGTCAGACCGACCCGCGCTTCTGGGGCAAGCCCGGCAAGCGCCCGGCCGAGTTCTCCGGCGACCATCTCCACCGCATGCTGCGCAGCACCGACATCAGCTGCAAGCTCACCGCCTACATCCCGGACGCGGAGCGCGCCGCCCGAGTGCGCGGCATCACACCCAAATCCGTCTTTCAGATCGGCGGTTCGGGGTCGGTCGGCACAGCCTCGCTCCGCGGCATGCCCATCCTCCTCCATCTCCGCGAAGCCGGCTTCCGTGTCTGGCCCTTCGACCAGCCGCAACTCGACGAGGTCGATCCCGCCCCGCTCGTCGTCGAGATGTACTCCCGCCTCAACACCGGACCCGTCCACAAATCCAACCCCGCCGCCCGCGCCGCTTACCTCCTCGCCAAACGGAGCTCCGACCCCACCTACGCGCATCTGCCAACGGAGGTCCTCCGCCGCGCCCGAGCGAGCGAGGACGCCTTCGACGCCCTGGTCAGCTGCATGGCCATGGTGGAGCAGCGACTGACTTTCGCCCGCCTGCCGCCCCCGCTCGACCCGAAGTACGTCATCGAAGGCTGGACGTGGGCGCCCTAACCGAGATCACGGAGGTTACTGGCGTACAACACCCCACCTTCTTGCTACCATAAACATAGGGCTCGATATCCCGAGCTCCGAGCGGTCCTCCGGCTCCTGTGAGCCGTATAGAGTGTGGTCCTGATCGGGTCCGAGATCCAGACCTAAGTCTCGTCTTCTGAATATTTTACGTATAAACGGTACCCCTGGGTGGGTCCCCTCTCGTCTCCGGCCCCATCCCGTCTCCGGCCGACCTCCGAGGGAGACATCTCCGCCTCGGACCGGCCGCCGCTCGTTACTTCTGAGTACAAATTCTCTCTGAACCGTTCACGGGATCGGCAAATCTGCCGATAAGTCCTGTATGACCGGGTCTCTCCCCAAACCTCACCCACGCGCGCGACAGTGTCCAGGCCGTCCGGTCAAATCGGACCCCTTAGGAAACGAGCCAATCCCATGAGCTACCTCGACAACCTCCTCTCCGGACGCCTCTTCCGCGGCCTCGTCGGCACCGCCGTCCTCGCCGCCGCCACCCCCCTCGCCGCCCCCGCCCAGGGCACCGGCTTCTGGCACACCTCCGGCGCTCAAATTCTCGACAACAACAACCAGCCGGTCCGCATCGCCGGCATCAACTGGTACGGCTTCGAGACCTCCCGTGCCGTCCCTGGCGGCCTCACGTCCAAGGACTACAAAGCCATCCTCCAGACGGTCAAGTCCAATGGCTACAATACTGTACGCATCCCACTCTCAAACCAGATGGTCGAGACGCCGACCTTCCCGACCATCAGCTACAACAACGCGAGCGGACCCATCAACACCGACCTCCAGGGCGAGAACTCCCTCCAGATCCTCGACAGCATCGTCACCGAAGCCGGAACTCTCGGCCTCAAGATCATCCTCGACAACCACCGCTCCGAAGCCGGCGACTCCGCCGAAGGGAGCGGCCTGTGGTATACCGGCGCCTACCCCGAAAGCGCCTGGATCAACGACTGGACCACACTTGCGAACCGCTACGCGAACAACCCGACGGTCGTCGGTTTCGACCTCCGGAACGAGCCGCACAACGCCTACTCCGGCGGCGCCTGCTGGGACTGCGGAGGCAGCAACGACTGGCACCTGGCAGCCGAGCGCGCCGGCAACGCCGTCCTCGCGGTGAACCCCAGGCTCCTGATCTTCGTCGAGGGTGTGGACGCCTACAACAACGACTACTACTGGTGGGGCGGCAATCTCGAGGGCGTCAGCAAGTCCCCGGTCAACCTCTCCGTCCCAGGCCAGATCGTCTACTCTGCCCATGACTACGGCCCCACCGAGTACGGCCAGAGCTGGTTCAACGCCTCGACGACGGCGAGCTCACTCAACTCGGTCTGGACCACGCACTGGGGCTACATCGCCCAGAACGGCATGGCGCCCGTGTGGCTCGGCGAGTTCGGCACAACCAACGACGCCGCCGCGGCCGGGAGTTCGACGCCCGGAAGCGAAGGTCAGTGGTTCCAATCGCTCGTAGGCTACCTCGCCGCCAACCCAAACCTCAGCTGGACCTACTGGGCCCTTGACGGCGAGGACCGCTACGGCCTGCTCGACTCGATCTACGACCCCACGCCCGTCAGCCCCGGCAAGCAGAGCGCCCTCAGCTCCATCCAGTTCTCTCTGAACCCCGGCGGCGCCTCTCCCGCAACGCCGCCCAGCGCACCCTCCGGCCTCACCGCGACAGCCGTCTCCGCCAGCCAGATCAACCTCGCCTGGGCGCCAAGCCCTACGTCCGGCGTGACGTACAGCGTTTACTCCGGCGGCACGTCCGGCGGCACGTCGAACCTGCTGACCAGCGGCCTGACCGCGACCTCGTTCTCTGCCACCGCCCTCTCTTCTTCCACCGCGTACTTCTTCACAGTCAAGGCGGTCTCAAACGCCGGAGATGCTTCTCTGTCGTCGAATCAGGCGAGCGCGACAACCCAATCCGCAGGCAGCACCGGCGCTGGGTGCCACGTCACCTACGTCGACGCGAATGATTGGGGATCGGGATTTACCGGCAGCATCTCGATCACAAACAACGGTGCAGCCGCCCTCAGCGCCTGGACGCTGACCTGGAGCTACTCCGGAAACCAGCAGATCAGCCAATCCTGGAATAGCAACGAGACGCAATCCGGCAAGTCTGTGACCCTTACGAACGCCGGCTGGAACGGAAATATCGGCGGGGGCGCCACCCTATCGGGCATCGGTTTCAACGCCATCTACTCCGGCACGAACGCAAGCCCCACACAGTTTTACCTGAACGGAACTCTCTGTCACTGAGCCTCGCTTTGGGTGCGGTCACGGGCAGAATTCGGTAAAGCTGCCTGTGGCCGATGTGGGGGAGATCTGACAGGCGTCGAGGCGAGAGGCGCGATCTCGACGGCGCCTCGGACCGTTGTTCGCACTGCTATTCTTGAGGGGATGAACTTCCGCTCCGGCAACCAGATTCGCGAAGATTTTCTGCGCTTCTTTGAAACCAAAGGACATCGCCGCGTCCACTCCTCTTCGCTGGCGCCGCACAACGATCCCACCCTGCTGTTCACGAATGCAGGCATGAATCAGTTCAAGGATGTCTTTCTCGGCTTGGAAAAGCGCTCTTATGAACGAGCGGCATCGTCCCAGAAGTGCGTCCGTGCGGGAGGCAAGCACAACGACCTCGAAAACGTCGGCTTCACGCGTCGGCACCATACCTTCTTCGAGATGCTCGGCAACTTCTCGTTTGGCGACTACTTCAAGCGCGAGGCGATTCAGTATGCATGGGAGCTCCTGACCAGCCCCGAGTGGTTTGGTATCGACCCGGCTCGGCTTTACGTCACGATCTTTGAAGGGGACCCGACCGTGCCTCGGGACACGGAGGCCGAGCGGCTCTGGGTAGAGGTCGGCGTTCCCGCCGATCGTATCTTCCCGATGTCCGCCAAGGACAACTTCTGGCAGATGGGCGATACGGGACCGTGCGGCCCCTGCTCGGAGATCTTCTACGACCTCGGCCTCGCCGCAAGCGAGCACACCGATGCCGGCGGGGAGCCGCGCGACCTTCCCTTCGGTGAGGACGACCAGCGCTACGTCGAGATCTGGAACCTGGTCTTCATGCAGTTTGACCGCGCCGCCGACGGCGCCCTCACCCCCCTGCCCAAGCCCTCGATCGACACCGGCATGGGCCTCGAACGCATTTCTGCTGTCCTTCAGGGCAGACTTTCGAATTACGAGACGGACCTGTTTACACCCCTGATTGCCCGTGCCGCCGAGCTGTGCGGCTCGACGACAATGACGGCCGCGGAGGCGTCGATCCGTGCCACAGACGAGGCTGCCAGCCTTCGTATCATCGCGGACCATGCGCGAGCGGCGACCTTTCTCATCTCCGACGGCGTCCTCCCCGCCAACGAAGGCCGCGGCTATGTTCTCCGGAAGATCTTGCGTCGGGCGATTCGGCATGGACGACAGCTTGGCCAAGAAAATCCGTTCATGGAGAAGATGGTCTTCGCGGTGCGCGACGAGATGAAGGTCGCTTATCCCGAGTTGAGCGACACGGCAGATCTGGTCAGCAAGACGGTGCGTGCCGAGGAGGAACAGTTTTCGCGAGTTCTAGAGGCGGCCTCCCGAAGATTCGATGAGTTGATGGATCATTCGGCAGAGACGGAACACCCGTCAGCGCCGAAAGGAATCGTAGAAGGAGAGAAAGCGTTCAAGATCTACGAAACCTTTGGCCTGCCGCTCGATTTCATGCTCGATGCCGCTCGCGATCGGGGGCTCAAGTTCGATCAGCTTGGGTTCGAACGGTCGATGCGGGAAGAGCAAAGTCGAGCGCGGAAGTCCTGGACCGGGACCGAGTACAAGAGCACAGCCAAACCGTTCTATGACGGTCTGCCCAAGACCCAGTTTGAGGGCTATGGCGCATTGCGAGTGGATGGTGCTCGGGTGCTTGCGTTGGTTCGGGACGGTGTGGGTGCTCAGCAGCTTGCGGCCGGCGAGGCTGGCGAAGTTGTTCTGGATAGCACGAGCTTCTATGCCGACTCTGGAGGTCAGGTCGGAGACGTGGGCCAGATGCTCGCTGCCGATCACCAGACCGTTCTTGCGGATGTATCCGGATGTTCAAAGCCCGTAAGTGGCGTCTTCGCTCACCGCGTCGTGGTCCGTGCGCCGATTGCGGTGGGGGATGTTGTCGATACGGTGGTCGACGGTGAGGTTCGCCGGTCGACGATGCGCAACCACACCGGAACGCATCTGCTCCACGCTGCCTTGCGCGATGTGCTGGGGCCGCAGGTGAAGCAGGCCGGATCGCTCGTCGATCGATCGCGCCTTCGCTTCGACTTCTCGCACTTCGGCACGATCGCCGAGGAGGAGCTGCGGCAGGTCGAGGACCTCGTCAACAAGGAGGTGCTGGCCAACGCAAAGGTCGAGACACTGGTCGATGTTCCGATCGACGTCGCGGTCCATGAACTGGGCGCGACGGCGCTCTTCGGTGAAAAGTACGGAGACCGGGTGCGCGTGGTCCAGATTGGCGGCTCGCACGGATTTTCGACCGAACTTTGCGGAGGGACTCACGTCTCTGCCACCGGCGAGATTGGCCTCATCAAGGTCGTGGGCGAGTCATCCGTCTCGAGCGGAGTTCGGCGGATCGAAGCGCTCAGCGGCGCCGGAGCTCTCCGCGAGTTTCAGCAGAGCTTTGGAGTCGCACGTGCCGTGGGGCAGATGGTCGGGATTGCCGGAGCGACGAGAAGCGACGAAAGCTCAAGTGCCATGCAGAACGATCTCGCGGGGGCACTTCGGGCGAAGCTGGCGGCCGGTGAGGACGAACTGAAGCGCCTTCGCCGGGAGCTTGAACAGGTGCGGGTCAAAGAGGCTTCGGCCTCCGCGGCCGAGTACGCTCAGACGGCTGTCGACGTCCGCGGCGTGAAGCTGCTTAGCCGACGTATCTCCGCCTCTGGGAGTGCGGTGGAAGTGAAGTCGCAGATGCGAACTTTGACGGATGAGCTCCGATCGAAGCTCGCTTCCGGCGTTGTCGTCCTTGGGTCGGTTACGGAGGGTCGCGTCTCCCTGATCGTAGGCGTCACAAAGGATCTGACGGGACGCATTCAGGCCGGCAAGGTGGTCTCTGAACTGGCCGCCATGGTCGGTGGACGAGGGGGCGGCCGACCGGACATCGCCGAGGCAGGTGGGGGCGATCCAGATACTCTGGATTCGGCGCTGGCGAAGGCGCCGGAGGTGGTGGAGAAGCTTTTGAGTTAACTGCACCTTAGTCATGGGGTACTCGTCAGAGTCCCGGCTGATTTTCACGGGAGCGAGTGCAATCGAGCTTTTAAGATAGAAGTGATGCAGTCCTGTTCAGAAACCCGGCGATCGGCGGCGAGCCTAGCTTTGGCGGCGCTCCTCTGCCTGAATGCAGCAGTGCCGGCCGATCTCCTCGCCCAGCGGGCTGGGACCGAGAGCGCTGTCTGGGAGAAGGCACAGGCGTACCGAGACGTTCTTGAGAGCAAGCGTGAAGCGGATCGTTCGCCGGCGGATTACAAACGAGCGATGGACGGCTTCCGCGCGGTGTACCACGAAGATCCTCGAAGCATCCATGCGGCCGAGGCTGTGCACGCGGTCGCGGAACTCCTTACGGAGATGGGCAAAGCTCAGCATGACCGCCATTCTTTGCAGGCTGCCGTCGGTCAATACGAGTTCCTGCGCGCGCAGTACCCCGGAAGTTCGCTGCGCGTGTCGGTCCTGCTCGCAGAGGCTCGCATCGAAGCCGATGATCTCCATGACGTCAGGGCCGCTCGAACGTTCTACGAGCTGCTGCTGAAGAGCTATCCTCGAAGTCTGCTTGCGCCGGAGGCACGGGCCGGGCTGGCCGCGCTCCAACCTGGAGCGAGCTCTCCGTCGAGCCAACCGGTTTCAATCGCCAATCGGGGAGAGCCGTCGCCGGCCCCACTTGCGAGGACTCCGCCTGAACGCGAGCCGCTGATTGCCGGAGATCCGAACCCTGCGCAGCCAGACCAGATCTCTTCGGATCGGCCTGCTTCCGCCCAGCAACTTCAGGCCAGAGTTTCTGGTATACGTCACTGGTCCACACCGACCTATACACGCGTCGCGATCGATCTTGGGGCGGAGGTCGAGTACAGGGCGTCACGAGTCACAGGGCCGGACCGGATCTACTTCGACCTGCATGGGACGACGCTGTCGAAAGAGCTTGTTGGAAAGAAATTTACGGTAAACGACGGCGGATTTCTGAAGGAGATCGGAGCCGCCCAGATGTCCGGCGACATGACGCGGATCGTTTTGGATGTCAGTGACATAACGGAGTATTCCGCCTTTTTGCTGCCGAATCCTTACCGTCTGATTATCGACATCCATGGCCGGTCGCAAGCTGGGGTGCCCGATCACGCCGATCACGCAAGGAGCTCTGCCAACGGTTCCGTCAGAACCCCGCCGGCTGCGGTCTCGAACAACGCGTCAGCTGTTCCAGGCACAACTGCTGTGCGATCCGCGAACAAAGCAGACCTCGCGAAGCTAAGCGATCAGCCCGGAAGAGTGGATGCGACGCCGGAGCCTACGTCCCGACCCATCGTCGCGACTGTGAGGCCGAGAGACCCCGCGTCAAGATCGACGGATGTGGCTCTGCCGAACCAGGCTGGAGCGGCCAACAAGTCTCAACGGACGGGCACGGACGCAAAAAAGGCTGCAACCTCCGGCACGGGTGACAGAGGTGGCTCGTCCGCCGTCAAGGTTCCGAAGGATGTCCTGAGGCCCAAAGAAAACAAGGACATAAAGGAAGACGGCGATGGCTCCAAAAGCAGCAGAACACTTTCAGCTCGCGCCGCTGTCCCCGACTCGGATGGCCAGACCAGCCTGGTCCGCGCCCTTGGCCTGAAGATCGGCCGCATCGTGATCGACCCCGGCCACGGAGGACACGACTCGGGCACTCTCGGCGTAGATGGTTTGGAAGAGAAGGAAGTCGTGCTCGATGTTGCCTTGCGCGTAGGCAAGCTGTTACGCGATCGGCTCGGAGCGGACGTGATCTTCACACGCACGGACGACACGTTTGTTCCGCTCGAAACTCGAACAGCCATTGCGAACAAGGCGCAGGCAGACCTGTTTCTGTCGATTCACGCGAACTCCTCTCCGGATGCCGGCGCCCGGGGCGTCGAGACGTACTACTTGAACTTCACACAGCAGGCGGACGCCTTGCGGATTGCCGCGCGTGAAAATGCTGTCAGCGATCAGACCATCTATCAGCTGAGTGACCTGGTCAAGAAGATCGCGCTCAAGGAGAAGATTTCGGAGAGCCGCGAGTTTGCAACCGACGTTGAGACGGGTTTATTCGGGGGACTGGAGCACGGAAACATGGGTCTGAAGAACCGGGGTGTCAAGCAGGCGCCGTTTGTGGTCTTGATCGGCGCGAACATGCCATCGGTTTTGGCGGAGATCTCGTTCCTGACGAACCCAAAGGACGCGAAACAACTCCTGCAGCCTGAGTATCGGCAGAGGGTGGCGGAGGGTCTTTACAGGGGCATAGCGCAATATGCAGGCGGTCTAAGCGGCGTGCGCCCTGCCCTCTTTGCGCAGCGAAGCGGCTCGAATTAGACGGAGGATTGGCCAGCCTGGCCGTCCAATTCTCTTCCATCGATTATGTCGCCGCCCAGCCGAACGTCCAGACCCGACCATCGCTAACCATGGAGCTGCAATGGTAGTCTCCGTAGTATGAGACTTCCTCCTCGTTCTCTCATGCGCACCCCCGAACGCGTTTTGCTGGGAATGTTTCTTTTGGCCGTTGCGGGCGGCGTTGTCCCGGCACAGCAACAGAGTCGAACCATCCTTCTTCCGGCGGCTCCCCTGCTTCCAGAAAAGGCGGGCAGCTGGGTCGCAGGTCCGGCCCAACAAGACGCTCTGAAGCAGGCAACACCTGCCCTGGCCGCGATCCTGAAAGAAGATGGTCTCGTTCGATCAGCCGCCGTGTCTTACACAAATCCCGGCGAACGCTCTCCAGTAGACGTAACCGCATATCAATTTGGCGATGTGACGGGGGCAGTTTCCGCTCTCATGTACTTACGAAGCCCTGAGATGACGGCGGTGCAGGGCGAAAGACGGATTGGGGATCAGACGTTCTCAGGCCCGGATGTCTTTCTGTTCCGGTCAGGTCCGGACGTTGTCGTGGAGACGGTGCACGGAACTGTTGGGCTAGGTGCGGAAAATCTCAGAGTTCTGTCAGGTACTTTGCCCAAGGCAAGCGGCCCCAAGGGTCTCGCGCCGCTTCTGCCGACCTACCTGCCCGCGGAACGTTTAGTCCCGGGCAGCGTCCGGTATGCGCTTGGACCTGAGGGTTACGCTGCCATGGGCGGGAGTCTGCCATCGCACGTTCTGGGCTTCGACAAAGCCGCGGAGAGTGTCACCGCTGAGTACGCTGAGCGGAGCGGAGGCGGGACGATGACCCTTCTCCTCTACCCCACACCGACCATTGCTGGGGACCGGGGAAGGGCGTTGGAAGAGCACTTCAACAGCGTGACACCCGACCAGCGAGGGACCGTGAAGCTCCGCCGGGAGGGTCCGCTTCTGGTTCTTGTGACCGGCAAGCTGTCCGCAAAGGACGCCGATAGCTTGGCAGACCGCGTCCACCTCCACGGGGAGGTCACATGGAACAAGCAGATGCCGCCTGAGTTTCATACGGAAGTACGAAAAACCGCGAGCCTTCTGGTAAGCATAGCCACACTGAGTGGAGTTCTTATGCTCGCCGCCGTGCTTCTGGGTCTGTTCTTGGGCGGAGGTCGCGCTGCAATTCGGGTTCTGATGGGGAAGCCTGCGGCGACGGAACCAGAGTTCTTGCGACTAGACCTGCGTGCATTACCTGGGGGGAGCGGACATCCGGAGAGCAGGTTACCTGGGCAGGGGTAAACTCCGGTTCTCGCCAGGCTCGCCGCGCATGTTTTTTGAGGGAAATAGCAAGAATCCGGGCGATCTTCCTGTCCCGTCTTTCGTCTTGACACCGATTTCGTCGCAAAATACTCTCTTGCAAGAGAGTTCAGATGGCTTTGCCTCCGTCCGGACTATTCTCCCCGTAAAAGGTCGCCCGGTTGCCGGGCGACCTTTTTCTTGAAGTAAGTCACCCCGGTACCAGGACCAAAGTACCGTCGAGCACCAAAATACCCGTCAAGTTTCGCCGGAAGCTGCCGATACCTGAAGTATCAGAGAGTTCTCTAAGGCTCTCCTCGGAGGTTCCAAATGCACGGAATTTTGGTGGTTGCCGGCTTCCTGGCAATGCTTTTCTCGCCCTGTTTTGTAGCAGTTTCGGTTCAGATGCGTACCGACGAACCTGAAGCTTCGGACGGGCCGGACAGTTAGCCTCGTCCATGCTTCAAAACAATCGATGTGCATCGGACAATATCGCCCTGGAAACACGATCAGAGCTTTGCGCAATGGCTGAGTGAGCGGCTAGAGCAGTTCTCCTGTAGGTGTACACCGAAGACACCGATGCTATGGCCGTTTTCCCCGATGAAAACGGCACTCCAACACTCTATCCGGCTCACAAAGACAGGAGAAATGCTCTAGAATCAACTAGAGGAAGGCCGACGTAGCTCAGTTGGTAGAGCAGCTGATTCGTAATCAGCAGGTCAACGGTTCAAGTCCGTTCGTCGGCTCCATTTTTCAAGAACTTAGCCGGTTCCTGCCACATCGCTACTGTACAAGTCCTGTACAGGCGATCATTCTCGCCAAAATACGCATCGCCTCATGCGCAATCCGAGTGTCGGCTCAACGACCCGATCGGCGAGCGACCTAGATCGAGCGCTCCGACAGGGCGTGTGCGGCTCATTGCGGTGCGCACCAGAGTTTTGGGGAAGAATGGCCGGCGGCCTTAGACGATGCGGTAGGTGGGGACGACTTCGGGGGTTCCGGGGATGGGGAGTTTGTTGCCTTCGGGGTCGACTTCGTAGGACTCGACGTAGAAGTAGGTGAGCTTGGCGGCGCCGAAGGTTGTGGTGATGGCGACGTCGGTGGCGTCGCGGCCGGCGGCCATCAGGATGCGTCCGAAGCGGGGTTCGTTGTGGCGGGCGTCCATGGTCCACCATCGGTTGGAGAGGAAGACCTCGTACCAGGCGGAGAAGTCTCCGGCGCCGGAGTAGGGGTGTCGGATGTCGCCGAGGTAGCCGGTGACGTAGCGGCTGGGGATGTTGAGGGCGCGGGAGAGGGTGATGGCGAGGTGCTGGAAGTCGCGGCAGACGCCGACGCGTTCGGTAAAGACGTCGAGAGCGGTTTTGGTGGGGCGGGCGGATTTGTAGTCGAAGCGGAGGTGGTTGTGGACCCAGTCGCGGATGTAGATGGCGCGGGCCCAGCCGGGGGTGGTGTGGCCGAAGAGGTCGGTAGCGATCGCCCCCATCTGGTCGACCTCGCAGTAGCGGCTGGCGAGGAGGAACTGGAGGACGTCCGTGGGGAGGTCCTCGATGTTGGCCTGGGTGGCTTCGGTCTGGATCTCGTCGGGGATCTCGGGGGCTTCGACGATGCTCGATCCGGAGAGCCGGAGCTCGCCGGCAGGGGCGAAGAAGCGGGTGCAGCGGTTGCCGAAGGCGTCGCGGTAGAGGTTAAGGTCGATGGGGTTGGAGGCGCCGGAGAGCAGGTGTTCGACACGGAGGAGGCTGTCCGGGTCGGAGGGGAAACGGAGTTGGCGGTCGAGCGAGGGGTAGTTGTGGAGGAGGGTGACAAAGGGCGTGGGGGCGGGCAGGTCGAAGTGGATGTCGAATTCGGAGAGGATTCGCATAGGGTTTCTCTACCTGCTTGGAAGATGTGGCGTTAGAGGGATGTTACAACGGCGCGGGGTTTGGGGTTTGTTTCTCCTTCCGGTTTCTTGTTTCTCGGTTTCTCCCGTCGCTCTCGTCTCGGTTTTTACGTTTCTCTTTGCGGCTGGAGCGTTCTACCTGGAGATGTGAGGTGTGGTGCGGTAGGTGGCAAGGTAGCGGGCCAGGTCGAGGTACCCGAAGCGACCGGTGTAGTTGCCCAGGGCGGGGAGGGTCCAGCAGGTTGCGTAGACGGTGAGGGCGAGGAGGGATGCGCGGGAGAGGCGCAGGTTTTGTGGGTGGGGGGATGTTGGATTGGAGGTTAGGTGAGCCCCGGCCTGTGGGTCTGATTCGGTTTGCGGGTCTGATCTCCCGTTCATGAACAGGAAGAGGAGCAGGAGGCAGACGAGGTGGATGTGGAGCCAGCGGCCCCAGTCGCGGGCGAAGAGGAAGAGGAGGGTGGAGGCGAGGAGGGCGGTGACGGCGGCGGTGGCGAGGGTCGTGGTGGTGCTCGGATCGCGGCGGGATCGGGGTAAGTTGCTGAAGAGAAAGGGGATGGGGAGGACGGCGAGGAGGGCGGGGATGGGGTAGCGGGTGAGGTAGTGGTAGGTGTGCGCGGCGCGGAGGGTGTCGGCGTGGGCGAAGCTGGGGGTGCGGGCGAGGTAGAGGATGGCACCGCCGCAGGCGCCGGTGCCGTCCGGGTGGAGAGTGCTGCCGACGGAGGTGCAGATCTCGGCGGCCTGGGTGAGGTTGGCGGGGTGGAGGGCGATCGCGAGGACGGCGAGGGTGCCGAGGGCGGCGGGGAAGACGGAGACGGCGAGGGCGGTGCGGCGGGGGAGGGCGAGGAAGAGGGCGGCGAAGATGTAGGGGAGGTAGATCAGGAGGGCTTCGTGGGAGAGGATGAGTGCGGGGACGGCGGCGGAGAGGAAGAGGGTGAGGCGCCAGGGGAGGGCGACGGTGCGCGGGTGGAGGAGGAGGTTGAGAAGAAGCGCGAGGGTGAGATAGAGGAGGATCTCTTTGCGGTGGGCGGCGGGCGGGTCGAGGACAGGGAAGGCGAGGGTGGCGGGGGAGAGGAAGAGGGCCAGGCTGGCGAGGCTCCAGCGGGTGCGGCGGAGAAGTGGGAGGAGGCTGAGCGTGAAGCCGGCGGAGAGCAGGATCTGGAGTGCGGCGGTGAGCTGGACGAGCGAGATGGATGTGAGGCGGCTGAGGTGGAGGAGGAGTTCGCCGGGGAGGCCACGGCGGACAAAGCCGGCCTGGTAATTGATGATCCAGTCGGCGGTGATCCAGGGGTGAGGGCTCGGGTTGCGGGCGTTGAGGACGGCGAGCAGCGTGGTGAAGGCGAGGACGGAGAGGACGTAGATCTGGGGGAGGCGGCGGTTGGGATGGATCTGCCCAGATGTCAGGTGGCGGATCTCAGATATCAGAGAGGCAGTCTCAGCGGGGATCTGGTTCGGTGGTCAGGTTCTGGGTTGAGGTGATGGACCGGCGACGACTCCGGAGGGCCGCCGCCGGTGTTGGGAGGGTTAGTGGGCGCCGACGACGGCGGGTTCGGCGTGGATGGCGGCGGCTCCGAGTTTGAGGGCTTCGGCCTTGTCGGTCGCCTCCCAGGTGAAGTCGGGGCCGGTGCGACCGAAGTGTCCGTAGGCGGCGGTCTGCTTGAAGATGGGACGGCGGAGATCGAGGGAGGCGATGATGCCGTGCGGTGTGAGCGAGAAGTTGGCGCGGACGAGGGCTTCGAGGAGATGCGGTTCGACCGTGCCTGTGCCAAAGGTGTCGATGCGGACGCTGACGGGTTCGGCGACGCCGATGGCGTAGGCGAGCTGGACTTCGCAGCGCTCGGCCAGGCCGGCGGCGACGATGTTTTTGGCGATGTAGCGGGCCATGTAGGCGGCGGAGCGGTCGACTTTCGTGGCGTCCTTGCCGGAGAAGGCGCCGCCGCCGTGCCGTCCCATGCCGCCGTAGGTGTCGACGATGATCTTTCGTCCGGTGAGGCCGGAGTCGCCCATGGGTCCGCCGATGACGAAGCGGCCGGTGGGGTTGATGTGGTACTTGGTGTCGGCGTCGAGCAGATCGGCGGGGATGACGGCCTGGATGATGTGCTTTAGGACGTCGGCGCGGAGCTGATCGTTGCCGATCTCTTCGGCGTGCTGGGTGGAGATGACGACGGCGTCGACGCGGGTGGGTTTGCCGTCGGCGCTGTACTCGACCGTGACCTGGGATTTGCCGTCAGGGCGGAGGTAGGGCATGAGGCCGGATTTGCGGACTTCGGAGAGTTTGGCGGAGAGCCGGTGCGCGAGCGAGATGGGTGTGGGCATCAGCTCGGGGGTCTCGTCGGAGGCGTAGCCGAACATCATGCCCTGGTCGCCGGCGCCGCCGGTGTCGACGCCCTGCGCGATGTCCGGGGACTGCTTGTTGATGGTCGAGATGACGGCGCAGGTGTTGGAGTCGAAGCCGTGGAGGGCGTTGTTGTAGCCGATCTCGGAGACGGTGGAGCGGACGAGAGACTGAAAGTCGACGTAGGCTTTGGTGGTGATTTCGCCGGCGATGACGACCAGGCCGGTGCAGGTGAGGGTTTCGCAGGCGACGCGGCTGTAGGGGTCCTGCTCGAGGCAGGCGTCGAGGATGGCGTCGGAGATCTGGTCGGCGATCTTGTCCGGGTGGCCCTCGGTTACAGATTCGCTGGTGAAGAGGAAACGGTCGCGTGTCGCCAAGTGGAGCTCCTTCTGAGGGGGTGCGTCTGGGAGATAAGGTCAGTGGCTTATTTTAGACGGCTCCACGGGCGAGGGCAAAGGCTGTGTGAGCCGCGACGCACCGGGGTAACGGGACCTTTGGGCGAAGATGCGTTGCCCGAAGCCGGGATCGGGCGGAGCGGGTTGGTAGACTGGAGGGCAGGTGAAGATCCCGTTTCCAGAACGCTTTCCGCTCCTGTACGTGGCCCTGTTCGGGCTTCTGCTGGTGATGCTGCAGCAGCTGGACGGGACGTCCTTGGTGTTCAGCATCTATTCGTTTTTGTTTATTTTTATTGCGGCGATGGCCTTCAACCTCGCCGGTGGGATGACGACGCCTTCGGGCGCGTATGTGTTTTTTTACTCGATGTTTGGCGCCATTGTGGGGCTGGTTTGGAAGTCGGTTCTGGGGCAGCCGGGCGACTCGAACCTGCTTCGACCGCAGCTGACCCTGGCGGTGTTTCTGGTGGGGATCACGACCATGTGGGGGTCGGTGTGGGTTAGCCAGAAGCTCCGGCGCAAGCGCGCGTTTTTAGAAAATATTGTGAGTCCGTCCAATCTCCAAACCGCTACAGTCGGCAGCCTGACGGTGGGCGCGTTCCTTTATTTTCTGGCACATACGACCTCTCGCGTGAGCGGAAGCGCGCTCAGCGTGCTCCTTCAGGTGAATCGGTTCTCTGAGCTTGCGATCATCCTCGGTGTGACGTACCAGATCCGCCGAAGCGGCGGCCGGAGCAGTGTGAACGTGCCCGTGCTTGTGGCGGGGGCGGTGATCTTTGTCCTGGGCGGTCTGTGGGGATTTTCCAAGGAGGCCATGTTTACACCGTTTGTGTGCTGGGGCGTGGCGGCGGGCGCGCAGGGATATCGCGTGAGCCGGCGGACCATGGTGTTTTTGGTGCTCGCGGTGCTGTTTCTGTTTCGGTACATGGTGCCGTACTCGCAGTATGGACGGACGCAGTCGGGGGTCTCGTTTGCCGGCAATATCGCTCTTTCGGGGGAGTTGCTGTCAGATCTCGGGTCGGTTCGACGGCACTTCAACGAGGCCGTGGCGGCGGAGGCGACGGATACCAATCAGGGGTACTTCGGCAAGTCGCAGGGCTTTATGGACCGTCTGCATATGATCGGTCCGGATGACGCTCTGATCGATGCGACCGAGCGCGACGGACCGTACGGGATCTTTCCGATCATCGCAAATATTGAGAATCTGGTGCCGCACTTCCTTTGGCCCGGAAAGCCGCAGTACCTGTGGGGCAACGTGTTTGCGCACCAGGCCGGGATGGATCTGCCGGAGGAGGACTACACAACGGGGGTGTCGTTTACGCCGACCGGGGAGGCGTTCCACCTGGAGCGATGGGCGGGGCTGTTCCTCGTCGCGCCGCCGCTTTGGATACTCCTGTTTACGGTGTTTGATTCCCTTTGCGGCGATGTGCGGAAGTCGCCGTGGGGGTTGCTGGCGACGGCCGTGTTTGCGCACCAGGCGGCGGAGGGAATGCTGGACGCCATCTTCTACTCGATCGAATACGGCAGCATCACGATCATCTTTGCGGCGTTTACGGCGGCGTACGTCATGCCTCTGGTGGGGTCGCTGTTTGTGGGTCCGGGGGCGCGGATGGAAGCGCGTGTGGATGCGGTGCGGCGTCTGCCGCGGAGGGTTTCGACGGGCGGTGCGGTGGAGAGTGCTTGAGGGCAACAGCAGATTCCCTCTGCGAATGACAAACTGGAAGAGCAACGGAGAGGCAAGAGGAGACGATGAATCGACTGGTGGTGGGAAACCTGGTGTATCGGCCGTTGCGGTCGACGATCAGCGCTTTGGCGGTCGCGATCGAGGTGATTATGATCCTGTCGATCGCGGCCATCATGCTGGGGATGCTGAACGGGCAGAGGACGCGGACGAGCGGGATCGGGATGGACATGATCACGCATCCAGGGACGGCGTCGAATTTGATAGGGGTGTCGGGGGCGACGGCCTCGATTGCGGTGGCGGACGTGCTGCGCGGGCTGCCGCATGTGACGGTGGCGGCGCCGGTGAACGTCCAGCTGACCGCGGGCAAGAGCGTCGAGAATATCTACGGCATTGATTTCAAGAGCTACGACGCCCTGCGGCCGTTTGTATTCGTCGCGGGGGGGCCGTTCCAGGGGCCGAATGACGTGATCATCGACGACTATGAGGCGGCGAAGGGGCACAAGGTTGGGGATACGATCGAGGTGTTGAAGCATCCGTTTCGGATCTCGGGGATTGTGGAGCATGGCAAAGGCGGACGGAAGATGATTCCGATCGACACCATGGATGAGATTGGCGGGACGCCGGGAAAGGCGAGTCTCTTCTATATAAAGGTGGACGATCTGGCCAATCGCGAGAAGGTGCGCGAGGAGATCCTGGGGACGCCAGGGATGCAGCAGTATGACGTGCAGACGCTTGAAGAGTTGATGTCGACCCTGACGCCGGAGCGTCTGCCGGGGTTCAACATTGGGCTGCGGGTGGTGATCGGAATCGCGACGGTTATCGGGTTTATGGTGATCTTTCAATCGATGTACACGGCGGTGATGGAGCGGACGCGCGAGATCGGCATCCTGAAGTCGCTGGGGGCGTCGAAGGGGTATGTGGTTTCGGTGGTGCTGCGGGAGACGGGTCTGCTGGCGGTAACCGGGATCGCCCTGGGGATTGCTCTGACATACCTCATGCGGCTGATCTTTCATCTGAGATTCCCGACCTTGGACTTTGCCGTGACGCCGCACTGGGTGCTCTCGGCGGCGCTGATCGCGTTTGCCGGGGCGATGCTGGGGGCGATGTATCCGGCGTTGAAGGCGGCGCGCAAGGACCCGATCGACGCTCTCTCGTATGAGTAGGGCGAGCGTTCGCGACGGGAACGGTGGCGGCGTTCGCGGCGGGGAACCTCCGGAGATGCTGCGCGTACTTCCTCTTGCGGGCTTTTGTCGGCGACGGTCTCGGAGGCGTAGGATCGCTTGAGCCGCTGCCAGGCCGCTGCGTCCCTGTCGGAAACGGATCGGGGGGCCGCAGCGTCGATAGACTGGATGCGCGGTGTTGTGCTTTGCGCGACCGGCGCCGTCCCTGGGACAGTTCCTCGGGGCGCGCCACTCTGGATTTCAGGGCAGGTGCTTTGTGGCTGGAGCGATGCGTGGAGAGATCGGCCTGACGGGAGCTGAAATCAGCCTGACTGGCGCTCAAATCGGCCTGACGGGGGCTGAACTTGGCCTGACAGTATCCAGGATGGCAGCCGCCGTGGCTGCTCCGGCGGTCGAGATCGGCAGCGAGACGGTTGCGGAGGCACGCGCGTTTGGGCGCAAGCCGATCTCGCCCCGGTCTCTCCTCCATGCGGTCCTCGTGGCGGTCGCTCTGGTGTTCTATGCGCTTCATTTTGTGCATCTTCGGGCAGATTTCCCGAACCACTCGCCGTGGATGGACTGGGCGAAGTACACGGACGAGGGGTGGTACGGGGACGCGGCGATCCGGCACTTTGACCGCGGCAGCTGGTATGTCAAGGGCGACTTCAATCCGGCGGCCGCGTTGCCGGTGTGGCCTCTGGTGGAGGGTCTGGTCTTCCGGTATACGGGTGTGGGCGTGGCGCCGGCGCGGGCTCTGGTGGTGGCGGTCTTTGGGCTGATTCTCCTGTGTTCGTACGTGCTCCTCAGACGCTGGGCGGGGGCGCTCGCGGCGGCGACGGCCGTGTGTCTGCTCGCGGTCAGTCCGTTTTGTTATGCGTTTATGCGCATGGCGGTCCTGGAGGCGAGGCTGATCTTGCTGACGGTGCTGGCGGTGCTGGGGGCGGGGTCGGTGGGTTTGGCGGGGGGCGGGGG
>CAXTYQ010000028.1:0-34625 GCA_964248505.1 uncultured Acidobacteriaceae bacterium
GGGAGCCTTCGCCTGGAAAGAATCAAGAGCTATACCTTATAGAGAGATGCTCTAGAAATGCGAAGGGTCAGACGTCTGCGATCTATTGATTAGCCTGGATGACCCGGGCAGCGTGCTGCTCTTTGGCCGCATGCTCAGCCTCCACCAGCTGCTGAAAGCGCAGGTTGGCCTGTTCCGCCCGCGCCCGATCGCCAAGGGCGCGGTACGTTTCCGCCAACATACGCTGAACCGAGGGCTCGTCCGGGGCTGCGGTCTCGGCGAACTTGAGGTCAGGAAGAGCCTCGGCGGGACGCTTCATCCGCAAGAAGAGACGTGCGCGTTCGGCGTGCGCCTGCGGCAGTGCGGGACATCCAGCGAGCGCGGTCTGGATCTCCACCATTGCGGCCTCGGGTGCTTCTCCGAGTTCGTCGAGCGCGTTCGCGAGCCGCCAGTGCGCCTTGCAGTTTCCGGGCTCCTTTGCGAGCACAGTCGTGTATGCCTCGCGCGCCCGTACGAAGTCGCCCGTCGTCCAGTAAATGTCGGCGAGATGCACCATCGCCGCGCCGTCGTTGGGCGCGGCAGCAATGGGGGCTTTATACTCCGCGACCGCGCCTGGGGTGTTGCCCATGCTTTCCATGATCTCGCCGGAGATCTGGTGGGCGAGAGGCGAGTTGGGGTCGATCGCCTGGACCTGGGCAAAGGCGGCCTGGGACTGTTCGAGCTCCAGCTTGCCGAGCAGGTACCAGGCCTCCTGGTCCTTGGGGTCGCGGTTGACCAGCGTTCGGAGCTCGGTCATGGCGTCGTCGCGGCGCCCGAGCGCGGCGAGCGTCCGAGTGAGTGTGAGGCGGGCAAAGCGGTCGTCCGGGAAAGCCTGGACGCCTCTCTGGAGCGGCGGCAGAGCTTTGGCGGGGTCGCCGGTTTCAAAGTAGCTCGCGCCTAACATGACCTCCGCCGGAGCCATGTCGGGCTGAAGCGCGAGACCCTTTTCGAGGATGGCAATCGCCTCGGAGAAGCGGCCGAGGTTGTAGAGCAGGCGGCCAAGATTGTTGTACGCCGGCGCAACGGAGGGGTCGAGCCGCAGCAGCTTCTCATAATCGGCGACGGCCGCCCGGTCGTTGCCCCCCGCCTGGTCAGCGCGGGCCTTCTGGTAAAGCCGCTGCACCTCAGGCGACTGCGCGCTCACGGTCCCGGAGCCTTCAAGGACAGCAAAGAGCACAACCGAAATCGCCACAGTCCGTATCATCAGTCTAGAAGTATAAAGACCCTAGAGGGAAGCAGAAAGGGCTGCTCTGAGAAGCAGCCCTTTCCGGTGAGATCGGTTAGCTTAACCTAGAAGGTGATCCGACCGCCGATCTGGCCCTGTCGTGGACTGTTCTGCTGACCTCTGCCGATTAAGCCGTAGTTGCTGTCGTCGACGTTGGTGTCTGGTCCGTTGAAGCGGACGCGGTTGAGGATGTTGAAGTAGTTCATCTCCAGGATGACGTTGACGTGTTCGCCAACAGCGAACTTCTTCTGCGCCTTCACGTCCTCCTGGTAGAAGCCCGGGTTACGCATCTCGGAGTAGTTGCGATAGGCAGTCCCCAGCGTGGGATTGAGCAGGCTGCTGTTGCTCGCAAAGGCGGCCTTGGTGAAGATCGCCCGATTGCTAACACCGCTAGCGAAGGTACCGAGGTTCTCGTAGTTGGTGGAGCTGAGTTGGACACCTGGGACGCGGTCCGGCCGGTTGCCGCAGCCAGCGCAGCCGAGCGGGTTATTGTTGCTCTCGCCGGGTCCGAGGGGCGTGCCGGTCGCGTACTGGAGAATGTATCCCAGCTCGATGCCGCCGATGATCGACCCCGTTACCCCCTTATTGTTGAGGAACCTCCGTCCGGGGCCGATCGGAAGATCATAGTTCCCGCTGATCTTGACGTTGTTTCTCACATCGTTGTTGGAGACGACGTACTCGGGGTATTTGTTGTACTTATTCAACGGCAGACCGGCAAAGGTGGTGAAGCCCGTGTCGGCGTTGGTGAGCGTCTTCGACAGCGTGTAAGAGGTCAGAAACGAGAGACCGTTGGAGAAACGCTTCTCCAGGCTGGTCTGCAGGCCGTTGTAGTTCGCCACGCCGGTCATATCGAAGTTGTTGAAGACCTGGTTGTACTGCGGAAAGGGTGAGAGCGCACGTGCGACGGTGGCGTTCGAGCCAAGGTCGTTAGGAAAGTTGGGATACGGGTTCTGGATCCCGGCGGCGATGGCGGCGGGGCTAACGACGCTCTGCCTGAGCAGGGCTCCGTACGGAAGCAGGACGGCAGCATTGCCCTGGCTGGGAGGATCAAGCTGCCCCGGAAGGCGAAGTGCGTGTTGCCGATGTAAGCGACCTGGAGGAAGGTGTTCCAGGGGATCTGCCGCTGCAGGTTGATGTTCCACTGCTGAAGGTAGGGCGCGATGCCGGAGGTCTTGGGGTCGAAGGCCTCAATGCGGGTGCCGATGCCGAGCTGCGGACCCACGCTGGTAGCGGGCGGGGCGGGCAAAGGTCGGGTGTCCCAGGAGCCGTACGCCGGTGCGGCTGTGCCGTTGCTGCTGACCTGAAAGGAGCCCAGGAGCAAGTTTCCGTACGTGGTAGCCACTTTGCTGGTGCCGTACTCATACGATCCACCGTTCAGGTAGGCGATGTTGTATCCGGCCTGTACAACAGTCTTCTCGTTGAAGGCGTAGGCGAACCCGATGCGAGGTCCGAAGTTCTTGAAGTGAATGTCCGCGCGATTGACGCCACCGGCAGCGTTGCTGAACTGCTGTGCCGTACCGGGAAGCATGCCGGCGGCCGGATTCAGCTCATTCGGATTGAGAAAGACAATCTGGTTGTTCTTCTCCTTGAAGGGCAGCATGATGTCCCAACGCAGACCGAGGTTGACGGTGAGCTTGGGGGTGAACTTGATGTCGTCCTGGATGTAGGGAGCGATGAGCAGGTTACGAAGCGCGAGCTCGTTGGCGAAGATGCGGCTGGCGCTATCGACTTGACCCAGAAGGAAGCTGGCGAAGGAGTTGCCCGTACCTCCAAGGTTTGCAGGATCGGCCGTCGTGCGCTGGCTGAAGTTGAAGGTACCCGTGCAATTCTGGCATTCGTTATCGTCCTGGTAGCTGCGCCGGACTTCACCGCCGATGTTGAAGGTGTGACGTCCCTTGCTCCACAGCCAGTTGTTGACGAAGGCGAGCCCTAGCTTGCGATTGATCGACTGGGTTTCGCCAATGCTGTCGCCAACGCCGAAGGAATCGGTAGCGTTTGATCCGTCGAAGTTGATCTTGGGAAATATCCCTTGCTGATGGGACTGGGGACAACTCCGGGAAAGTTTGCCACGGGACTATTGGAGAACTGGTTGTTGATTTCGCCAATCCAGGAAACGCCCGCCGTTGCAACAAGACGGGGGGTAACAGCGTTAACGTAGTTCAGAAGAAAAACGCTGCCAATGTTCGGCTGGAACTTGGTGCTTTGGAGTGGGTTGCCGAGGGGAATGGTATCGTTGCCGTCGAAACCGGTTGCGCTGAAGGTGTTGCGCCATTCCGCGTAGTGCAGGGACTGTTTGTCGGTCAGCTTGTGATCAACGGTGAATCCCCAGGTGTGACTGACATTGGGGAAAGCGTTGGGGGTGGCGCTCGTGTTCGATTGGAGACCAGGACGATCAGGGTTGGGAATGTACGGAAGGATCAGTTTGGAATTCGCACTAAAGCGCGCGGGATCGATCACGTTGAGTCTGCCCTGATACTGGAACTGTTTCCCAGTCAACGGATCGAAGATCGGAATGACCTTGCCGGTGCCGTCAACGAACCCAGAGAAGTCACCCACTTTTTCAGCGGGGGTGGGAAGAGTGCCGGGGGACGTATCCGTGTTGGCCGTCTTCGCAAAATCTAGTGAAAACAGGAAGAAGGTCTTGTCCTTGCCGTTGTAGAGGTGCGGGAGAACGACGGGGCCACCGACGGTGAAGCCGTAGTTGTTCTCACGATCGATGGGTGTCGTGCGGTTGAAGAAGCCGCGAGCGTCAAAGTATTCGTTGCGGTTGATGTAAAAGGCATCGCCGTGAATGTTGTTGGTACCGGAGGCAGTCTGATAGGTGATGGCTCCTTGAGCGAGACCGTATTTGGCGGAGAAGGTGGAGCGCTCCACGCGAAACTCATTGACCAGTTCGAAGGGTGGATTGAAGTTGGTGCTGTAGCCGGCGGTCTCGGACTGCGGCGCAGGGATGCCGTTGTAGAGGATCTCTTCCTCAAAGTCGACGCCACCGTTAACGCGATGGGAGAAGGTGTCGCCCTGGGTTCCGGGGGCGAGGAACTGGAGCTGGTCGATCTGCCGGCCGCGGCCGCCGCCGACAGCGACGGGGAGCCCGGCGACGACGATGGGCTCGATGGTGGTGCCGAGCTCCGGCTGAGTGGTGTTGACCGAGATCAGATCGGCCGTGACGCTTATGGTCTGGTCGTTGTTTCCGGCCTGAAGCTTGAAGTCGATGGTGGATTGGACGGTGGTTGACCTGGGTCTTCTCTTCCCTGCTGAAGCCTGGGGCGGTGACGACGATGGTGTACCGGCCCGGGATGAGGCCGGTCACAGCGTAGGTGCCGTCGGAGGTGGTGGTGAGGTTGGTGGTGGTCTCGGTGCCGACGTTGGTGACGGTGACGGTGGCTCCGGGGACGACAGCGCCGGATTCGTCAGTGACCGTGCCGGTGACGCCGCTCGAAGCCTGGCCGAGGCATGTGCCCGGCGGCGAAGACCAGGGCTGCTGCGGCACAGCTGAGCCCTGCGGCGCGGCGGAGGTCCGAAGGAAGCAGGGCCAGGATGGCGCTTCGGATTTGGATTCGGGGAGCTTTCGGGACGTTCATGCGGGTGTGACCTCCTGAGTGCGGCAAGGGACCAACTTTTTTAGCAGCGGTGGAAACGGTTCCAGTCTTGAGAGCAGAACGTTAGATCGCCACCCGCAACCGTGTCAATGGAAAAAGAGAAATACCCCAATTTCGCCATTGACGACGGTGGTGCTCCCGTACAAAGCGGGTCCGCAGTCAGGGTTTTCGGTCGGAGTTGGGGGTTTCCGTGCTCGATCGCGAGCCGGCGAGGTGGCTGACAACGGCGAACTCGGCTTTGGCCTCGTCGCCTCGTCCAAGCCGCCGGAGGACGCGGCCAAGAATAAAGTGCGGCTGTTCGGCGTTGGGTGCAAGATCAGCGGCGCGACGCAACGGTGCGACGGCCTCGGCGAACCGTCCGAGCGCCTCGTAAACCAGGCCGAGTTCCTGCTGGGCGAGCGCGTTGTCAGGCCCGGCTCGAGCCGCTTTCTCGAGCGGATCGAGCGCTTGCTCCGGGTGTCTCTGCGCGAGCAGGAGCTTGCCGAGGTCGAGGTAGGGCTGCGCGTCACGAACACCCGCGCTCTGCTGCCACGCGATCGCGGTCCGGTAGGCGGCGGCAGCCTTTTCGGGCTGGTCGAGATGTTCATACGCGAGGCCGAGGTTGTACTCGGCACGGGCGTCCTCCGGATGGAGCTTCAGGCATTGCGTGAAGGCCTCGACGGCTGCGGCGGGGTGGTCCTCGTTGTAGCGGGTGCGGCCGAGGAGATACCAGAGGTGGGCGTCGGTGGGGGCGTCGGTGGTCGCTCGCAGGAGCCAGCGCTCGGCGTCGGCGTAGTCCTTGAGCAGGATGTAATCGGACGCGATGACGGTGAGATCGGCGGCTGAAGGCTCGCGCAAACGGGCTGCCGCGGTGTACTCCGCGAGCGACTCGGTCGGGCGCCGCTCGCGAAAGAGGACGTACCCGAGGAGGAGGTGCGGGTCGGCAGAGGCTGGCTCCGTCACAAGGTCGCGGCGAAGTACGGCCTCCGCGTCGGCGAGGTCGCCGTGCTCGATCCGGGCTCGAATAGTGGATAAGGAATCGGCGGGCTGGCCAGTTGAGGCATCCTGCGCGCCCAGAGCAGGAGGTGGCATCGCAACGCTGGCAGTCGCGAGCACGCCGGCAAGCAGCGACGCCTTTCGGGTGCGTAGGCGAGTGGAGACGAACCGCATGACGCCTCCGAGTTTAGCTCCGGAGGAGGCGCATGTGCCGGTTGCGCGCAGCCGGAGCTTCCTAGTCGACCGGCTCTGCCTCGGCCAACTCGGCGTCGGCGTTGCGCAGACTTTCGGCGGTGAGGGCGTTGGCCCGCCGGAGGTCGGGAAAGATTCCGGCGGCCGTCGCAGTCACCAGCATGCTTCCGATGCCGCCGATGACGACGGCGCGAACGGCTCCCCACCAGTGCGCGGTCAGACCGCTCTCGAACTCGCCGAACTCATTGGACGCCCCAATGAAGAGCCAGTTGACCGCGCTGACGCGACCGCGCATCTCGGGCGGTGTGGCCAGTTGGAGGATGCTGGACCGGATGACTACGCTGACCATATCGCTCGCGCCGACGAACACGAGGGCGACCAGGCTGAGCGGCAGGCTCCTGGAAAGTCCGAACACGACGGTAGCGGCCCCGAAGACACCGACGCAGGCGAGCATCGTCACGCCGGCTCGATGCTTGATGGGCCATACAGTGAGGAGGAGGCTGACAACCAGCGCACCGACGCTGGGCATGGCGCGCAGGAGGCCGAGGCCGCGCGGCCCGGCATTGAGAATTTCCTTGGCGAAGATGGGCAGGAGCGCGACGGCGCCGCCGAGAAGCACGGCAAACAGGTCGAGCGAGATGGAGCCGAGCAGGAGCTTGGCGCGCCAGACGTACTCGAGACCGGCGAGCACGGTGCGCAGGTCGAAGGCTTTTTTCTCGATCTGCTGCGGTTTGGAGCGCATGGCCCCGACGAGCGCAAGAAAGCTGAGGAGCGTGGCGAGGGTGAACAGGTAGACGATGGGACCGCCGTTCCAGCGGGCCATCGCGCCTGTCATGTGGAGGGTGAAGAGCAGGCCGCCTACGGCGGGTCCGGCCATGTTGGCGATCTGGTAGACGGTCGCGCCCCACGTAATTGCGTTGACAAACGCTGTCTTGGGAACGAGGCTGGGCAGAAGCGCGCTGGCGGCGGGGCCACTGAACGCCCGTCCCAGGCCGATGCCGACCAGCACGGCGTAGATGGGCCAGATGCGCGTTCGACCGTCGGGACCGACGCCGGTTCCGTGGAGCGCGAACCAGAGAAGGACGCCGGTGCAAAGCGTTTGGACAGCGTAGCAAATGAGGATGATGCGGCGGCGGTCGTAGCGATCGGCGACGTGGCCGGCCGCCAGCATGCAAAACAGCCCGGGCAGAAAGAGGGCCAGACCGGTGTAGCCAAGGTCGAGGGCGGAGTGGGTGATCTGATAGACCTGCCAGCCAACGCCGACCGACTGGGCCTCCGCGCCGAGAATGACGAGGAGGCGAGCGATCTGGTAGAGCCGGAAATCGCGAGACCGGAGAGCGCCGCCGGCATCGGGGCTTGTGCCGGGGTTGAGATCGTCCGTCGCTGCCGCCGATCGTTCGGTCCCGGTGGCGGCACTTCCAACTTCAGCCATGCCCTATGCTTTCACACCTTTTCGCGAATCTCGCACTTGCGCCATCCCCCAACCTTGCTATTGCCAGAGACCCCTCACATCGAGCATCATCCTTTTGCACGATGGGCAACGGCATGAAGAGTACGAAAACATCAATTCGGTCGATAGACAGCGCCGGCCGGAAGCCCGCTCAGGCGGGAGCCAACCTAGCTGAAGGCGAGGTTCAGAAGTCAGCCGAGAGCAGCGGCAAGGTCTTTTTAGCAGCGAAGCGGAGCGGAGCGGAGTTGACGAGCGTGGCGGATGCCAAGACTCGGCTGGAGCAAGAGAACAGGCGCTCTGCCCAGAACGCGTTGGAGCAGAGCCGGTTTCTGTTTCGTTCCGAACTGCTTCGGGGTGAGCGCATGCTGTGGGCCGGCAAGCCGCTTCCGCGCGCGCTGTTTGGCCGGCCGGATTGGCTCGCGGTTCCGGGGAGCATCTCGCTCGCCGTACTTTCGCTCCTTTGGGAGTACCGTGCCGCTGAGGGCATGGTCGAGCATCCGGCCGACGCCGCGGCGTGGTTCTTGCCCATGCTCTGTGCCTTTCTGTTGCTCCTGCTAAGCCAATACTTGCTTTGGTTCCGCTTCTTTCGCGCGGCCCGGCAGAAGCAGCACACGTTTTACGCGGTCACCAACAAGCGCATCCTGGTGCTCACGACGGGACCTCGGCGACGTGTGACGGACGGCTTCATCGCCGGCCTGGACACGATCGCGCTCCAGACCGGAAAGAACGGCGCAGGAACGATCGAGTTCAGCATGAGCAGCGGCGCGGAATCGAGCTACACCGGCGTTGAGCGTCGCACGAGCCGTCGCCAGGACGATATCGGCCTGGGCTCGCTCGCGTTTTGCGATATCGCAGGCGCCAGCGAGGTATACCGCCTCATTCAGCAAGAACGGGAGCGAGCTCTCCTGTTCTAAGGCCGAGTTACCGTCCGAGGTAGACCTTGTATTGTGTCTCCATAACACCGGTGTTTCGGGCGAGGTTGAGCTTTGCGACGTTGTACTGGTAGGTGACCTCAACCAGGCGACTTTCTGCGCTGGCGAGGGTCGCCTGAGCATCGACGACGGGGAGATTGTCGGTCACGCCAGCGTTGAAACGCTCCTGGGCGTCGTTGAGCTCCTGGTGGGCAAGATCCACATTGCTCTGCGCTACTTTGACGAGTTGATTGGCGCTTTGGACGTCCAGCATACTGGAACGGATCTGCGCCTCGATGGTCACGCGCAGGCCGGCGATCTGACGGTGCAGACCGCGCATCTGCGCGACGGCGACCTCTTGCTCCCCGCGGAACTCGGCTTCCCGAAAGATGGGAAACTTCACGCTTCCCTGCGCGGTAAACACGCCGTGGTAGAGGCCTCGCGTCTCGCCCAACACGCCATAGAAGCCGTTGATTCCCAACGTCGGCAGATGCTGATACTTGACCGCCTTGAGAGTCGCTTCCGCGACGACCACCTGCGCTTCGAGGGTGAGCAAATCTTTGCGCTTGACGAAGGCCAGCTCCATCGTCAGTGGGAGCGGCATCTCAGCAAGTTCCGCGTAAGGGACCGTGTCTGTGAGCGTCAAATCCTGTTCGGCTGGCAGGCCCATGACGCGATCGAGCGCGATCTTGTCTTTGGCAAAGGTGTTCTCCGCCGAGATCAAGGTTTGCTGCTGGCTTAGCATCTGCACGCGGGCGCGAAGCTCGTCGAGGTTGGTGGCGACGCCGGCACGGTGTGATTCAACCGCCTGCTGCAGGGCGAGTTCGTCGGCGCGCAGGAGAGCTCGCGCGTTCTCGATTTCGGCCCTGTCGGCGAGCGCGCGCAGGTAGCCGGACGCCGTCTGGAGAGCCACACCGCCCCGGATATTGAGAGTGCCCAGTTCCGCCGCGGAGCCTGCCTTCTTTGCGGCGCGGTAAAGAAAAAACGCGGGGACGTTGAAGATCGTCTGATTGAGGCTGACCTGCGCACTTGTGGTATTGACCTTGACAATGGTCGGGATAACAGCGCCGGACCCGGAATTTTGGGAGATTTGCTGGAAGAGCGCCGGTTTAAAGCCCAGGCCGGCAAGGTTGATCTCTGCGGCGCGGGTGTAGGCCTCGGCCTGAAGAGAAGGCAGTAGGTTGTTCTCGACGGCAAGCACTTCCCCGCGCACGAGCTGCTGGTTCTGCTCCCCGAGGCGCACCTGAAGATTGTGGGCCAGGGCGCGGGAGACCGCGTCGTCGAGGCTGAGCGGCATGGCCCCAGGAGAGGCGCGCTGGACAACGACGCCGCCGGCGAGCGTCGCCACCACGCCGGGCGCGGGATCGGGAGCCGACGGCAAACTGGACGGGCCCTGTGCCCAACCGGATGGGAGAGACACCGAGAGTACGGAGATCCCGGCCAGAAGCCGCGCCAGGACAGGCCGGAGCGGGCCGCGAGGGCCTCTATGGCCAATGGAGAGACAAAGACACACTCTCCTTAGAGTGCCACGAATGGTCGAGGTTGCGAAAGTTCCAACGAAAGCCCGAGCCTCTGGAGAGCGCGCCAGCTCCTGCAAATGCGCCGCGCCAGTTTGTCGGCCTCGCCTTTCGCTAACTCATCCGTGCGACATTCAGACCGAAAGTGGTACGCCGGCGTTCTTGTCTCTCGGCGAACCTTTGGAGCTCTCGCGTCTTTCGAACGCAGACCATTTCGGGGCAAAAGGCGTACCACGTAAAGTGTCGGCAACTGCACTTTCGTTACGGATAGAAGGTGCGTCGGGACAAAGCTGACTCAGTCCGGCCTTTGATCTTTCGTCTTGCGATCAGAATATGAGGTCTAGGCCATCGCTCCCGTGAGAAGGAGGTCGTCTGCTCTGCGCAGCAGGTTGGCAGGCTGGCATGGCTTGATCAGAATGGAGAGCTCCGCATTGAGGGACTCGGCGCGCTTAAGGACGTGAGGAAGGCGGGCGTACGCTCCGGTCAGTACGAGAATGCGACAGGATGGCTGCTGGTCGCGCATGGCGGTGATCAGCGCAAGTCCGTCCATCTCCGGCATGTCGATGTCGCAGAGGAGAAGTTCAGGGGCAAACTCGGGAGCGCAGGCCAGGGCGGCTGAAGCGGAGTAGGTCACCCGCGTCTCAAAACCGTTCTTTAGAAAGATGAGACTGAGCGTGTCAGCGACTACGTGCTCGTCGTCGACGATCAGGATGCGACGCATAGAAACCCTCGATCGTTCCGAACGCACACGGCCGTTTCTGGCTAGGATAATCTGACGTTATTGGACATTGATAAACCTCCGGGTACAGGTTTGTCCAATGGATGTTTGCCCGTCGTTCAACACGGAGCCCGATGTTTTCGACTGAGTAATAACGGTTCCGCTGAGGTTTGGACGCGGGTGTGCGGCAATAGACTCAGAATCTGGCGGCCGGATCGGAGCATCGAGAGACTATGCGGACTTCTGCGGCCCTGCTGGGCCTCTTTCTTTGTAGCGGTGTGGTCCTCGATGCCTTTCAGACCGTGATCCTTCCACGGCGGGCGACTGGGCGATTTCGCATCACCCGCCTCTTCTACCTCATGACCTGGTCGCCATGGGTCGCGCTCGGCGCCCGTATCGACAATCGCAAGGTCCGAGGTCAGGTCTACAGCATCTACGGCCCGCTCTCGTTGCTTCTACTTCTGGCGTTGTGGGCGGTTCTGCTTACGCTTGGTTTCGCCCTGCTGATGTTTGCGGCCGGGACTCCCTTTCTGGACGCAAGTTTGCCGCCGAGCGCCGGATTTTGGCCGCATCTTGCGACGGACCTGTACGTCAGCGGTACCAGCTTCGCGACGCTTGGGCCCGGAGACGTCGTGCCAAGAAGTCAGACGGCACGGTCGCTGATGAGCCTCGAGAGTGGGATGGGGCTGGGCTTTGTGGCGCTTGTGATCAGCTACGTGCCCGTGCTCTACGGAGCGTTCTCGCAACGCGAGGTGATCGTGACACTTCTGGATGCGCGTGCAGGCTCTCCCCCGACCGCCGCGGAGTTGCTGGGGCGGCATGGATTTGAGGGTGGGCGCGACGCGCTGGTCGAGTTGCTGGCCGAGTGGGAGCGTTGGTCGGCCGAGATCCTGGAGTCGCACATCTCGCACCCGGTGCTCTGTTACTACCGGTCGCAGCACGACAACCAGAGCTGGCTTGCGGCCCTGACGACAATCATGGACGCTTGCACGTTGCTGATTACGACAGTTCTGAATCCGGAGGCGGTGCATGCCTCGCGGCAGGCGCAGCTGACCTTTGCAATGGGCCGGCATGCGCTCATCGACCTGGCCCACATCTTTGGGCTCGAGCCCGAGGAGGCGAATGAGAGCAAGCGGAACTACTCAGACAGGCTAAAGCCGGCGCAGTTCCGCCTGCTTTGCGAGACATTGTCCGGATCGGAGATCCAGCTATGCGAAGACCCGACCACGGCGGAACGCTTGCTTGAAATGAGGCGTCTGTACGAACCGCAGGCGTGTGCGCTCTCGAATTACCTGAAGATGTCGCTACCGGAGTGGGTCTCCGAGCCGCGAACGAAAGATGGATGGCACAAAGTGGCTGGACTCCGAATGAAACGAACTCCCCGACCAGGGGAGGTCCGCTATGTGAGCGAACGTGCAGCTGCGCTCCGGGGAGACGAGCATGGCTTCTAAAGAAGGTCTGTTGCTTTTCTCGTTGTCATTCCCGAAGGGAATCTGCTGTCGCCTTTGCTTCTCTTGTTGTCACTGATACATCGGTGAAGATCAATTCTTAGCGGGCCAAGCGCGGGTTAGGCGCAGCCGCAGGATTAAGCTTCTGTGCGGCGATCAGGCCGGCCGCGCCTTTACTGTCCTTGTCCTTCAACTCCGCGTAGATCTTACGGGCGGCATCCGGTTTGCCTTCGGTCTGGTAGAGCTCAGCGAGTTGCAGCTGGGCGGTTCCGGCCGGGACGGCGGTTGTCGGCTTGGACGTGAGTTCGTTGTAAAGGTCGATCGCCTGAGAGTCGCGGCCGGTCTGGCGGTATAGCTCCGCGAGCGCCAGCTTCGCCAGCGAAGCGAGCTCATGGTCCCAACCGCCGGCGACTTGCTTCAGCGTGCTTTCAGCCGAGCCATTCTGCCCGGCTTCGATGTACGTGAGACCTGCAAAATATTTGGCATTCCGGCCGTCTGGCGTCAGGCCGTACTGGTTGGCCGCGGCCAGGAAAAGGCCATTGGCAACCTTGGCGCGGTCCGAGACGCTAGCAAAAGTCTTGATGCCGGGAGGCACCTGTTGGCCGGGGGCGGCGAGTGGCGTCTGATAGGCCTGCATGGCCGCGCCAAAAGCTTCGGACGCCTTTTCGGAGCGGTGGTGGTAGATGGCCACCGCCGCAACCACCGCCAGGATGACAGCGAGGAGGATAAGGGCCGAGACCAGGACGGAACGACGGTTCGCCCCGGCCCAGGCAAGGCCATGCTCGGTTGCGGTGACGTATTGCTGATCTTTGTCCATTGCTGGCTTCAGGGCGGCTCTGGTTTCCGTGTTCACGATGTGCTCGATCTCTCTCAGGGGCTGCTTGATCTATGTCGGCGCTTGAAGATTGAAAGCTTCTTGAAGATTTGAAAACTTCAAAGCCCCGGCGGCTTCTCTCTCCGAAATTTCCAACCTGTAGTTTAGCAGGGGGACGCCGCCGGAACGCGCCTCCGCGAATCGATCCTGCCCGTTGCCGGAGATCGATCGGTCTGGCAAGCCGCGGACGTGAACACCTGATTGCGCATCCCACAACCTCAGGAGAGCCAAAAACATGAGTTTGAACGAAGTTTTGATCGATGAGTTGCGAGATCTCTATAGCGCGGAGAATCAGTTAGTGAAGGCGCTGCCCAAGGTAGTCAAGGGCACGAGCAATCCGGAGTTGAAGACCGGCATCCGGGAGCATCTTGAGCAGACCAAAGGACAAGTATTGCGGCTGCGCGAGGTGTTTCAGCACCTCGGCAAGAAGCCGACGGGAGAGCACTGCAGCGGCATGGAAGGATGCATCAAGGAAGCGACCGAGGCGCTCGAGAAAGATGAGACCGGGGCGCTCAAGGACGCAGGGATTGTAGGAGCCGTGCTGCGAGTGGAGCACTACGAGATCGCCGGATACACGACCGCCATCGCGATCGCGAAGGCGCTGGGGCAAAAGGAGATCGTCGCTCTCTTGACGGAGACGCTGAACGAAGAAAAAGAGGCGGCGAAGACAGTATTGAGCGGCGCCAAGCCGGTGCTCTCCGAGGCCTTGTCGCAGGAAGACGAGGACGAAGAAGAGGAAGACGAAGAACCCGAAGATCCGGAAGAAAAAGAGTCAGCCGAAAAGAGCGAAGAAGATGAACGCGACGCCGAGCCCGAGATGAAGAGTGCCGGCAAAAAGGCCGCAAAGGGCAAGTAGACCTCTGTGTGCCGAAAAAAGGCCCGCACTTATAAGTGCGGGCCTTTTCATTGTAAGTTCCAAGCGACGGAGGTATTGGCATAGAGGGCATTTGCTCTTTTGTTGTCATTCCCGAAGGGAATCTGCGGTTGTTCTTGGGTTGTATTCAGCTGGTAGCTCGTCGCCCGGCTCTGGAGCGACGTCGGGAGCCATGCTCATATCTCTCGCATTCGAGCGATGCTGACGTTGTTAGATTCCCGTTTGATGAACTCTCCTTACTTAATGTCGCGCCAGTTTTGCCCCGTGCCTACGTCGGCAACGATAGGAACGCGAAAGTGGGCCACGCTTTCCATCTCGTGCTTGACGATCTGCTGCATCTCTTCCGCCTCTTCGGGAAGAACGTCGAAGAGCAGTTCGTCGTGCACCTGGAGGGTCATTCTTGAGCGGAGATTTCGCCTCGAAATCTCCTTATCGAGCGCGATCATGGCGAGCTTGATGAGGTCCGCGGCGGTGCCTTGCAAGGGTGTGTTGACGGCGGTGCGTTCGGCGAAGCCGCGCATATTAGGGTTGCGCGACTGGATGTCGGGGATAGGACGTATGCGGCCGAAGTGGGTCTGGACGGAGCCGGTGCGGCGGACCGTGTCGAGCGTCTGCTCGATAAAGGCGCGGACGCCGGCGTAGCGCTCAAAGTACCGCTCAATGTACTCGCGCGCGGTCTTTTGATCGATGGAGAGCTGGGTGGCGAGGCCGAATGGGCTAATACCGTAAACGATGCCGAAGTTGACGGCTTTGGCGCGGGCGCGGGTCTCTTTGTCGAGCGTGTTGGGGTCCAGACCGAAGACCTCGGCGGCGGTAAGCGTGTGTATGTCCTTGCCGGTCTGGTAGGCGTCAACGAGCAGGGGATCGGAGGAGAAGTGCGCCATCAGGCGGAGCTCGATCTGCGAATAGTCGGCCGACATCAGGACGTTACCCGGGGCCGCGATAAAGGCAGCGCGGATCTCGCGCCCGAGCGCGGTGCGGGTGGGAATGTTCTGGAGGTTGGGATTGGTGGAGGAGAGCCGGCCGGTGGCGGTGCCGACCTGGTTGAAGGTGGTGTGGACGCGGCCGTCGCGATCGGCAAGCTGCGGAAGCTGATCGAGGTAATTCGATTTGAGCTTGGCGAGCTGGCGGTACTCGAGCACCTGGGCGGGAACCGGGTGCAGCAGGGCCAGGTCTTCAAGCACGTCCTGCGCGGTCGAGATGACTTTGCCCTTGCCGTACTTAATGGGTTTGGCGAGGTTCATCTTGTTGAACAGTACGTCGCCGAGTTGCTTGGGCGAGTTGATGTTGAATCGGTGGCCGGAGCCCTCGTAGATCTGCTCAGCAAGCGTGTCCATGGAGACGGTGAGGCGGGACGACATCTCGCGGAGAATGCTGGGGTCGACGCGAACGCCGGCCTCCTCCATCCGGAGCAGGACAGGGACGAGAGGAAGGTCGATGCTGTCGTAGACATGCTGGAGCGGCGACGTCTGCGAGAAAACAGCGCTCAGGGAAAGGGAAACAATCTCATGGTTGCCTGTCGGTGCGACGGAAGAGTCACCGCCGGCGTCAGTGGAAGTGAGTCCCGAATCTTCAGCTCCACCCGGATGTCTGCTGTTCCCTGTTCCCTGCTCCCTGCTCACCGCCTTGTCAGCAAACAGCATCTCGTGAGTCACCGCGCCGCCGAGCGCTGGGTCGTCTACAGGGATATGGTGCTCGACAGGGGTCGCTTCGGCGACCTGTTGCTGGAGAATGGGAACCAGGCGGCTGATGGCGGTGGCGGCCTCGGGGAGCAGGGTTTCGGGCGCATGGGTGAGCGCGCGCGACGAGGCCCGCGCGCTCACATCGGCCAGGGTGTGCGAGCCGTGGGTCGGGTTCGCGAGGTAGGAGAGTAGCATGACATCGACCACGGGGCCCGCGAGGGTGATGCCGTGCGGTCTGAGGGCGCGAGTGACCGCTTTCAGGTCGTGCACGTGCTTAGGCAGAGCGGGGTCTTCGAGGGCGGCGCGCAGATCGGGGCCATACGTAGCGTCGTCAAGATCAACCTGGAGCCCAGAGCTCGGAGATGTGGAAACACCGAGCGAGCAGGCGGAGGATGCGACCTGTTTTGCGGCTCCCTCTGGCGTGTCTGCAGGCGGAGGCGCGCCAAAGAGAGACATGGTCTCGGGCCGGGGCGGTTCGGGATCGGGCGGAGCGTCGGCGTCCTCGGGGTTCTCCGCAGGGTCGGCCGAGGTCTCTTCGGCGATGGCCTGCGCGGTTTCGGTGATGGCCAGAGCGAGGCCGCGGGGCTTCGCGGAAGCCGGTTCTTCCCTCCGGTTGTCCGTTGCCAGTTTGTCAGAGTCTAGCGGCAGGCGGGCTTCGGCTAGCAAGCCCTCGACCTCGGCCGGGGTGGGTTTGGTGTTGAAGGTAATGACGGTGTTGTCGGTGGCCGGGGCGAGCTCCTTGAGCAGCGTCGTAAACTCGAGTTCCGAAAAGAGTGCTCGACAGGCGGCATTGTCGACCGGTTGCGTGCGCATGTCTTCAAGCGAGAACTCGATCGGCACGCCGGTGTGGATGGTGACGAGCTCTTTTGATAAAAGGATGTTGTCGCGGTTATTTTGTAACGATTCGCGATACGTTTTCTTTTTCACCTCTTCGGCACGGTCAAGCGCAGCCTCAACCGTGCCGAACTGCTGGATAAGTTCAACGGAGCCTTTGTCCCCAATGCCAGGAGCGCCGGGGATGTTGTCGATAGAGTCGCCGCGAAGCGCCATCACGTCAACCACGCGCTCGGGCGCAACGCCGAGAGCCTTCTCAACCCCGGCGGGGTCGAGAATCAGATTGTCCTTCGTCGGGTTGAGGATGGAGACGTGTTCGTTGACGAGCTGCATCATGTCCTTGTCGGAAGACACGACGTAGACGTGGTGGCCGAGAGCAGCGAGGTGGCAGGAGAGTGTGCCGATAACGTCGTCGGCCTCGAAGCCCTCGTAGAAGAGGATCGGGATGCGGAACGCTTCAAGGGCCCGCCGGATGTAGGGCTGCTGCTGGATGAGGTCGGGCGGTGTAGCAGTCCGGTTGGCCTTGTAGCCGCCGTACTCGATCGTCTCGAACGCCTGAGTCTTGATATTGAACTTCTGGACGTCCTTGAGCTGCGAGGCCTGGGCGTTGCGATGGACGGGAGCTCCGACGTCGTAGATCGCCGCAAGGTACTCGGGCGAAAAGTCCGCGCGAAGCTTGTTGATCATATTGACGAAGACATACGTCGCGGCGGTGGGAATGCCGGTGCGGGTCGACATAGGCCGCTGGCGCTGCATGGCGTGGTAAGCGCGAAAGATGAAGGCCATGGAGTCCAGCAGATAGACGGGCGGCTTGGAGCCGGGCGCGGAGGGAACGGTCGCGGTTTGTTGCAGTCTGGCGACGGTGGTTTTGGCTGGGGTTTTCTTGAAGGCCATGGCTGGTTTGATGGTAGCGCGGGGTGGGTGGAGCAGGCACGGTCGCACGGGGTGATCGCGCGGCTCACAGCACCAGCATGCAGTCTCCATAGGAAAAAAACCGGTAGCCCTGCTCGATCGCATGGCCGTAGGCGGCGAGAGCACGATCTCTTCCCTGCCCTGGTTCAACGGGCGGCGCCAGAAAGGCGCTGACGAGCATCAGCAGCGTGGACTCGGGGAGGTGGAAGTTGGTGAGGAGGCCGCGGACGAGGCGGAAGCGGTAGCCGGGCGAGAGAAACAGCGACGTGGAGCCGGAGTGGGCGTGGAGCTCGGTCTCGCCGCGTCGCTCGGCTTCGAGGACGCAGTGTTCGAGCGCGCGTGTCGTCGTCGTGCCGACGGCGACGATGCGGCGGCCATCCTGACGGGCGCGGTTGAGGGCTTCGGCCGTGCTTGACGGGAGCGTATAAGGTTCGGCGTGCAGACGAATGTCCGCGACCTGGTCGACGCGGACGGGCTGAAAGGTGCCGAGACCGACGTGAAGGGTGATGGACTCAATCTCGACGCCGGAGGCGCGAAGACCCGCAAGAATCTCCGGTGTGAAGTGCAGGCCGGCGGTGGGCGCGGCGGCGGAGCGGTGGAGATCGGAGCCGGGCGGCGCGGCGTACACGGTCTGATAGCGCGCCTGGTCGTGTGCCGTGTCGGGCGTGCGAGCCTGGTCGCGGCGGATGTACGGCGGCAGCGGCATGTGGCCGATCTGCTCAAGATTGGCGTGGAAGTTTGGACTAGGGGCGAAGCGCAGGGTGCGTTCGCCAAAGCATCCAGTCGAGATAACTTCGGCTTCGAGCAGCGGGTCGGGCGAACCGGATCTGTGAAAGAGAAGGCGCTCCCCAATCTGGATCTTTCGCGCCGGCCGGACCAGGGCTCGCCAGAGGTTTTCCCCGGCGGGGCTGGGGATCTGTTCGGTGAGAAGAACTTCGATCTGGCCGGTCGGTCTGGGGGAGTTGGGATGAGTTTGCGCACCGGCGCGGGTGGCGAAGAGCCGTGCGGGAAGGACGCGGGAGTTGTTGAGGATAAGGAGGTCGCCGGGCCGGAGCAGCTGGGGTAGGCTGGCGAACCGGTCGTCCATCCAGGCGCCAGTGGCACGGTCGACGACCAGCATGCGCGAGGAACCGCGAGGCTCGGGTGGGGTCTGCGCGATGAGGTCTTCAGGAAGCTCGAAGTGGAAGTCGGAGACGCGCATTCTCCTTCAGCTTACGAGAACGGGCCGACGCCTTCAGCCATGCTGACAGCGCGGTCGAGGGCGGCCTGGATCGAGGAGAGCGGGATTCTGTCGGGGCCGGAGTTCGCGCCAAGCTCGCGTGTGACGCGGGCAGACCAGGCGACGACGACGCGACTGAAGGGTTTGGGAATAAGAAAGCGGTCCCACGAGCGAAGCTGCCAGCAGCGAATAGGAAAGGCGTAAAAGGCGCCGATCTCCGGGGCTCCGGTGAGCTGTGCAAGCTGGGCCGCACCGGGTTTCGCGATCATGGCCGGGCCGCGCGGACCATCGACGGTGAAGGCGCAGATGTGGCCGGCCCCGTACGCGCGCGCCAGACCCCGTAGACCCGAGACTCCGGCGCGTGAAGACGAGCCACGGACGGGAACGAAACCCAGACGGCGGACGGTGCGGGCGATCAGTTCGCCGTCAAAGCTCTGACTGATAAGGATGGCGATCTGCCTATTGCGGAAGCGGTGCGCGGCGATCAAGAGCGAGCGGTGCGGAAAGACGTAGATGCTGGAGCCGGGATGTTGCGCGCCGGGGATGGTCCCGGGATCGGTAAGATCTTGATACCGCAGAGTGGCGCCGAGCAGGCGGATCACGACCGCGGCGAGCGGCGGGACGAGAGCAAGGGCGAGACGCGCGAGCAAGCTGGTGCGGAGGACCTCAGGCTGAGGCCGTGTGGGACCAGAGGGGGCGGCGAGCGGAAGCACGCCCATGAGTGTATCTGCCCACGGCTCGAGCTATGCTGATCGGTGGGATGCTGAGATCTGCTATCTCTCCGGTGGTAGTGCTGGCAGCGCTCTTGACGCTCTTGCCTTTCTTCGCCGCCGCTTTTTCCCGGGCAGCTTGCGGCGGGAAGCCACAGGGCCGGTCTCCGTTCGACTTCTGCGGCCGGCCGTGCTCTGCGTTCCGTACGCTCTCGTTGCGAGTTCGGCCGGGATGTTTCGCTGGGAATGGTTCGCTCTGTACGCCTCCCTGCCGGTGTTGGTGAGTGCCTTGCTCTGGTGCGCGCGAGTTGCCGACCCGGAGCAACGGGGAGACTGGCGCGATCTCGTTGTGCTCCTGGGTCTAGGGCTCGCCGTCGATCTGCGCTGGTTCGAGCCCGCGTGGCCGGCGCACATGGCGGTATTCAACAAGATGCTCCTGCTCGATACGGGCATCTACGGATTTCTGGCGATTCGCAGGCTCGAGGGCGTCGGCTTTGACCTCCGGCTCCGTCCGAACGACGTGCGTGTGGGCGGGCGGGAGCTGGTCTTCTACGCGCCGGTCGCAATTATCCTTGGGCTGCTGCTCGGCTTCCTCCATGTGCATCGGGATCTGCCATCGCCCGGTCGGGTCGTCCTCGCGTGGGTGTTTACGTTCTTCTTTATAGCCGTTCCGGAGGAGCTGTTCTTTCGCGGCTGGATGCAGAATCTGCTCGAGCGCAAGCTCGGGCGAGGATGGGCGCTCGGTGTGACGTCGGTGCTGTTCGGGCTGTCGCACTTCAACAAACGAGCCGTGCACTTCAACTGGAGATACGTGCTTCTGGCGTGTCTGGCTGGCGTCTTCTACGGGCGCGCGTGGCGTCAGAGGCGCAGGGTGGGCGCGTCGGCTGTGACGCATGCCTCGGTCGACACGCTGTGGTCCATCTGGCTGCGATGATCCTGCGTCGAACGGTCGCGGCCGCTGGGATGGTACCGGAGGTATCCGAGACCGACGCGCATGTGGCGATGAAGCGCGTTGGGAACGACGATCGCGACAGTAAGGCCGAGGATGCCGTGAGCGAAGCCGAGCGCGTAGATGTTCCTGTAGCGCAGAAACAGGGAGCAGGCGAGGATGCCCCAGAGCAGCGTGACGGGGGTGAGGATAGGGTTCGGTAGGTGTGCGAGCGAGAAGATGCCGGCAGCAGCAAAGACGGCGGCTGACCGGTTCGGCAGAAGCCGCAGGAGCCGCAGTAGAAAGTAACTCTGAAGAATGAACTGCTGCATTACGGACCAGACAAGGTATCCACGGACGTGGGAGAGCATGGGAGTGGGTCCATGGAGGCGGTGCACCGTCCCGAGCCGTGACGCGATAACGATGGCGACGGCAGCGCAGAGCAGTGCGGCGCCGATGATCCACAGCGAGCGGAGGAGGCCGGTCAGGCCAAGCCCCAGAGTTCTGAGGCTGTCCCGGCGAGCAATGGTCGATCCGACGATCCAGACAAAGCAAACCCAGAACAGATATCGCTGGGGCGGGTTGGGAACCCAGACGGTAATGAGGATTAAACCGTAGGCAAGGGCGAGCTCAACCAGATCGCGGGCAGATCCACGAACGGTGACGAGCTTCGGAAGTGCGGCGGAATGCATCGCGATCAGGTCCAGCCGGCGTCGATGACGTAGCTCTGATTGGTAATGGCGGAGCTGTCGTCCGAAGCCAGAAAGAGGACGAGGCGGGCGACCTCTTCGGGCAGGATCATGCGTTTGAGAGCCTGGTTCCCGAGCACCTCGGCGGTGTAGGCCTCGGTGAGCCAGAGGCGCTTCTGCTTCTCGGTGAGCACGGCTCCCGGCATAACGGCGTTGACGCGAATGTTGTCCGGGCCGAGCTCATGGGCGAGGGCGCGCGTGAGACCGACGATGGCCGCCTTGGCTGCGACGTAGACGGGCAGGCCGCGTGCCGGGATGGTCCAGGAGATGGAGCTCATATTGATGATCGATCCCTGGCCGGCCCTGCGCATGGCGGGAATCAGGGCCTGCGACAGGAAGAACTGGTGCTTGAGGTTGACCGCGATCGACTGGTCCCAGTCACTCGAGGTGACTTCGGCGACGCTGTGTCGAGTGTCGTCGGCTGCGTTGTTGACGAGCACGTGCGGCGTCGGAAAACGGTCGAGGATGAGCTCAGCCGTCTGCGCGATCTGGGCGACGTCGGTGAGATCGCAGCGAAAGTAAACGGGCGTGACGGGCGCGTGTGGGGCGAGGCGGCCGATGAGACGCTCCGCAGCCTGGTCGTCAATATCGAGGAAGACGACCTGCGCGCCCTGGTAGACAAACGCTTCAACAATAGCTTCGCCGATGCCGGAGGCGCCGCCGGTGACGATCACTCCACGGCTCCGCAGGCTGGGGTACATGGCAAAGTTGCTGCGGTCTACCATGCGCGGCCTAGGTGTAGCGGAGCCAGCGCATGATCTCGGGGAGGTTGGGCTTCTTGCCGTACATCAGGATCCCCACGCGGTAGATGCGCGACGCGACCCAGAGCACGGCGAAGATGGTGACCACGAGTTCGACGATGGAGAGCGCGATCTGCCAGGCGGGTGGCTGATGAACGGCGATACGAACGTTCATGATGAGCGGTGTGCAGAAGGGAATAAACGAAAATACAGTCGCGATCAGGCCGTCCGAGTCCGTGATCACGCGGAAGATGATAATGGAGCACGCGATCAAGGGGAGCATGAGGAAAATATTCATCTGCTGCAGCTCCTGCTCGGAGCTGGTCATCGCGCCGAGAGCGGCGGCAATCGAGGAGTAGAGGATGTAGCCCAGCACAAAGAAGATGAAGAAAGAGACGACCTGCGCGGCGGTGAGCGGAAACGAGAAGCCGCTGGCGACCGCTCCGGCGTGTGCCAGGAAAAGGCCCGCCACCATCCATATGCCCACCTGCGTGAGCCCGACCGCGCCGACGCCGATGACCTTGCCGGCGAGCATCTCCTCCGGTCGGATCGTCGAGAGCAAGACCTCAAAGACGCGGGAGGTCTTCTCTTCGATGATGGAGCGCGCGACGTTCATCCCGTAAGAGAGAATGGCGAAGTACATCAGAAAGAAGAGGCCGTAGGCGCTGGCGACGGCGGCTCCGGAGCTGTCGTTCTTGCCGGCCTGCGTGCTGTCGAGTTCGACGGGCTGAAGCAGCGTGTTCACGTCCGTTGCGCCCATGCCGGAGTGCGTAAGGCCTTCGCGTGTAAGGACGGTGCGGACGGCCTGGCTGATGGTCCCTTTGGTGACGATGTCGGCTCTGGATTTGGGGACCCACTCAAAGGTGGATCGGCGGTTGCCGGCCGTCGGTGGTGTAACCCAGAGATACCCGTCGAGGTCCTTGTCCTTGAGTTCGCTGTCGAGGCTGGCGCGGGTGTTCGGGGCCGGCGGCGAAATGACATCGACCTTCATCTTCGAGCGGCCGTTATCGGTGAGTTCAGACTGAAGATCGAGGCCAAACTCGGGGTCAGCGGTGACCACCGCAATGTGCGAAGCGGACTTCGAACGGTTGTTGAGCAGAGCGGCGCCAAAGATGATGCCGGCCATCAACGCCGGAATCAGAATCGTCATAATCACGAACGAACGTGTGCGGACGCGCTCCAGATACTCGCGCCGTGCGATCAGCCAAACGTTATGCATGGACTTTGTCTCCGGCCACTGCCGCGGGCATCAAGGGCGTGACAGGGGCGTGGTTTGCCGCCGTATCGGCCCCAATCTCTTCGATAAAAATCTCTTCCAGCGTGGGCTCCATCACCTCGAACCGAGATATGCGCGTGCCTCGGTGGACAGCTTCGGCGAGCAGAGGCTGAGCATCGGGACTGATGCCGTTGGGAGAATGGAGCTTGATCTCCGCGCGGCCGTTATAGTTCTTCGCTTCTTCGACCGAGGGATGCTGAAGAAAGCTGCTGTCGCCCTCAAACGTCATCTGGACGCGGTTGCGGGGGTAGCGCGATTTCACCTCACGCATGGAGCCGGAAAGGACGAGCCGACCGCGGTGAATCAGGGCAATCGCATCACACAGCTTCTCGACCTGGTCCATGCGATGCGTGGAGAAGAGGATCGCTTTCCCTTGCTTGCGAAGGTCGACCAGGGTGTCCTGCAACAGCGTGGCGTTCACAGGATCGAGCCCGGAAAAGGGTTCGTCCATGATAATGAGGTCGGGCTCGTGAAGCAGCGCGGCGATAAACTGGATCTTCTGCTGCATGCCTTTGGAAAGCTCTTCGGTTTTCTTGCCAATCGCCTCGGTGATCTCCATGCGCTCGCACCAAAGGTGGGCGCGCTCCGTGGCGGTCGTGGCCGAAAGTCCATGGAGCTGGCCGAGAAAGATGAGCTGTTCCATCACCTTCATCTTCTTGTAAAGTCCGCGCTCTTCAGGGAGATATCCGACGCGCCTGAGCTGCGATCGATGAAAGCGCTGCCCAAAGAGCTCTACCGTGCCGGAGTCGGGAATGGTGATGCCGATCATCATCCGGATCGAGGAGGTCTTGCCCGAGCCGTTCGGTCCAAGCAGGCCGAACATCGTGCCGGGCTCGATCGCAAAGCTCATATCCTCCACCGCGACTTTGCTGCCGTAAACCTTGCGGACGTGTTGGAGCTGAACGATAGGCATGACGCGCTTCCCTGTGGCGGTTACCGTCCAGTCTAGCAGGGGAGATCGGCCATGATCCAAAGCTGTTTGACGGGCTTCAGTGGGATTGAAGTAAGCGATGCGATCGGTTCAGGCGTCTCGGATCGAGAGACCGGCGTGCATCTTCCGCAAACCATCTGCACTTCCCGGTACTCGATTAAGAACCCCCTCAGTACCATCCCCCATCCAAAGAGGCGTTGAATGCAGTTCCGTTGCACGAGGAGGAACCATGAAAAGGTTTACGGGATGGGCACTGAGCGGTGTCATGTTGCTGGGCGCCGCCGGTCCGGTGGCTGCAAATGCGGACTGGCGCGACAGAAACGGTAATTGGAATCGCGGCTTTCGCGATTCGCGACCCTATGGCGACGGATATGACCGGGGCTATCGGCGGCACAATAATGGAATCGGTCCGGGCGGGGGCGCGTTGATCGGCGGCGCCGGTGGAGCCGTTCTTGGGGCCGCCTTTGGCGGAGGCATGGGGGCCGTGATTGGCGGCGCCATCGGAGCCGGTGGCGGAGCATTGCTGGGCCAGGCGCACCAAAACCACGAACGCCGACAAGATTATCGAGATTATCGAGATCGAAGATGGGACGATGGCAACGGTTGGCGGTAGCGGGTCTGAGATCGCTATGAGCTTCGGTTCGGTGGTGCATTCCATCGAAGATCAGTCATAAGAACAAGCAAGGGAAAAGAGGAACGCCCATGAAAAAGACCGTCTGCACAGGGATTCTACTGATGAGCACTTTGATGTTTGCGCCGATGCCGGCCGCACACGCGCAGCAAGCCGGAACCAACTCGGGATCAGCGGCGACCGACACCTCGCCGATGCCGCTGGAAAAGTTGATCCCGATGACGGTGCACGAGGCGTGGGTAGCGAGCGGGCGCAATGAGGATAAATTCTTCGGCATGGTCAAAGAACTGGTTGAGCTGAGTGCGACAAACCGAGGCGTAACGCTGCCGGACACTGCGGCGGCCGGACAGCGCGCCGGTGTGAAGTTCAAGGAGCTCGCGCGCAAGGACCCGGACCAGCTCTTGTATGAGGTAGTGGACACCATGGTGCAGCAGTTTGCGGCGAAAACCGCGGCGGCGAAGCCTGCGGCGGCTCCCGCGAAGTAGCTCCCAGAGCAGCTAAGCTTGGATGGTGAGAGATGGCTCAGGTCGGAGATCTGACCCGTGCTGTTCTCTCACCGTCTTGCGTTTACACACCTGCCGCCCGCGCTGAGTGCGCCCCTTTGAGCGATCCGCTTGCTAGCATCAGTGTGTGCTCGAGCTTTCTACACCGATCAAGTTCGTAAAGCGCGTCGGTGAGCGGGTCGCCGAGGAGCTGGCCAAGCGCGATGTGAAGACGGTCGAAGACCTGCTCTATCATCTGCCGTTCCGGTACGAGGACCGGTTGCATCCGCGGCCGATCGCGGAGCTGGAGGCCGGTTCCATGGCAAGCCTCATCGGCGAGGTGCGCGGGACCGTGCTCCTTCGGACCCGCTCAATGCCGATCTTTGAGATGACCGTCGGACAGGGCGTGAGCTCGGTGAAGTGCCTGTGGTTCAACGGGACGTATCTGCGGGACCGCTTCAAGGTCGGGCAGATGGTCGCGTTATACGGGCAGCTCGACAGCTCTCGATCCGCCGCCGGAAAGTTGAAAATGGTGCAGCCGCAGTTTGAGATCTTGCCTGCGCCGGGGGATAAGGACGACGGATGGGCAATGCTCGAGGTGGGCCGCATCGTTCCCGTGTATGAGTCGCTGGGCGGTACGACGGCGTGGGGAGCCAAGCTGACCTCGCGCTGGCTGCGGCGCGTCATCTGGTCGGTCTTCGAGGAGCTTGGCGCTCTCAGCGTGGCCCCGGATAGGGTGCCGGAGCCTGGGCGCCCGCAGCCTGGGCGCCCTGAACCTGGGCGCCCTGTACTTGGGCGACACGACCAGGAGACGCTGCCTCGTGTTCTCTTGGATCGGCTCTCTCTGCCCGAGCGGATCGAGGCTCTGCGGGCCGTTCATTTTCCCGACGCGGGCACACCCATGCGCGAGCTCGAAGATGCCCGAACACCGGGACACCGACGTCTGATCTTCGAGGAGTTCTTCTATCTGGAGCTCGGCCTGGAGCTGAAGCGGCGGAGGCTGCGGGACCGCGTCGGCACGGCGTTTGTGACCGATGCAAAGGTGCGCGATGCTTTGAAGCAGGTGCTTCCCTTTCGTCCGACCGGCGCGCAAAAGCGGGTGCTCGGGGAGATCGCGGCGGACATGCGCCGCCCGCAGCCCATGCGTCGTTTGCTGCAGGGCGATGTAGGCTCAGGAAAGACGATCGTGGCGATGCAGGCTGCTCTGGTGGCGATCGAAAACGGCTATCAGGCAGCCTTGATGGCCCCAACCGAAATCCTGGCGACACAGCACTACATCTCGGCTCGCAAGCTCCTCGGGGAGGCGGTTTCGCCGAGGTCGGGACGGCCATATCGCGTGACGCTGTTGACAGGGTCGCTCGACGAGGCTGCCAAGCGCGAGGCTCGCGGGAGGATCTTTCGCGGCGAAACGGAGCTGGCCATCGGAACGCACGCTCTGATCGAGGAAAAGGTCGACTTCAGCAACCTAGGTCTGGTGATTGTCGACGAGCAGCATCGGTTCGGCGTGCAGCAGAGATTCAAGCTCATGCGCAAGCCCGGGCCCGACGGGACGCAGTCGGAGCCGGATGTGCTGGTGATGACGGCGACGCCGATTCCGCGGACCCTCGCCTTGACCGTGTATGGGGACCTCGAGGCAAGCGTCATCGACGAGATGCCGCCCGGTCGAACGCCGATCGTGACCAGGCGAACGACGGAGGCGAAGGCGGCGGAGGTCTGGAAGTTCGTGCGGCGGCAGGTCGCTCTGGGCCGGCAGGCGTATGTGGTCTATCCCGTGATCGAGGGCAGCAAGGATGACCAGGCGGAGCTCGATTTCGCGCGCGAGGTGGAGGAGGTCGTCAAGAATCAAAAAGCAGAAACCGGCCAGAGGCCAGGAAAGAGCTCTGCCCGGAAGCATCGAATCGCTGCGGACGCTGCGGACGCCCCGGCTCTGTTCGCGAAGACAAAGCTGCGCGCCGCCACCGAGATGTATGAAGATCTCCGCAGCGGAGCTCTGGCCGGTTTGCGTCTCGGCCTCTTGCACGGTCGGCTCAGCGCCGCCGAAAAGGAGGTGGCGATGCGGCGATTTCAGCGCGGCGACACGGACGTGCTAATCGCAACGACGGTGATCGAGGTGGGCGTCGACGTGCCGAATGCGTCAGTCATGGTAATCGAGCATGCAGAGCGGTTTGGGCTCGCGCAGATGCATCAGCTGCGCGGGCGCGTCGGCCGTGGAGCAGCGAAGAGCTACTGCGTCCTCATGACCGGCGGCAAGGTGAGCCCGGCCGCAGAGGAGCGGCTCGACGCTATGGTCCGCACCCAGGACGGGTTCGAGCTGGCCGAGCTCGACCTGAAGCAGAGAGGGCCGGGAGAGTTCTTTGGAACGCGGCAGGCAGGTGCGCCGGAGCTGCGCGTGGCCAGCCTCGTGCGCGATCGCGATCTGCTGGAGCTGGCCAAACGAGAGGCGGCCGCCTTCGCCGAGAAGCGCGATCCCGCAATGGCGCAGGTCGATCTCGAGAGGGTCTGGAGCCGACTCAAATTGCAGTGGCAACGAAGGTACGGCCTGGTTGAGGCTTAGCCGGCTTCGTGGAGCGCGACCCATCGCTTGGCAGAGTGCAGCACGGTACTGAGCACAAACGCGGCACGTTGAGGACGCGCCGAAATCATCTGTTCACATTCCGTTCAAGGTGCCGCAACATCTCGGACCTACCGTACAGCCATGCGTTCATCCTTCTTTTTCATCGTTGCGGCACTCGCGTGTCTGCTTGCCTTGCCGGTAGTTGCGCCGGCACAGTTTGAGAACGGAAGCATCGTCGGGACGATTCGGGACAGCTCCGGCGCGGTCATTCCCGAGGCAACCGTGACCGTGACAAACCAGGCGACAGGCGTCGTCAACACGCGCACTTCAAATGGCGAAGGAGAGTTTGAAGTTCCAGCGTTGCGCGTCGGGCAGTACAACTTGCAGGCGACAAAGGCAGGATTTTCGGCGGCGACGGCGACGGACATCGGTGTGACGATCTCGGGCCGGCAGAGGGTCGACCTGACCCTGAGTGCGGGCGCGGCTGAGACCACAGTCAACGTAGTCTCGGGCGTGAGCCTGCAGCCGGAGACCGACACCAGCGAGCGCGGACAGATCATAACGCAGCACCAGATAGCGGCGCTTCCCCTGGTAAGCCGCAACTACTCGGACCTGATCGGGCTGACCACCGGCGTGCGGCAAGCGACAGGCACGCTGACAAGCACGTCCAATACGGGCCTGGTCCGCGAGGGTGCCTTCAACGTGAACGGGCAGCGGTCGATCTTCAATAACTTCCTGCTCGACGGAATGGATAACAACGCGTACGGCGAGTCCAACCAGGGTTTCTCGAACCAGATCATCCAGCCTGCTCCGGACTCGATCGCGCAATTTCAAGTGGTCACGAACAACCCGGGCGCCGAGTACGGACGAGCTTCAGGAGCGACAATCAATGTCGCGTTCTTGCAAGGAACCAACACGTTTCATGGACGCGTCTATGAATTCCTCCGCAACACGGACCTGAATGCCACCGGGTTCTTTCGGCCGCCAGGAGGCCAGAAGCCGCAGTTCAATCGCAACCAGTTCGGCGGCAACATCGGCGGCCCGATCAAGCGGGATAAGCTCTTCTTCTTTCTGGATTACGAAGGGTTTCGTCAGGCCCGCAAGCAGGTTTCGACGGCGACCCTGCCGACCTCCAATCAGCGGGCCGGTGTCTTTGGAACGACGGTCTACGACCCATATACGGGCAAGGCGTATGCAGCCGGAACTTCGATTCTGACCGCGCCCGATATCTCGCCCATCGCGAAGACCATTGTGGGCCTGCTGCCTGCCGATACGAGCACGGCGACCGCGAATAACTTCACCACATTTCAGCGGTCGCAGAACTTTCAGGACAAAGGCGATGTGCGGCTGGACTACACGTTAGACAGGCGTAACTCTTTCTTTGTGCGGGTCAGCGATCTGAAGCAGAACGCTACGGACTTCCCGATCTTTGGGCTGCCGATCGATGGAAATTCCAATGGGAAGCAACGCATTCTCGACCAGCAGGTTGCGGTCGGATACACCCGGGTCGTCGGTGCAAACCAGCTGCTGGATGCGCGGCTCGGATTGTCCCGGACCAAGGCCGGGAAGTTCTCGCTTTCGATCGGCGACAATCCTGGATTTACCTTCCCTGGGCTACCGACTGCCCCTGCGGTTGCTGGCGGCATTCCAGGAATCTCGATCACCGGCATCGCGGCGCTCGGCCGACAGACAACGAACCCGCAGTTCCAGAATCCGTCACTCCTCGATCCAAAGGTCAACTATACCTGGGTGCTCGGAAACCACTCGCTCAAGTTCGGCTATGAGTACCAGCATCTCTGGATGGCGGTGCAAGACACCAACCCGCTCTACGGGTCCTTCACCTTTGCCGGTGGATATTCACGCCCCGTTGTAGGTGGAAAGCTTACTGGCACGGCAACTACAGACAATTATGTCGCGGATTTCCTTTGGGGAGCTTCGAGTGCCTACTCGCTTTCTTCTTACTTCGTTGCGCACCTGCGAAACCAGTCGCACTTCGGATACATGCAGGATGACTGGAAAGCAACTCCACGACTTACCTTGAACCTTGGTCTACGGTATGAATACACAACACCCTACTACGAGCAAAAGAACTTGCAGTCTAACTTCAACCCGGCGGCAGCCGCAAGCGCCAACCTGCAGTCGTTCATCTATGCCGATCAGGGAAACAAGTACACAATCAATCCCGACAAAGACGACTTCGCACCGCGGCTGGGGTTCGCGTATGCAGTGGATGATAAGACCGCTCTGCGCGGCGGCTATGGGATCAGCTTCTCGCACTACGATCGTGCAGGCTCGGGTAACATCCTTGCGATCAACCCACCGCAGGCCCTGTTTGTAACGGTAACGCAGGCCCCCGTGGGTGCGACGAAGTCGTCAACCTACACGCGGATGGACCAGGGTTTCCCGGCAACAACGCTTACCTTCAACCCAAAGACGGATAACATCACCTACATCGATTCCAATCGGTACCGCGACAGTTATGTGCACAGCTACTATCTGGATGTGCAGCGCACATTGGCCAAGAATACCTTGCTCGACATCGCTTATGTCGGTAATCACGGATTGAAGCTTCTGCAGATCGCAAATTACAACCAAGCAGATCCGCTAAGTGGATTTCAGAGACCTATCTCTACCTTCGGCGACATCACCTATCCAATTCGGGAAGCTTATTCGCACTACGACTCGCTGCAGGTTCGATACGAGCAAAGAATGGTCGCGGGACTTACTCTGCTGAACTCTTTCACCTACTCGCATGCTCTGGATAATGCTGGAGCCTCACTGGAAGCCAACACGCCGTCACCACAGGACATACGTAACCTGGCCGGCGACTACGGCCAGTCGGAGTATAACCAGCCGTTGATCAACACCACCTCGCTGGTGTACGAACTTCCCTTTGGACGCGACCGAAGGTTTATGAATACCGGCGGGATACTTAACGAGGTGCTCGGGCAATGGCAGGTATCGGCGGTGAACGAGGCTGAGTCAGGATTTCCATTCAATCTGACTTACAATCCGCCGACGTCGAACCAGGTTTCAGGAATCGCGGCAAGCTACCGTGGAGCCAACCTCTATCGACCGAATCGGGTATCTGGGGCGCCACTTACTACTTTCAATAAATCGCTCTCAAATGGAACAGCGCTGCAATATGTAAACATCAACACGGCGTCCAACCCGACAGGCGGAGCGACAGCCATCCCGGTGAGTGTAATAGGCGGTGTGTTACAAAGTCCATTCGGAAATCTGTCGCGCGACCCCGGGCGGAGTCCGCTATACAACACCCTGAACCTGTCGTTCAACAAGCGCTTCGATCTACCGGTCGAGACGCTGAAGCTGGAGTTTCGCGGTGAGTTGTATAACTCGCTCAACCACTCAAACTTCACGCCACCGTCCACGACCACCATCGCGAACTCCACGGCGACAGTGAATGGCGTCTCAGTACCTATTCAGACCGGAGGGGCCATAACCAGCACGTTCGATCCGCGAATCGTGCAGTTTGGTCTGAAGGTGTTGTTTTAGAAAAAATCTCGCCCAATCAGAGATGCGCGAAATTCAGGTTCTGGGCGTCACTTCTGCTGCGCCTGGAACGCTGGATTCTTCCCCAGGCTAAGCAGATTGGCCATCAAGCGAAACGCGCCTGGGACGCCCTCGGGCATCTCGCGGAAGAAGGCGAACGAGGTGTAAATGTAGGCGCCACGCCCGGTGCGAGCGTAGACGAGGCCGCCGCGCTGCGGGTCCTGATCCTTGTCGTGGGTCTCCGTGAGCGCGATGTAATGTGGGTCCCACGACCGCAGGAAGCCGTGGCCGCGCTCTTCGACCCAGCCACTAAAATCCGCCGGGCCAATGCGGTTCGGCCACGTGAGGACAGGATCTTCGGGCGCGAGCAGCGTCACCGCACTGTCCTCTTCGACCACCTTCTCCGGGTCGGAGGAGAGGCTGAGCGGATACGGGCCGAAGTTGTGGTCGTACTCCGGCGTCTGGTACTGCACAACCACGATGCCGCCCGCCTTCGCGTAGCTCAGCAGGCGGTTGTTGAGCGTGCGGAGTTCGGGGCGCGCCGCATAGGTGCGAATGCCGAGAAGGATCGCGTCGAAGCGGGAAAGATCCGCGGTGGCGATGTTGTCGGCGGAAAGAAACTGCACGTGCAGGCCGAGATCTTCGAGCGATCGGGCGACGTCGTCTCCCGTGCCGGTGATGTAAGCGACGCGGAGATCCGGCGCGACTTTGACGTCGACCCCAGTGGTTCTATAGGCGGACGGGCGATAGAAGGGATAGGGACGCAGGCCGGTGTAGCCGATGGTTTGAAATCCCTGCCGGTACTCGCGACCGCCGGACTCCCCGACCGCGGTCACGGTGTAGGGTCTGGCCTCGACCGACTTGGGGGTGACCTCGAAGGTGAGGGTGCGGTCCTCGCCGTCGGTGGCGGTCGCAAAGTCGGCGACGGCAGGGTTAGCGGTCCAGCCCGGTGGAAGTTCGAGATGGACGGTGCCGGTCGCGGGACCTTTCACGCTCGAGTGGACGAGCACCGACAGATGCAGCTGCGCGTTTGTAACCGGGACGATGCCGGCCTCGGGCGAGACCGTAAGCGAGATCGCCGGGGCGACAAGAAGCGGCTCCGGGAGCGGGCCGGGGCCGGTGATGCGATGAATGGTCTGGACAACGCCGGAAAGGTGCGCTTCGACGCCCATGTAGCTGTACGTGACCTCGACCGACAAGGGATAGGGCATGTTCGGCAGGTTGAGGTCCGCTGGGTCGAGGATGTTGTAGAACGGCTGTTCGAGGTTGGGACGGGAGAAGTACGGGCGGGTGAGGCTGGCGTCTGCCGGGACGGAGACGGAGAAGATCTGATCGCGCCCTTCTCCGGGGGTGAGGGCGCCGGAAGCGACGGCCGCAGTGCTACCGGACCGCTCGGCGGTTGGGGCGGGCCGAAGGGGAGGCGCTTCAGTCCGGGCCGGAGCGCTCGCGCCTGGAGCTTGCGCAGGTCGAGTGGCCGCGGGTGCGGGCGTCGTGTCCGCCGTGATGCTCCAGGGCGGTCCGGCGTGCGAGACCAGATCGGTGCGGACGACGGTAACAGCTTCGGTACTCTGATTCGCGAGGTGGACGTTGACGTTGAAAGTCTGGCCGGGAATGACGGTTTGCGAGGTGCCGGCCTGGTTGGACATGTCGCCCGTCGGGCCGAAGCGAGAGCTGTCCCGGCCGTTCAGGATCGTCGCCTGAACGCTCAGGGCGAGCGCTTGACTGAGCGCGGTGTTGAACTGGTCGCGCTTGACCTCCAGCTCGTGGCGCATGTTGTACTTCGCGTCCTCCGGTAGGCTGCTCCCGGCAAGATCGCGAAGCAACGCGTCCGTCTTCGCGAGGCCCTGGCTAAGCGCCGGGGCAGACTTTGCAGGATCGAGAACAGCAGACTGATAGAAGGCGTTGGTGGCCTCTGTAACGCTGGCTGCAATCTGGTTCAGACGGTCGCGCCAGGGCTTGCGATCGGCAACCGGAGCGTAGTCGGCGACGGCAGCCAGAGTGGTGTCGATGTCCTGAAAAAAGCCGGTTTCGCGCTCCGGTACGCCGGAGCTTACGCGCGAGGCGTAGAGGTGATACGGCGACAGAAACTTTCGAGCGGGCGGCAAGCCGATGCCGCCGTTCTGCGATTTCTGCTGGCCCAGGCCTTCGCGGGCGACGGCGAGATCGGAGCGTCCGACGAGTGGGTTGTAGGTGGATTCCGGAATCTCAACCGTGGTCGAGGGTATGCCCTCGATCGTCTGGCCGGTGACGTAGTTGCGAAACCGGACGGGTTCCCAGTGGCCGGTCGCGTAGTCGTAAATGCCGCGTTCGGTCACGCGCGCGAACGGCACGCGAGCATAGACCTTCAAGGGCGCCCAGGGTCGAAGTCCGTCGCGGATCTGATCAGGAAACACGTTGGGATCGGCGGCTGCGTTGAAGACCTCCTGCGCCATCAGCCCCGAGACCTGATGGTGTCCGTGACCGTCGGAGACGTTGCCCGCAAAAGATGAGGTAACGACGAGCGGACGCGTGAGGCGGACAACGCGCACACAGTCGTAGAGGACGCGGTCGTGCCCCCACTGTTTCAGAGCTTCGTCGATGGTCTTCGAAAATCCAAAGTCGGTGACGCGCGTGAAGTACTGGTGAACGCCATAGAACTGGTCCGCGCTGAGGAGCTCTTCCGTGCGAAGAATGCCAAGCTGGTCCCAGAAGTCGGCCGACATAAGGTTCTGGCCGCCTTCGCCGCGATTAAGGGTGAGAAGCGTAGCATCGACGCCCTGATCGCGGCTCTCGTACGCAAGCATGCCTCCGTCCTCATCGTCCGGGTGGGCGACGATCATGATCAAGGAGGCGCGCGTCCCAAGCTTCTTCAGTGTCTGGCCGAGGCCCGCGCTGCCGAGGTCAATCGCCAGGGGCGCCGCAAAGGCCGACGGCTGCGCCGCTGGCGGAGCTTGAGCTGGCGACGAAGCGGCGGCAAAAAGAGCCGTGCAAAGAAGGACGTTCGGGGCGAGCGCGAACCGCATGGACATTGAACTCCTGGTTCAAGGGACGACGCAGCCACGGGCTGGTCTTGTCTTTACGATACGTGCCCGGAGGATCGCTGTCTTTTCTGCTCTATCTGGTTGTACGCAAGCCGATCCGAGAGCACCCGTTTTGGGCAGAGCGCCAATGTGCGCGAGAGGCATCGGCGGATACCCACGGCGCGTCTAACACAAAATGGACGTCAAGCGGCTGCGGCAAGTAGGATGTACCTCGCGCGACCTCACACCACCAAGGAGATTTGCAGAAATGGTATCGACAAAGGTTCTAACGGCTCGCGTAGCCCTGATCACGTTGCTGGGTGCCGGGACCGTGCTGGCTCAAGATGCACCTTCCACGCAGACGAGGCCAACGACAACCCCGGTGACTAGCCAGACAAGTCAGACGACTGTGACAACAACAACACAGGACCCGACAACACCGACTTCCACGCCGTTGACGAAAAGTGAACTAAAGGCTCAACGCAAGCAGCAAAAGCATCAGGAAAGCGCGGCCATGGCGAACAGCAAGGCGGCAAAGGATGCCGCCAAAGCCAAGAAAGAGAAGGACAAAGCGGTACAGGAGCAGGAGAAGGCCGCTTTGCCACAGTCTTAGAGCATTTCTCTATAAGGTATAGCTCTTGATTCTTTCCAGGCGAAGGCTCCC
>CAXTYQ010000029.1:0-34331 GCA_964248505.1 uncultured Acidobacteriaceae bacterium
AAGCCTGGCTCAGACTCCGCTTCGGAGACTACACCTGAATGTAAAATGGTCTAGTCGCGGGGAACGGGTTATCGCGACCGCGCGAGATCGATCTAAAATCGAAGACCTTCAGGATCAATACCCAGAGACGGCCCGTACTATCGCGCTTGATGTCACCAACCCGAAGGAGATCGAGACAGTTACGCAGCAAGGGATCGATGCTTTTGGACATGTGGATGTGCTGGTGAATAACGCGGGTTATGGCATAAACGGTGCGATTGAAGAGGTATCCGAGGAAGAGTTTGAGCCGGTGTTCCAGACCAACCTCTACGGGGTGATCCGCACGACGCGCGCCTTTTTGCCACACTTCAGAGAGCGCGGCACAGGTCACATCTTCAACTTATCTTCGATCGGAGGCTTGATCGGTACAGCTGGATGGGGTTTCTACAACACCACGAAGTTCGCAGTCGAAGGTTTCAGCGAGGCGCTTGCCGAAGAGATGAAACCGCTCGGTGTGCATGTCACCGTCATTGAGCCAGGACCGTTCCGCACGGACTTCCTCGGGCGCTCCGGCAAAATGGCAACACGAGAGCTGCCGGCGTACGAAAAGACAGCGGGTATGGCCCGAGCCTACTTCCGAAACAATCACGGTAAACAGGCTGGAGATCCACAAAAGGCGATCGAAGCTATCATCAATGTGGCGGATGCGGCTAACCCACCCGTACATCTGCTCCTCGGTAAAATTGCACTCAAGCGCTTCCGCACCCGGCTTTCGCAGTGGGAGGATAACCTAAATCTGTGGGAGCCAGTCACGGTTGGGGCTGATTATCCCGAGGGCAGCTGAGCTGACACTCTTGGGCTGATCCTCAGCGACTTCATTTGGCTAAGTGGGTGTCGAAGAAGCGCGTCATCTCGCCGTATGCTTCCTTGGTCACGGGCGCGGTTGGGTCCGAATTAAACTGCGGGATACGGGGCATCAGGCGGCATGCGGTAGTCGACGGAGAGAACTTTATAGCCGCCATAAGCTGCCATCAGCATCGCCTCGCCCGTACCCGCCTCGCCCGGACCGAAGATGTAACCTCCTCCGTGAATATGAAAGATGATCTGGTTCTTGTGCGGTGCCGGGATCACACGCGGCGTCACGATGTACGCCCTGACGCCACCGATCCTGGTTGCCGCAAGGGAGACGCCCAAAGCCGCTCGCTGCTGAGCCTCTTCCGCGTTGCCCACGCGCTTCATCGGGTTGCTCTCCGCCATCTGCTTGTACGTCTGTTCAAGGGCATCTTTGGGCATAACCTTGTCGAGAATGGAGGTCTCGATCGGGCCGGGGCTCATCGCATTGACCCGGATCCCACGCGGCAGAAGCTCGCGCGCCAGGCTGCGCGTCATGGATCTCACCGCGGCCTTGGTCGCCGCATAGGCGCTCACCATCGGATAACCCAATACGTTCACAACGGAGGTCGTAAACACCACGCCGCTTCCTTCACGCATCAGTGGAGCGAGCTTCTGTACCGTGAAGTATGGTCCTTTCGCATTGACCGCGAACAGATCGTCATACGCGCTTTCTGTCGTCTCTTCAAACGGTGCAAAGCGCGTTTGACCCGCGTTCACGAACAAAGCGTCGATCGGTCCGAAGTCGGTCTTCACCCGCTCGGCCAGGGCTTCGATGTCGGCGAGCGAAGCTGCATCGCTCTCGACCACAATGGCCTTCTCGCCAAACTCCTCACGCGCCGCATCCAGGGTCTTCTCCGTGCGTCCCGTGAGCAGCACCCGAGCTCCCGCGGAGACCATGAGCCTCGCGGTGGCAAGCCCTATGCCGCTCGTTCCTCCCGTAATCAATACTCGCTTTCCTGCATACTTCGCCATCTTCCCTTCGTGTTTCGACAAGCCAACCTGATGTCAAGGGACAACATGGCCGGCATCGAGTAGATCGTAAAGCAGATAAGAAAATGGCTGCACCCGCTTTTACGGTGTGACGATGAGAGTCAGGCTGACGGAATGAGAAAGCCCCGTCGCCGGATCTGTTGCCGTGATTGGAATCACATAAGTTCCAGGTGCGGCTCGTTCGAGGGGATAGTAAGTGCAGCATTGATCGACCGTGTTGTCCGCAAAGGGGTTGGCGGGCGGTTGCGGCTGACGATGGAACGCATCGGCAATCGAGCGGAAAGGCAGGCAAGAGCCGCCGTAAGGGTCTGGGTGGCACCTCGCCATCACAAAACCCGTACAAGCCCTCCTGCACGGGTTTTGTGAGGTCCGCAGGACCGAGAACAAACGATCCGAACACGAGATCAGTCCATCCTCCATCCCGGACCCGGCGAGGATCGTTTCGGGCAGCTCCGCGTCAAGGCTGCCTCCGGCCCCGGTTATCACCGGCGCTCGCGCGGCCCTGACCCGAAGCACTCCAGCCCGAAACGAAAGGCCCTGGTCATTCCGGGAATGTAGGGTTAAAACAGAACAGCAAAAACCGGGAGGTATTCTGCGCGATGAAGGTGGAGTGAGCACCAGACGCTGCCCGCCTGAATCGTCGGCTGGTCTTGAGGGATACGGATGGTGGCCTGCCCGCGTGGCTGGTTCTTCTATGCGCTTGCTTCGGTTGCAAACGATGTTTGCCTCTGACGTAAGCCAATCTCTCACGGAAATCAGGCATTCTAATCAGGTAAGCCTTGCGTTCTTCGAAGGACGTTTTACCGCGTATCAGACGTTGGCACGAGAGGCCGAGCGCCTCATCTGCCACAACGAAACTCGACCCGTGAAGAGGTCTCTTTGCCTCCGTGTTTTAGTGCGGGATGAATTTTCTCCCACCCTACTGAAAGGTTGGTATGTCTCAGCAAGACTTACGCGTATTCACCGCAGACATAAAGAAACCAATGCTGATCACCAGAATCAATAGCCGCAGGCGGATCGATAAGCTCCCCTTGCTTACGGAATCGAACTCTTGACCGCATGCTGTCTTGAGCAACTACAGCAAGGCGATCTACGTTGTAGATGTCTGTGGGACTTGCAGTCCAATTTTCCGAATGTCTGAAAAGGGATTTATGCACACTCCTCACTTCGATCTATCTGCGTTCTTGTCTTCGGGTGGCAGAGGCCGGAGAGTCCTTCATCTTGAACCGAAGCAAGCATTGTTTTTCCAAGGTGAGCCGGCAGATTCTGTGTTTTTTATCAACAAAGGGCGCGCCAAACTAACTGTTGTTTCTCGCCAGGGTAAGGAGGCAACGATCACGTTCTTGGGAGCGGGCGATTTTGTCGGAGAGGAGACCCTTGCACTCACCGCCAAAGGTCGGGTCGCGACAGCGGTGGCGGTTTCGCCCTGTACAGCCTTGCAGATCGAAAAGGCAGAGCTTTTGCGAGCGCTTCACGACCAAAGTACATTTTCGGATTTCTTTCTTGCGTTTCTGCTGGCTCGCGGCATGCGAACGCAAGCCGATCTCGTCGACCAACTGTTCAACTCCAGTGAAAAGCGCCTTGCCCGCATATTGCTGTTGATGGCGAAGTTTGAAACTTCGGGCGAAGCGGAGAGGGTGATACCAAAGATCTCGCAGGAGACCCTGGCGGAGATGGTCGGAACCACACGATCACGGGTGAGTTTTTTTATGAACCGATTCCGTGACCAAGGTTTTATAGCGTATGACAGCCACATCACCGTTCGGCGATCCCTGCTCACCGTCGTGTTGCAGGATCAAATCTTTGAACAGAATGCGATCAGTGCTCCGTTGCTGCCGCCGTTGGGAGGCACTCCGGGACCCTACGGCTATGGTCTCACCATGGCCCCCCGACCGGCGCCCTTGATGCCCGAACAGATGCGCGAACACTGCTGTGTGTAAGCGATACCCTCTGATGGCTACGGGGGCATGCGCCGTTGCGATGAAGTCACGGTAACCGGAGACGGGGCCCGTGTGTTGACGAACTTCTGAGGAGAGCGATGCTGCAAAACTGCAAAATCACGTCGGGCGAAGTACGGGTCTATACGGTTCCGACAGATGCTCCGGAGGCCGATGGAACCGATTCATGGGACAGCACGACCATGGTGCTTGTCAGCTTAGCTGCCGGAGGCAAACAGGGGCTGGGATACACCTACGCCGATGCCGCGACGGGCAAGCTCGTGGAGAAATTGCTCAGCAAGGTTGTCCATGGCCGCGATGTCTTCGACCATGGCGCCATCTGGCAGGCGATGCTGCACTTTGTGCGCAATCTGGGCGAAACGGGCATCTCCGCGATGGCCGTTGCGGCGATCGACAATGCGCTGTGGGATCTGCGGGCGCGTCTGCTCGGTGTGTCGTTGGTCAACCTGCTCGGCGCTGTGCGTGACGGCATTCCCGTTTATGGGAGCGGCGGCTTCACCACCTACGACGACAAGCAGTTGACAGATCAACTGGGCGGCTGGGCGGAACAAGGCTTCGGCATGGTGAAGATGAAGATCGGCACGCATCCGGAGGACGATCCACGCAGGGTAGGCGTTGCACGAGCGGCGATCGGCCAGAGTGTTGAGCTGTTCGTGGATGCGAACGGCGCCTATACCGTCACGCAGGCGCTGCAGCTTGGACATATCTTCAAAGAACAGGACGTGCGGTGGTTTGAAGAGCCGGTCAGTTCCGACAACCTCATCGGCTTGAGCGAGGTGCGATCGCGGGCCCCGCTGGGAATGGATATCGCGGCGGGGGAGTACGGCTACACCGCCTGGTACTTCGATCGCATGCTGAAGGCAAAGGCGGTCACGGTGCTGCAGGCCGACGCCACGCGTTGCGGGGGCATCACCGGGTTCCTCGATGCCGCCGCGCTTTGCTGGGCCGCCAACGTCCCGTTGTCCGCGCACTGCGGCCCCAGCATGCACCTCCATGTTTGCTGCTCGGTTCCGCGCGCGATTCACATGGAGTTTTTTCACGATCACGCTCGCATCGAGCGCATGTTCTTTGACGGATTTTGCGAACCCCGCAACGGCATCATGTCACCGGACCGAAGCAGTCCCGGCATGGGACTTACGTTGAAGGAGAAAGATGTAGCGCAGTACCGCGTTTGATTTCGATGCGCGGCAGAGATGCCGTGCCCGTACATAGGCAGCAACCCACCTTTAGCAGTGTGCGTAATCGCACCAGGGAGAACGTAATGGCGAAGCAGATATCGGATCTGATCATAGAGCGCTTGATCGAATGGGGAGTTGACACCATCTTCGGTTTTCCCGGTGACGGCGTGGACGGTTTCTTTGAATCGCTCCGAACCCACCAGAAGGAACTGAAGTTTATTCAAGTCCGTCATGAAGAGGCGGCGGCCTTTGCCGCGGTCGGGTATGCCAAGTACACCGGGCGGATCGGCGTCTGCCTGGCCACCTCTGGTCCGGGTGGAATTCACCTCCTGAACGGTCTGTATGACGGCAAGTGCGATTCGCAACCGATCCTTGCCATCACGGGACACACGTTCAGCGACCTGATCGGCATGGACTACCAACAGGACGTCGATCTCGACAAGCTGTACATGGATGTTTCGGTCTTCAACCAACGTGTGATGAGCGCTCCGCACGCCGTCAATGTGGTCGATATGGCGATACGTTCGGCGTACGGCCGCAAAGGCGTCTCGCACATCTGCGTCCCCAAGGACATCCAGGAGTGGAAGGTTTCGAACGATCACCGGAGCAGCGCGAACGTGGCGCACCATAGCGCCGACTGGAGCGTTCCAAGTACGGCCAAGCCCGCGCAATCGCTGATCAAAAAGGCAGCGGACGTGATCAATGACGGATCCAAGGTGGTCGTGCTGGTCGGTCGCGGCGCCCTTGGATGCGCCGAAGAGGTCACGCAACTCGCCGATAAGGTAGGCGGCCCCGTTGTAAAAGCTCTGCTCGGAAAGGGCGTGCTTCCTGACCGCAGCCCCTATACCACGGGCGGAATCGGCTTGCTGGGAACGGCGCCGTCGCTCGACGCGATGCACGAGTGCGACACCATCATCATGATCGGAACAAGTTATCCCTACATGGAATTTCTGCCCAAGCCCGATCAGGCAAAGTGCGTGCAGATTGAGATCAATCCTACCCGCGTCGGACTTCGGCATCCGGTCGATGTTGGTCTGGTCGGCGATTCAAAGGCTGTGCTGACTGCCTTGCTGCCGCTCATCAAGAGCAGAAACAACAAGTTCCTGAAGAAGTCGCAGGAGCGGATGAAGGACTGGTTCAACTTGATGGAAGAGCGCGGCACCCGCAAGGACATGCCGATGAAGCCTCAGGTGGTGACGCACACCTTGAACAAGTTGCTCAACAACGATGCGATCGTCTCCTCCGACAGCGGCACGATCGCTACATGGACCGCGCGGTATGTGGACATACGCGGAACGATGCAGTTTTCGCTGTCCGGATCGCTTGCGACGATGGGCAACGGCCTGCCGTACAGCGTCGGCGCGGCGGTTGCGTATCCAGGTCGTCAGGTGGTCTGTGTGGTGGGCGATGGCGGACTCACGATGTTGATGTGCGAGCTGGCCACCCTGGTGAAGTACAAGCTGCAGGTATGCGTCATCGTCATCAAGAACAACGTCCTTGGCCAGATCAAATGGGAGCAGATGATCGAAGACGGCAACCCGCAGTTCGGCGTGCAGCTGGAACCGATCGACTTCGCAGCGGTCGCAAACGGTTTCGGTGTGAAGGGCTACACGCTCGAACGACCGGAGGATGCGGAGCATGTTCTGCGCGAGGCGCTTGCTCACCGGGGACCGACGCTTGTTCAGGCCGTTGTGGATCCGAATGAGCCGCCAATGCCCGGCCAGATCACAACAGAACAGGCGATCAAGTTCGCCAAGGGTATACTCCGCGGCGAGAAAGATGCGATGGGCATTATCAAAACGATCGCTGTAGACAAGTTGCGGGAGGTGATCTAGCCCATGCCGATAGAAACTGCAATCCTCGCTAACGGTGTAGAGAAGGATCTGGCGATCGTCGACAACCACCTGCGGGAGGGGCGTTTTCAGAGAAGCCTCGCCCTGCTCACGGCTGTGTCCAGCATCATAAGCGGTCTCGACGTCGCGTACGAGCACTATCGCGGCAGCTATAGCCGCCGAGTCATGTATACGCCCGTGATCCTCAGCGTCTTGCTGGGGGCCGCGGGCATCGCCGGATTCTTCAGCAAACGGATGGCTCGCGGCTTGCTGCGGGTTGTGTCCGCCGTAACCATGATCGACGCGATCATCGGCTTCTACTTCCACATTCGCGGTGTCAAGCGCAAGCCGGGCGGATGGCGGCTGCCGATGACCAACATGATCATGGGGCCGCCGACCTTTGCTCCTCTGCTGTTTGGGACCGCCGCCTATCTTGGGCTGATCACCTCTTTCCTGCAACGCGAGGAGAGCAAAGACGACGCCTCGCAATCGGGGGAAGGGTCTCTTCTCGCGCGGCTGCTTCCGTTGAAGGAGCGCCGTGAGCTGCTCTCCGCCGAGCAGGATATGCGCGAAGGAAAGTTTCAGCGCCAGGTTGCGATTGCTACGGGCATCAGCGCTCTGCTCAGCGGCATTGAATCCTTTTACTCGCACTACGCGAACGGCTTCAAATACTGGGTACAGTGGACGCCCGTGGCCCTCGCCCCGGTTCTGGCGGGCACGGCCTTTGTTTCAGTGAAAAGCCGCACCGTCGCCACAACAGCGCTCCCCGCACTCTCGGTACTCGCCGGGATCGATGCCGCGGTTGGCTTCTACTACCACGCCCGAGGTGTGCTCCGCAGACCTGGTGGCACCAAATACCTTTTGTACAACATAATGTACGGTCCGCCGATCTTTGCGCCGCTGCTGTTTGGTGCGGCTGGAATGCTCGGCGTGCTGGCCAGCCTGCTTCGCCGGAGGCGTGCATGACATCCCTATATCCGATCGTTGATTCTGCTCTCAGCCCGCGCGACCCCGCTACCGGAGAAGCGCTCGAACCCTCTCGCCAGCCAGGATACTACCCTGGTTTCAGCACGCTTTCACAGAGCCCCTTCTGGGAAGACGCCACGCGCGAGCTGGTGGATAAGCGTGTGAAGGAACCGCCCAAGCGAACGTTCTTCTCAGAAGATGCATGGAACTTCTGGCAGGCCGTCTTCAACCATCTGATCCCGCAGACGGACCGCACCCCCGACCGCCAGATCCCTCTGATCCCGCACCTCGACCACCGTCTCAGCAAGAACCGCACCGCGGGGTATCGCTTCGAAGATATGCCGCAGGACCGCGTCGCTTATGAGATCGGTATCGAAGCGATCGACCGCGAGGCAGAGCATCGCTACGGCGGCAAGTTTCTCGTTCTGCCGTACCTGCAGGCGGACCTCGTCCTCCAAGCGATCCACGACGGCAAGCCCGAAGCCGCGCCCGAGATCTGGAAGCGGATGTCGGTGCAGCACTTCTGGGAGTTGATGCTGGGCGACGCCATTGAAGCCTACTACTCTCACCCGTGGGCATGGGATGAGATCGGCTTCGGCGGCCCCGCGTATCCACGGGCATACACGCGTCTGGAGGGAGGCGAGCCGGAGCCGTGGGAGGTGAAAGAAAAGCGCTACGAGTGGATGGCGCCCCTCAGCAGCATTTCAGACGTTGTCGATGGATCCGACGACGAAACCGATAGCCAGAGTCACCAAAGCAGCGGAGGCACACATTGAAGACACCTATTCTGGGAGCCTTCGAGGCCCCAAAAAACGGCAAGCACATGCTGGGTTCGCTGCAATCCATTCATGTCCCGATGCGTCGCTTCAAGGACACCGACGAAGTGGACTACGTCATCGTCGGTGTGGGTTCGGCCGGCGGCGTCTTGCTGCAGCGGCTCGCACGCGGCGGCTTCAACGTCGTCGGGCTTGAGGCCGGTCCCTTCTGGGACACGGAACACGATTGGGTCAGTGACGAGGTAGGCTCGCACAACCTCTACTGGACCGAGCCACGGGTCACGGGCGGAAAGGATCCACTCGCTCTGGGCGCCAACAACTGCGGCAAAGGCGTGGGCGGAGGTTCCGTGCACTGGGCCTCATTTACGCCACGCCTCCATCCCTCGGATTTCGAAATCTACACCCGCGATGGCGTCGGGGTGGACTGGCCGATCGACTATGCCGACATCATGCCCTACTACGAACAGCTTGAGCTCGAAATGCCCGTTGCCGGCCCAGCCTACTATCCGTGGGGCCACCCTCATGGATATCCGTATGGCCCGCACCCGATGGGCGGCGTCGGCAATGCCTTGATCAAAGGCTGTACGGCATTGAACATCGACGTCTCTATCGGAGGTCCGGTGGCGATCCTTTCGGGATCGCGTGGCGACCGGCCGCACTGCATCTATCGCGGCTTCTGTATTCAAGGCTGCAAGGTAGGCGCGAAGGCCAGCACCCTGATCACGCACGTTCCCGATGCTCTGCGAACCGGCGCGGAACTACGCGACTTCTCGATGGTATCGCGTGTCGAACTGGGCAAGAACGGTCGCGTCACAGGCGTTCATTACATCGATCAGAAAGGTGAGGCTCACTTCCAGCGAGCCAAGGCTGTCATCCTCGCCGGCTACGCGATCGAGACGCCTCGGTTGCTGCTGAACTCCGCGTGCCCTGGGTACGAGAATGGCCTCGCCAACTCGAGTGGCACGGTGGGCAAGTATCTGATGGCGCAGGCCGGCAACGTCATCATGGGTCGGTTCGACCAGCCCGTGCGGATGTATAAAGCGCCCCCAGCCCATGCGCTCACGGAACAGTTCTACGAGACAGATCCGAAGAATGACTTCGCGCGTGGCTACGCGATCCAAACGGTTGGTCCGCTGCCTGTCGCGTTCGGCAAGCAGATGACGGTCGCGAAAGACGCCTGGGGTTGGGGTCTGCGGCGCGAACTGATGGACTACAACCACTGGGCCGGCTTCGGTCTGTTGGGAGAGATTCTTCCCTGGGCCGACAACACCGTGACGCTTGCGGAAGAAAAGGATGGCTTCGGTCTTCCCGTGGCACACGTCAGCTTCAACCTCCATGACAACGACAAAAAGGTGATCAAGGCTGGAAAAGAAAGAACGAAAGACATCATGCGAGCCGCAGGCGCAACGGAAGTCGTACAGGAAGCGCGCTATGCGCATCTGGTCGGAGCCTGCCGCATGGGCGCCGATGCACGGACCTCCGTGGTCGACAAGTTCGGCCGATCCCATGACATCGCCAATCTCTTCGTCTGCGACGGGAGTATCTTCCCGACCCAGGGTTCCGCGAATCCCGGACTGACGATTCAGTCGCTCGCCGCGCGCACCGCGGACTACCTGATCTCGCAGGGCGATCGGATCTTCACCAGCAACGATCGCGACATGACCACACCGCCCATCCGCCGCGAGCTGGCGCCTCCAGAGACCTGGGGCCACGGTGTTCCTCGCTTGAAGTAGTTTCACCTACGCTGAGTCTGTCGTCTGCTCAGCCCGAACCGATCGGCAGCAGGGGAAAAGCGCATGCAAGCTCGAAAGATCGCGGACTACGCCATGATCGGTGACTGCGAAACCGCGGCTCTGGTCCATCGCAACGGCGACATCAGCTGGCTGTGCTGGCCGGACTTCGCTTCGCCGGCGTGCTTCGCCGATCTTCTGGGATCGCCGGAAAATGGACACTGGACGCTCGCGCCCAGGGACGGCGATGCCGTGTTCGCGCGCCGTTACCGTCCGCATACGCTGATCCTCGAAACAACCATGAAGACCCGGAAGGGCGTCGTGCTCGTGACCGACTTCATGCCGGTGCGCGGTCAACACTCCGATCTTGTCCGGCGCGTTCGGTGTTTGCAGGGACGGGTAGACATGCGGACGGAACTCTGCCCGCGCTTCGACTATGGAAGTTCTGTCCCGTGGATCACCTCTGAGACCGGACCCGCGGGACAGACTTCCTGGATCGCGAAGATGGGTGCGAATCTCACCGTGCTGAGAACAGATTGCCCTCTGAAGGAGACCGTTCCGGGTACGCTGACGGGCGAGTTTACGATCGAGGCTGGGGAGATCCATACCTTTGCGCTGACGTATGGCCGATCCTACGAGCCTGTGCCCCCTCCGATCGATGTGGACGCGGAGCTCGAGAAGACAGAGACGTTCTGGAAGGATTGGACTGCGCGCAACCAGTATGCAGGGCCTTATGATGACGCCGTTGAACGCTCCCTGATCACGCTGAAGGCGCTCACCTATCGGCCTTCGGGCGGCATCGTGGCGGCGCCGACAACCTCCCTGCCCGAGCGCGCCGGTGGATCGCTGAATTGGGACTATCGCGCTTGCTGGCTTCGCGACGCGACGTTTACCGTGTCCGCGTTAGTCGAGTCCGGATACAAAGAAGAGGTGACGGCCTGGAAGCATTGGCTGATACGTGCCGTGGGTCAGGATACGGCGGCGATCCAGATCATGTACGGCATCCGGGGAGAACGCCACATCGCGGAATGGGAGGTGCCGTCCCTTCGCGGCTTTGATCGCTCCTGCCCTGTCCGCATCGGCAACGCTGCCCAGCACCAGAAGCAGAGGGACATCTACGGAGAGATCGCGGCGGCCCTGTATCACGCGCGAGAGGCGGGCGTGCCCGCGATACCCGAGGAGCTCCGACTGCAGGAGGAGCTTACGACGCAGCTCGCGAAGGTCTGGAATCACCCCGGATCCGGCATGTGGGAGCAGCGCGGAAAGCCGCAACGCTACACCTACTCGGGCGCCAGGGCCTGGTTGGGCTTCGATCGAGCCGTCGGCAGCATCGAGCGGCATGGGATGCATGGCCCACTCGGGAGATGGAAGCGGATGCGCGACAAGGTACATGCCGATGTCTGCAAGCGCGGCTTCAACAAGCGCCTGAACAGCTTCGTGCAGCACTATGGCTCGGACCGCCTGGACGCTTCGGCGCTGCTTCTGCCGATCGTGGGTTTCCTGCCGGCAACGGATCCACGCATGCTCGGCACCGTCAAAGCAATCGAGCGCGATCTGATGCAGGACGGCCTGTTGCTGCGCAACATCCCTCAATCCCGGAAGGCCAAACAAGGTGCTTTTCTAGCTTGCAGCTTCTGGTTGGTCGAGAACTATGCCATGGCAGGCAGAGTCGCGGCAGCCCGGACCCTCTTTGAAAAGCTGCTCGGCTTGTGCAACGACGTCGGTCTGCTTTCGGAAGAATACGACACCGAGAACGCCTACCTCACGGGGAACTTCCCTCAGGCGTTTTCACACATCGCCCTGGTGCGTGCAGCCACCCGGTTGGCGAAGTACCCTCGCTAAAGCAGTCAGGGGTACTTTGCCGCCGCTCTGACAGCACACCTCATCCACGCCCGCTCGCTTACGGCCGCAAGGCTGAGACGCGCTGGCCAGGATGGGAAAATGCAGGTGCGCCGCGCCCCTGCAGCTGCCGGCCGAGCAGAACCAGGGCAGGCAGCAAAAAGACGATCGAACCGAACACCCACATGATGCATGCGCCCAACGCCTGATCCGCGAGCGGGTCGAGGCCGAAGGCGTTGCCGTGCTCGAGATAGAAGCTGTACACCGGGCGCCCGGCAAAGGCGAGCATGGCGGACAAGAGGGTATTTACAAAGTCCGCGGTGACCAGGTACGGCAGGGCAAACCACCCCATCGGCTGGGCCCGCGACGGCCAGGGTCGGAGCAGAACCCACCAGAACAGCAGCGAGCCGGCGAGAAAGCACAGATGCTCCAGCTCATGGATCCCCTCGTGCTCAAGGGCATAGTTGTACGCCCGAGGAATGTGCCAGAGCAGAAACGTCAGGTTCATCGCCAGCCAGGCAAACACAGGCGTGACCAGGACATGCTCGAAGCGACGCACGAGGGGCGATCGCAGGAAAGGAGCCACCGTCCATCGACGCAGCCCCGCCGGCAAACCACGCAAGAGCGGAACCGTCGGCCAACCCAGAAGAACAAGCGGCGGAACGGCGGCCATCAGGAGTAAGTGCTCGATCATGTGAGCCGTCAGGACCGTATCGGCCAGCACCTCCAGCGGCGAGGCAAGCGAGATCCAGAGCACCGCCAGCCCGCCCGCAAAGGACCACGCGCGCCAGGTCTGAAACTCAGGCCGGGTGCGCCGCAAGCGCCGCAGCCCGACCAGATAGAGAACCAAGGCAAGCACGCACCCGAGGGTGATCGTCAGGGGCGGATGCCAAACGCTGATCAGGTCGTCCAGGGATCTCTCCTTGCGCTTCTTACTGCTCGGTTACTGCTTCTGATACTTCGGGGTCTTCGGCAGATCCAGCGACGGGTCGCCGTGATTGTTGTACGGCAGATCGTTACCATCTCGCCCAAGCTGCATGGCGGGAACCTCGGCGGGGCGCAGGTCGCCGTTCCCGTTCATGGACCGGAGAAAGGCCACAAGCGCTGTTGTCTGTGGCGGCGTCAGGGCTTTCCCGAACGCCGGCATGTTGCCTCCGCCCTGCAGCACCTGCCGGATCAGCTGGTCGTCGCTCAAGCGCGTGGCGACCAGGTCCAGCGCAGGTCCGCGCTCGCCGCCGACGCCGCCGATCTGGTGACAGTTGCGGCACTGCTTGTTCTGGAACACAAGCGCGCCTTGATGCTCGAGCGCGGACTTGTGCACGAGATCGGCGGGAGGCACCGGGTCGCTCGACCAGGCATCCATGATCGGGCTCCAGGGGGTGTACGTGCCCAGGCGCGTGAAGATGCCAAGCGCCAACGCAATCACGGCCACCATCAGAACCGCCACGGGCCGACGTGACCAGTGCTTCTCGCCCTGACCGGCAAACAACGGCAGCGCGAGCATCCCCAGAATGATCACCACCGGCGCAATCAGGATCAACGGTGTTTCAAGCGCCGGCGGCATCAACGCGAGCAGCGAGAATATCCATAGAAAGACGAAGTCGGGCTTGGGAGCGGTGTGAACGATGGTGGGGTCCGGTGTGCCGTTGGGACCGAACGGGCCGAACGTAACTGCCACGGCGAGCACGCTGATCAGAACCGCCGCCGCGAAAAAGGCGTCCTTCCATCCCGCATCCGGCACAAAGGAGATGCCGGTGCGCTGGACCAACTGATTATATTGGCGCTCGTACGTACTCTTCCGCACCAGGCGACCCGGCATCGGCCAATCGTTGATGCCCAGCTTCAGCACCATCCAGACATGGAGCCCGACGAAGGCCAGCAGCGTTCCCGGCAGGATAAACACGTGCAGAGCGAAGAAGCGTGTCAAGGTGGGGCCGCCAATGATGGGCCCGCCCAACATGATGTGGACGAGCCGTCCACCTATCAGAGGTATGCGACCGACGATGGCCACGCCGATGCCCAGACCCCAGTAGGCGTCCTGATCGAAGCGCATCACCTCACCCGTAAACGCCATGCCCAGGGTGAGCAAGAGCAAGAGCACACCAACCATCCATGTGAGCTCGCGCGGGTACTTGTAGGCGCCAAACAAGAACACCTGCGTCATGTGGATGAGCACGATGGCGATCATAAAGTTCGATCCCCAACCGTGAATTGCCCGAATGATCCAACCGAGCGCCACTTGCGTGTCCAGCAGATTGAGGCTCTTCCAGGCGTCCGCCGCTGAAGGCGCATAGATCAGGGCGAGCAGTATCCCCGTGGTGACCTGCAGAATCAGCAGCACCAGAGCCGCGGACCCGAAGACATACCACCAGCTGGAGGTGTTCTCCGGCACCGCATGCTCGGAGATCTTGACGGTAGGTCCGATCAGGCCGGTGCGGGCTTCAAGCCAGCCGTAAAGACGCCATCCCACGCGTTCGCCCACGACAATGGTCTCTTTTGTGACCTTCTGATCGAGATCGACAACCTCGTGCTCCACGGTTTCGAGCTTTTGTTCGGGCTTCGTTTCCATTACGACTCCTCTCCATCCTTGTGCGTGGGCAACAAGTTATAGCCGGTCACGCCCTCTCCCGAGCGCTCTGCCGGATCGATCTGGATGAGATCGCGGTCCTTCGCTCCCGAACAAGCCACATCGCGCAAGGTGGGAATTTCGCCGGCGTGGATCATGACCGTGTCGCCGTCCACTCGCACGGCGTACTTGTACATGCCGCGCGGCGGCGGGCCGGCAGCCACGTCGCCAGTGGAGTAGTAAGCGCCGCCATGGCAGGGGCACAAGAACAGCTGCGACTGCTCAAACCAGCGCACGGGACAGCCCAGGTGAGCGCAGTTGATCGCGAAGACCACGTACTCCGTGGGTGTGGTGCGCCGTGCCCACACCGGGATCTTGTCGGTCTCCCCATCTGTGGGGGTGCGTACCGGATTCAGGAACTGCAGAAGGCGTGTTGCACCCACCGGCATGGCGTCCAGTTTGGCAAGCGGAACCCACGCGTTGTAGGAGCCGTTCTTGCGAAAGCCCGGAGAGATCACGTATCCCAGCAGAGGCACCGCCAGAACGGCCGCGACCGCCGCGTTCATGCCGACCGCAAGCTGAAACAGAAAGGTTCGGCGGGAGTGCTTGAAGCTGTGTTCCGCCGCGGACGGCAGAGGTGCGGACGACGTCGGCAGGGGTTCGTCGGCGTGTGGCTTTTTCGGTTCCGGGGGAAGTTCGCAAAAATCATTCATGGCTCAAGGCTCGTGGGGTGCTTGGGTTTGTTTGTGGGTACAGGGGAGTGGCTGACCTTCGGACCACCGGTGGCTGGGCCTGCCTGCGTTGCGGTCTGACTTTGCGCCTTTGCCGCCGCTGCCATAGCCGCGGCGTTACCGGGCTGAGAAGCGCCTGCGGCGTTCGGAAACGGCTGTCCGGGCGCGGGCGTGCGATAGCTCGCCATAAAGGTCACGAGGTCGGCGATCTGTTGATCCTGAAGTGGGCCGCCAGGATAACCACGCCAGTCCGGCATGCCCTCGTTAGGCTTTCCCGCAACGATCAGAGTGCGGAGGCCGCCGTTGCTGACCAGCGCCACATAGTTGGGATCGAGGATGGACTTCGCTCCGGCAGCGTGGCAGCGCAGGCAATCGGAACGGTACAGGGCCTGCCCCGCGGCGGCATTCCCGGTTGCGTGGCTCTCATAGGGAGGTGGAGCGGCTCCCTGCATCGCACCGGGATTGCCCCAGCCTGAAACGATGACGTCGGCCAGGATCTGGACCTGCTGATCCGTCAGAGATCCGCCGGTGTTGGTGGCAAAGGCCGGCATCAGCGATCCGCCGATGCCGTTGGCGGTAATCTCGGCGATGTGCCGCGATCCGGCGTAGGCGATGTAGGCCGGGTTGCCCAGCGATACAGCCATGCCGTTGCGGCCGTCCTTGCCATGGCACGCCTGGCAGTTCCGCTGGTACAGCACCTCGAACTTGGTGACCTGATCCGGGCGTGTCGGGACGTGATCCGGCCCGGGCTTGCCTGGGAAGCGGCATCCCGCGCTCCCCAGGGTCACCAACGCCAGCGCGAGCGCCTTCCATATGTTTGCTGAGCGCCTCACTTGCCGTCCTCCTTTTCACGATGGCTCACGTCGCTGTGCACACCGGCGCGTTGGGCCAGGGACATCTTCTGAACCTCCGGCGAGCGCACATGGAGGAAGCGATTGACCACATACCCCGTGACCAGGCCGAAGGCGAGCTGCGATGGAATAAACCACCACCAGTCGATGCGCCGATTCAGGATGGGGCTGATCAGACCGAGCACACCCCACAGCAGCGCCGTCCAGAACAGCGGAACGACGATGCCCGCGGTAAGGATGGGACGTTTGGAAGCGATCGGCAGAAGAGCGGCATACAGAACGCCCACCAGAAGGCAGGTGACGGTGTGAATGATGGAGGCGGCGATGAGCCCCTTGAGATGAAACTCGGCAAAAAAGCTGTTCGGCTCACCGGCCCAGGACGGGAAACCACCTGCCGCGAGAAGGTTGACCGCATACCAGATGCTGCCGTACTTGATCAGACCGTACAGAGCGGCGGGCACAATCATCGCGATCCCACCCGCAATGCCACCGTACAGGCCCGGCAAAAAGCTGAAGCTCTCGAGCGACTGTACCTGCTGATGCCCGGACTCCTCGATTCGCGCCACACCTTCTTTGGAACGCGTAATCACGACCTGTTCGGGCGAGATCGGCATCAGCTCATGATCTTCTTCCGGTATCACCTGATGGAACCAACCGTGCGCCGCAAACAGCGCGATCAGGACGCCCAGGGCGGTGACATAGCCGTACGTCACCATGCCCATAAGACTTAGGGCGACACCCAGGGCCAGAACCATGGGGAAGGGTGTCGAGGCGGGCATTTGAATGCGTGCGCCAGGGTTCAAGGACCGCCGCGTTTCAACTTTTTCAGGCATGGGAAAAACCTCCTTTAGCGGCCAAACACATACACCACGCTGAACACCACAATCCAGACGGCGTCGACGAAGTGCCAGTAATACGAGAGGACCTCAAGCCGGGTAGCGTCCTTGGCTTTCAGGTCTGTGAAGAGACACAGGAAGGTCGCCACCGAAAGCAAGAGCAGGCCTATGGTCACGTGCGTGGCGTGCAAACCCACAAGGGAGTAGAACGTCGTCCCAAAAAGATTGGTCTTGATCGTGAGGTGCTTGTGCGCAATCAGGCCAAACCACTCCCATGCGGTAAAGCCGAGGAAAATAGCGCCCAGCAGCATGGTCGCCATCAGCCAGAAGCCCGCGTCGATGCTCAATCCGCGGCGCAGCGCCGAGGTCGCGCGGTGCACGGTCCAGCTGCTCGAAAGCAGGCAGATCGTTGCGGGAATCGGCAGCTTCAGCACCTCCTGCGGTGTCGGTCCGCTCAAGCTCCGGCCAATGTAGTAGATATAGGCCACCACAAAGATGAGGAAGAGCGCGCTTTCCGCCGTAATAAGGAACGCCATCCCGATCCTTCCCCGGTCAGGCCGTTGGCTGTAGGTCTGGGCGTAACTGATGGAGCCGGTGGTCAGTGCCGAACTCATAGACTTGTCTCCTGGGGGCTGCGTACGTTACAGCTCATAATCGGTATCCGGATCGTCTGGGTGCTTCAGATCCCACAGCGGCCGCCGGCTATGCACAACGGGCTCTTCGGCGAAGTTGTAGTCCGGCGGTGGCGAGGTGGTGGACCACTCGAGCGTCCAAGCATCCCATGGGTCCGGACCGGCTTTGGGGCCATTGCGCAGACTGGTCAGCACGTTCCAGAGAAAGATCGATACCCCCGCGAGCTGGAAGATCACACCGATGGAAGTAAACAGGTTCAAGAACGCCCAATGGCGGTCAGACTCGTAGGTAAACACGCGCCTTGGCATACCCATCACGCCGGTGAAATGCATGAGCTCGAACGTAAGGTGAAAGCCAAACAAAAACAGCCAGAAGTGCCATCGGCCAAGCCGCTCGTTCAGCATCCGGCCGCTCATCTTGGGGAACCAGTAATAGATCGCGGCGAAGATCATCATCAAGATGGCTCCGACGAGCACAAAGTGAAAATGCCCCACAACGAAGTAGCTGTTGCCCAGCTGCCAATCAAAGGGGGAAACCGACAAAATCACGCCCGTCAAACCGGCGAGCAAGAAGTTGAAGAGAAATCCGACCGAAAACAGCATCGGCGTGGCGAAGCGGATCTGGCCCTCCCACATGGTCGCAAGCCAGTTGAAAAGCTTGATGCCGGTGGGGATCGCGATGATCATCGTGGACAGCGTGAAGAAAGCGTTCGGCCCGGGCCCCAGACCCACGGTAAACATGTGGTGCGACCAGACGCCCAAGCTGATGAATCCGATAGCGATGGTCGCGAGCACCATCGCCGGATACCCAAAGATGACCTTGCGCGAGAAGACGGGAATGATCTCGTTGGCAAAGCCAAACGCGGGCAGCACAAGGATGTAGACCTCGGGGTGCCCGAAGATCCAGAAGAAGTGCATCCACATCACCGCGGAGCCGCCCGCCTGCGTATCGAAAAAGTGAGCTCCAAGGTAGCGATCGAGGCACAGCATGATCTGTGCCGCGGTCAGCGGGCTCACCGCTACAAGCACCAGCAAGCACGTGATGGCATACAGCCACACCAGCAACGGCATCCGCATCGCTCTCATGCCGCGGCATCGAAGACTAACCATCGTGGTGAGCAGGTTGAGCGCGACACCGACCGAACCGATGCCGCTCAGCATCACGCCCAGGGTCCAGTAGTCGGTCGAGTGGCCCGGCGAAAAAACCTTGCTGGTGAGCGGTGCATATGCAAACCACCCCACATTCGGCGCCGTGCCCATGCCGTACAGACCATCGCCGCCAAGCACGCTGTAGTACAAAAGGAGGCCGCCAAAAAAGCTCACCCAGAAGCTAAACGCATTCAATCGCGGAAACGCCATGTCGCGGGCGCCCAGCATCAGCGGGATCAGGTAATTGCCAAGGCCGAACAGCACCGGCATGCCCATGAAAAACACCATGGTGGTGCCATGCATCGTGAACAAGGCATTGAAGGTCTGGGGTCCAACCACATGGAGGCCGGGCCATGCCAGCTGCAGGCGCATCACCGTCGCTTCCAGCCCGCCGATGACCATAAACAACAACGCGGACAGTATGTACAAGATGCCGAGGCGCTTGTGATCCGTGGTGGTCATCCATCCATGCAGGTATTCGACGAGAATGGATCCCCGCTGCCTGTGCGGGGCCTGCCCTGGGGCGACCTCGATTTCGGTATGTGGAGCCGCGGTTGCCATGCTGTGTCCTTTTCGTTGGGGCTGCGTTCAGGGATCTAGTGCAACGTTTCCAGATATGCGGTAGCGCGGGCGATCTGGCCGTCATCCAGGTGCATGGCCGGCATCAGCGCGCCGTCTTTGTAATGCGCGGGATTCTTGATCCACTGCGCCACATTGGGCGGGGTGTTCGGCACAGCGCCCGCGGCCAGCGTGTCGCGGCTGGCAAAGTGCGTCAGGTCCGGGCCAAAGCGCCCGTCGGCCACCGTGCCGCGGATGCGATGGCAGTTCATGCAGGCGTTCTGCTCAAACACGGCGCGACCATCCTGCACATCCGCCACCTGCGGCGCAGGCAGCTCTTGATTGGATAACCAGCGCTGGTAATCCTCCGGCGTCTGGGCGTACACGCGAATCAGCATCTTGGCGTGCTGTGTGCCGCAAAACTGCGCGCACTGGCCCACGTAAAGATCGGGCGTGTGCGGATCAAACCACATCACATTGATCTTGTTCGGAATCACATCCAGCTTGCCTGCAAGCCGGGGTACCCAGAAGCTGTGGTCCGTATCCGCGGAGATCATGCTCAGATACGTCGGTCCCGTGTTCCCCGCGCTCACCACGGGAATGTGCAACTCATTCGCGGTCACGACCTCGGTGCCTGTGTAGCGGTACTCCCACCAGAACTGGTGGCCGATGACCTGCACCTGCAGAGCGTTCTTGGGTGCGTGCGCCTTTTCTGTCGCGAGGATCACACGTGCGGTCGCCAAAAACAGTACAAGCACAATCACAATCGGAATCACCGTCCATGACAGCTCAATCTGGTTGGAGCCGTACAGCTGGATCGGCTCACGCTTATCCTGTCCGGGACGTGCGCGAAATCGAACGATCGCCACTGTAAAAAGCGTGGCCATGACAACAAAGATGGATCCGGTAACGGACAGCGCGAGGATCGACAGCTGGCGTATCGAGTGGGCCGGCGTGGCGGCAACGGAAAATATGTTCGCGGGAAACACAAACCAACCAAGACAGGAAGCAAGTTCCCGCAGCTGGCTCCCAACGTACTGACCTTCGGATGGACTGATCATTAGGTCTCCCGCACATCAAGAGAGTTGAATCGTACTGAGCCTTCGGCCTTGTTCGATCTTCACAAAACTTCTTGCCGCGTTCGATCCAGCATGCCCGGAACCCGTGTGAAATAAAAGCGCATTGGAAGCTAAATGAGTTTGCATTGCGGGCAACCAAATGTCTGCGACCCTGTTTGGGTCGTCGCATCTGAACAACGTTCCGAAGTCTTGCCGGCTTCTCTGCACACCGTCGTTCCGCCGGCAAAGACAACGTGTATTGAGCAAAACTGCACAGCTTTGCGGGTCGGGAGATCGCAAACTCTCGCATGAGCTCGTGATCTCTAAGCTGAAATGGGGTATTCCATGCAAACTGTTGCTGTCGGTGAAGCTTTCGGAAAGCCTGGCATAGCGCCGCGTTGGACCCACAGTAACAAGTCCGGCATTGGCACGGCCTACGCTTTGTCCAGCCGACTTTGGTTCACGATCTGGCAAGGTATCGTCACCGAGGTGTACTACCCCACGGCCGACCGACCTCAGCTGCGCGATCTCCAGTTTCTGATCACGGATGGCCGGACGTTTTTCCATGAAGAAAAGCGGGATCTTGACGCGACCCTGGAGCGCATCTCTCCCGATGCACTTGGCTTCCATTGTAAGAACGCGGATCCGCAAGGCCGCTACGCCATCACCAAGGAACTGATCTCTGATCCTCGTCTCTCGTGCCTTTTGATGCGCACCAAACTTACCAGTGAGGACGAGAGCTTTCTTGCAGGCCTGAAGATGTACGCTCTCTGTGCGCCGCACCTGGAGGTCGGTGGGGCCGGAAACAACGGCTATATCGTGGTCGCCAATGGGCACCGCATCCTGATGGCGCACAAGGGGGACACTTGGATGGCGATGGGTGCAACGGTTCCCTTTGCCCGTCTCTCCTGCGGCTTCGTTGGCGTCAGCGATGGCTGGACCGACCTCCACGAGGACTTCACGATGGATTGGGAGTTCCCCTCCGCGTCAGACGGCAACATCGCGTTGACGGCGGAATTGGATCTTTCCAAAACACGCGAGTTCACGCTTGGGCTTGCCTTCGGCAACAGTGAGCACCGGGCCATAGCGAATCTGCTTCAGTCCCTCGGTGCGCCCTTCGATGTATCTCTCGCCGAGTTCAAGGATCGGTGGGCCGAGGGCACATCTGGTCGCAACCCTTTGCAAAAGGTCGCCTTTGATGGGGGCAAGCTGTACGAGAGCAGCTACAACTTGTTGCTTGCTCATGAGGACAAATCTTTTCCCGGTGCGTTGGTCGCGTCACTTGCCATCCCGTGGGGAGAGGCGAAAGGGGACAAAGACGCGGGTGGCTACCATCTTGTATGGACTCGCGACATGGTCATGAGTGCGACGGCTTTGCTGGCGGCCGGGGACAGATCGACGCCCCTCCGCGCGCTGATCTACCTTGCCGTCGCGCAACATGCGGATGGCGGCTTCGCGCAGAACTTCTGGGTTAACGGAGAGACCTATTGGAGCGGCATTCAACTGGATGAAGTGGCCTTCCCCATCCTTCTCGCTTGGCACCTTCATCGTGAGGATGCCTTGGCCGAATTCGATCCGCGTCCCATGGTGCGCGAAGCCGCGGCCTACCTCATTCGCAACGGTCCTGTAACCCAGGAGGAGCGTTGGGAAGAAGCTTCCGGCTATTCCCCATCCACTCTCGCCTGCACCATCGCCGCCCTCATCTGTGCGTCGCACCTGCTCCGTGATGAAGATGATTCCGCAGCCGCGACGTTCATGGAATCGTATGCGGATTACCTTGAAGCACACCTTGAAGCGTGGACGATGACGACGACCGGCTCGCTTGCCGACGGAATCTCGAAGTACTACATGCGCATTCTGCCCGAAAAAGTCGGTCAGGAACACCCTGCGGAAGACAAGGAACGACGCGTTCTGCATATCGCCAATCACGCCCCCGACGAGCAAAGCGACTTCCCTGCCAGAAACATCGTCGATGGAGGATTTCTCGAGCTTGTCCGCTACGGAATCCGCTCCCCCAGCGATCCTCTCATCCTGTCGACCCTCAAGGTCATCGACCAGGTATTGAAAGTGGATACGCCGCCCGGTCCCACATGGCACCGCTACAACCATGACGGTTATGGTCAGGGCAAGGATGGCGTCCCGTTCACAAAATCCGGCATCGGTCGCGTCTGGCCTCTGCTTACCGGAGAACGCGGGCACTACGAACTGGCGGCCGGTCACAGCACCGAAGTGTGCCTTCGCACCATGGAGGACCTGGCCTCAGAGACGGGCCTGCTTCCGGAACAGTCCTGGGATCAACCCGATCAGCCGGAGGTCTATATGTTTTGCGGCCGCCCCACAGGCTCGGCCATGCCGCTGATGTGGGCCCATGCCGAATACATCAAGCTGCTTCGTTCCACTCAGGATGGCAAAGTGTACGACTTTCTTCCCGAGGTCGCGAAACGCTACCTGGGGAAGAAACAGAAGCGAAAGCAACTGGAAGTGTGGAAGCCGAACCGACACGTACGCTTTATGAAATCGTCGGAGACGCTACGCATTCACGGCCAGGCCCCGTTCCTTCTGCACTGGTCGGTCGATGGCTGGACGACCGTGCAGAATACCGAGTCCACGCAGAATTCCTTGAACATCAGTTATGTCGATCTTGACGGCCTCGCCACACCCATCGGAACCGAAGTCCGCTTTACCTTCTTCTGGAAAAACGAGAATCGATGGGAAGGCAAGGACTACCTTGTAACCGCTCAATAGCCGCAAAGGGCGGATCAGAGAAACCTCAACCCAATACTTTTCACACACACAGGGAGGCAAGCATGAAGTCATCACCGGTCGTCGTCATCACGGGTGCATCCGCAGGTCTCGGTCGCGCCATTGCCCACGCCTACGCGAAACGAGGCGCCAAACTCGGCCTTCTGGCTCGCAACCCCGAGGCTCTGGCCGCGGCAAAGCGCGAGTGTGAAGATCTCGGCGGCCAGGCCATCTTTATTCCAACCGACGTCTCCGATGCGGACGCCGTCGATCGCGCGGCAAGTCAGGTGGAAGAGGAACTTGGACCCATCGATATCTGGGTCAATGACGCCATGGTCAGCGTGTTCTCGCCCGTAAAGGAGATGGAGGCGTCGGATTACAAGCGCGTCACCGATGTCCTCTACCTTGGCTTCGTGCACGGTACGCAGTCGGCATTGCGCCGTATGCTGCCGCGCGACCGCGGAACCATCATCCAGATAGGGTCAGCTCTCGCGTACCGTTCGATCCCCCTGCAGTCGGCCTACTGTGCCTGCAAACATGCCATCATCGGCTTCACCGATTCCCTGCGCTGCGAACTCATCCACGATAAGAGCAACGTCAAGATCACCGTCGTGGAGATGCCGGCGATGAACACTACGCAGTTCAACTGGGTAAAGAACCGCATGCCGCACAACACCCAACCCGTGCCTCCCATCTTCGAACCCGAAGTCTCTGCCGAGGTGGTCGTCGCCGCCGGTCTTGCCAAACGCCCACGTCGGGAGTATTGGGTCGGGACCCCGACAGTAGAAGCGATCGTTGGGAACAAATTCATTCCGGGACTGCTTGATTGGTACCTCGGCAAAACGGGGTACAAGTCGCAGCAGATCCCCAGCGAACCGCGCGATCCAGAGGTGCCGAACAATCTGTACACGTTTGTTCCCGGCGTTCACAGTGCGCAAGGGAAGTTTGCGGACCGGTCCAAGAACTCAAGCGCGGAAGTCTATCTATCCCTGAATCGACAGTGGTTTGCGCTCGGGGCCTTTGCCGCCATCGGCATCGGTGCGACCCTCTTTCAACGATGGAGGAGCGCATAGAACGCTCTCGCGCCAGGCTTGGGCGAAGGCGCGAAGCGTAACGCGAGGCAATCGTTGTTTGCAGCGCGCGCAACCGACAACAGGGCTACGCTGAGCTTGTCTAAGACTTGCAAGCGTAGTCCGCACTGTAAGTTCACGAGGAGCACACATCATGGCGGATCAAAAAAAGTTGGGAAAGGTTGCCGTAGTCACGGGAGCGGCAATGGGAATCGGGCAAGCGTATGCGAAGCGACTCGCCGAAGACGGCGCGGACATCGCCATCGCGGACATCGTTCCCGCCACAGAAACGGAAGAGATCATCCGAGGGCTGGGGCGAAAGGTGAGGTCGATGCATTGCGATGTGACGTCGGAGAGCGATGTCAAAGCCTTCGCTGCCTGCGTCGAGAAGGAGTTCGGACGTTGTGACATCCTCATCAACAACGCCGGGATCTACCCCTACACATCCTTCGACGATATGACGTTTGAGCAGTGGAGACATGTGCTCAGCGTGGATCTCGACGGCCCGTTCCTGGTTGCCAAATACATTGTGCCGATGATGCGCAAGCAGAAGTACGGCCGCATCATGAACGTCGCCTCGGCCGAATGCTGGACCATCGCGCCGAACAACCTTCACTACATCGCGGCCAAGATGGGTGTGGTTGGACTTACCCGCGCACTTGCCAACGAGGTGGGCGATGACGGCATCACCGTGAACGCGATCGCACCGGGCATTACGGACACCAAGACAGTCGAGCGCAACGCCAAGGAATATCTCACGTCCCTCCCGAAGATGCAGATCATCCATCGTCCAGGACATCCGGTCGATATGGCGAATATAATGTCGTTCCTTACGTCGGACGATGCGCAATTCATGACCGGTCAAATCCTGGTAAATGATGGAGGTTGGGTACGGCTTTAGACCCTCCGAACCTCCGGGTGTGGAACTTTCAAGCGTGCGATCCCCGCGCGGGCCCTCGCGTCCGACGAGGGGATCGTGCGCTCGTCGTGCGTACAGAGGGAGACAGAGCCTGGGTGCCGGCGAGAGCGCCCCGCCAGTATTCACGGAGCGCTTCTGTCAGCTCCTGCCTGAAATCCGTATGCTGAAATACGCCACTGGGTCTTTCTGCCTCCGTGTTGAGCGACTGCCACAAACCACGTGTCAGGGCATAGGTTCTCATCAACAGTTGGACCCCACGACCGGGCGGCAGATCCATGGCCGCCTCCATCACGGCGCCGCTGTCCAACAGGCGTTGTGTGAGCGCGCTCTTGAAACTGCGCAGGGTCTCGGGTTCCAAATTACGTTCCACGACCCCGTGTCCGAGCGCGTCGAGTCGAAGTAGTTCCCGATTCGTCGCCATATATGCAACCGTTCGCGCTACAAATGCCGCCACCTTATCCGGACCAGAGATGTCGCTGCGAAATACCCCATCGACCTCATCAAGCACACCCTTCCAGCCCTCCAGGATGAGATCCGCGAAGATCGCTTCCTTCGTGGCAAAGTAGAGGTACACGGTGCCTTTGGCCAAGCCCGCCGCAACCGCGATGTCGCCCACAGCTGGAAGTTCGCCGGAACCTGAAGCGAAGAGTCGACGCGCCGCGGCGAGGATCTCTTCCCGTCGCACCTGCTTGTCTTCCCTGCCGTAAGCCCGCTTAGCCACGGACCTTCCCCGCCTTGGGCACCGAAGCTTTCGCCGCGGCATGACGAGGCAGAAGTCGACTGCTCAACGCCATCACTTTGTTCAGGCGCCCTGCAATCACGCCCGACTTGCCCGCGAACAAAGCGTCGAGGCCGATCCGTGCGACATCGGCAGGAAAGAGCTTCATCACTTCCAGTGCCTTCGGCGGCTGATACCCGGAAGCGTCGTTGAAGCCGGTATCCATCAAGCCCGGCGACAGCACGGTGACACTTACCTTGGGAGCCAATTCGACATGCAACGCTTCGCCAAACGACAGCACAAACGCTTTGGCTGCGGCATACGCGGTCATATTCGGAACCGGTTGATATGCGGCCATGCTCCCTACCAGAAGAATGCGCCCCCGCCCGCGCAACATCATCTGTCGGCCAAAGATCTGGCTTAGCTCCACCAGGCTTACGATATCGAGTTGCAGCATCGCGCGAAGACGCGCAGGGTCGCTATCCAGAAAAGGCTCATATAGCCCAAATCCAGCATTGTTGATGAGAATCTCTGGCTCGATCCCACGCTGCCGTAGTCTCTCCCCTAACGCTACCGCACCGTCTGGAACGCTCAGATCGAGCGGTTCGACGACTACATCGACGCCATGGTCTCGGCTGATCACCTGAGCCAATTGCTCTAGTTGCTGCTCAGATCGTGCAGTGAGAACGACATTGATCTCGCGCTCTGCAAGCTGTTTCGCGATCTCGACGCCCAGACCGCTCGATGCGCCTGTGACAACTGCCCATGACTTCCCGTAACTCATCAATGACGCTCCATGACCTCAGTTCAGTATAGATGAACTGAGGTCATCACGTGACGAGAGACGCGTGCAGTGTTGCGGTTCTGTCTGGGATCAGGAGGTAGCCAGGCTTTCATCCGGGACGACCGGCCTGTTCAGTGCCATTGAAGCAAGTGCGCGCCCTCCAGGACCGACCCAACGTTTCGTCCAGACTCTGCTGACAACGCGCAGCATGATCAGGATAGCGATGGCGAACAGAGCGTACGCCATGAACCCGGCAGCGAAAGAGCCCGTGCGCTGTTTACTCTGACCCAGGACATTTGGCAGGATGGAGCCGCCCAGAGCACCGATCTCGCCGATCATGCTGCCTGCGACGGCGGTGGTCAGCGGCCAACGCAGCGGCACCAGTTGAAACAAGGCGCCGTTGCCTGCGCCGAACGCGGCGAAGCAGACCATGAACATGGAGACCGTAAAGGCCAGCGAAGGGTTCAGGGTGAGACCGAAGAGGCCGGCCACGGCGACAAGGAGCACGACCGAAAGCGTTGTAACACCGCCAATGCGATCAGAGAACCAGCCGCCGACGATGCGGGTGAGACTGCCAAGCAGCGTGGCCATCATGGTGTAGGTGCCGGCCTCCGTCTTGGTGATGTGGAACTGGCTGACAAAGAGCGTGGGCAGGAAGGTGGCCAGACCGATAAAGCCGCCAAAGGTGATGACATAGACGAGGTTGAACGACCAACCGTCTTTTTCGGCGAGCGGAGCCAGGTGCTGACGCAGGGTCTGGCGCTCGTGATCCGGCGGCTCCTTGGCGAAAAAGATCATGACAAACAGCGGCAGCAGCATGCAGACGGCGGCGATGCCGTAGACCGTGTGCCAGCCGTGCGCGCGGGCGAGACGCGGGGCAAAGAAGGCGGCGATGGCCGTTCCGCTGTTGCCGGCCCCGGCGATGCCCATGGCGAGACCCTTGTACTCCTTGGGAAACCATCCTGCGCCGAGCGAAAGCGCGACGCCGAAGCTGGCGCCCGCGATGCCGAGCAGAACGCCCATGGCGAGCACGTCCGAGAAGCTGTGGACAAAGAGGAAGCCGTACATGAGCGCGATGCAGATGGCGGTCATCTCGACGATCGCGGCGTTTTTGCGGCCGATGTACTGGCTCAGCACGCCCAGCGGAAATCGCATAAGGGCGCCGGCGAGCGTGGGAACGGAGACCATCAGGCCGATCTGTGCGGGAGAGAGGTGGTATTGCTCGGTGATGAAGGGGGCCATCGCGCCGTTGAGCACCCAGACGGCGAAGCTGAAGTCGAAGTAGAGGAAGGAGGCAAGCAAAGTCGCGGGGTGGCCGGACTTGAGGAACATCTTGGCATTCGCCATGGGAAGAACACTCCTGGAAGAAGTCTTGGGGCGTGTGTGTAGCCGAAACAGAGCCTAGGGTGTGCTGCGCTGGCGAGCGAACGTCAGGGTGCGCTCAGGGGTTGACGGCTGCGGCGGACGTGGGCGCAGCGTGCTGCTGGATCAGGCGTGGCCGCTGCGCTCGACGCGGACGGCACACTGCTTGAAGTTGGGCTCGCGGCTGATGGGATCGAAGGCCCCCAACGTGACGAGATTGGAGTTGTGCTCCGCGAAGTGGAACGGCATAAAGACCTGCCCGGGAGCGATGATGTTGGTGACGCGCAGCTCGAGGTCCGGAACGGAGTTGCGGCGCGAGACAACGGTGACGCGGTCGTGCGGCCGCAGGGCCAGACGATCGGCGTCGGCCGGGTTCATCTCCAGCCAGGCATTGGGCACCATGCCGTGCAGCATGGGGATCCCGCCGGTTTTGGTGCGGGTGTGCCAGTGCTCGACGGTGCGGCCGGTGTTGAGAATCATGTCGTACTCCCCGTCCGGCTGTTCCTCAAAGGGCAGGCAGGGAACGCAATAGAACAGGGCGCGACCGTTCGCCCGGGGGAAGACGCCGTCGGCGTAGAGACGATCGCCGCCCCACTGGACGCCACCCTCGTCTTCGATCTGCTGCCAGGTAAAGGTCGAGTAGTCGCAGAGGCGGCCGGCGGAGACGCGCTGCCACTCGATCCAGGCGTCGTGCGTGCTGGTCCAGCCGGGGAAGAGCTCCTGCTTTACGCCGAGACGGTCGGCGATGGCGAGGAAGATGTCGAAGTCCGAGCGTGCTTCGCCCGGCGGCGTGCTGAAGGCGTTGACCTTGCTGATGCGGCGCTCGGAGTTGGTGTAGGTGCCTTCCTTTTCGCCCCAGATGGCGGCGGGGAGGACGAGGTCGGCAAAGTCGGCGGTGGGCGTGGGGTGGAAGCCGTCCTGCACGACGACGAACTCCGCAGTGCGAAGCGCTTGGGTGAGCAGGTCGTAGTTGGGAAAGCTGACGACGGGGTTGGTGGCGACGAACCAAAGGGCTTTGACGCGGCCGGCGACGGCGGCTTCGATGATGTCAGGGTAGGCGAGACCGCGCTCGGTGGGCAGGCGGTCGGGGCTGAGGCCCCACAGGTTGGCGAGCTCCTGGCGGGCGGTGGGATCCTCGAACTTGCGGTATCCCGGCATGGACGACGTGAAGCCGCTTTCGCGAGTGCCCATGGCGTTGCACTGGCCGGTGATGGAAAAAGGCGAGGCGCCGGGGCGGCCAATGTTGCCGGTAAGCATCGCGAGGTTGTTGATGGCGGCGACCGTCACCGCACCTTGCGTCGAGTGATTCACACCCATGGTCCAGCCGATAAAGCCGGCCTTCGCCTGGCCGTAGAGGCGGGCGACGCGCTCGATCAGGGCGGGGGCGAGGCCGGTGGTTTCGGCGACGCGCTCGGGGGTGTAGTCGGCGACAAAGCTGACAAAGTCGTCGAAGGCTTCGGTGTGGGCGTCTACGTAAGCGCGGTCGAAGAGGCCGTCGCGAAGCAGGATGTGGGCGATGCCGTTGAGCAGGGCGATGTCCGAGCGCGGCTTGACCGGCAGGTGAATGTCGGCCATCATCGCGGTCTTGGTGACACGTGGGTCGGCAACGATGAGCACCTGTCCGGGCTTCTTGTGCACGCGGTTGCAGAGGATCGGGTGGTTGTCGGCGATGTTGGAGCCGACCAGCAGAAGCACGTCGGCGGTCTCCATGTCGGCGTAGGAACCCGGAGGTCCGTCGGAGCCGAAGCTGAGCTTATAGCCGGAGACGGCGGACGCCATGCAGAGGGTGGTGTTGCCGTCGTAGTTGGTGGAGCGAAATCCGATCTGCACGAGTTTACCGAGGGCGTAGAACTCCTCGGTGAGCAGCTGTCCAGTGCCGATGACTCCGAGGGTCTCCCGGCCATGCTGGCCCTGCAGTGCGGTAATCTTTTCCACCATGACGTCCAGCGCGGTCTCCCAGCTGACGGGGACGAGTGGTGTGCCGCGGCCGCCGACGCGCAGCAGGGGTGTGGTGGCGCGGCCTGGGGCGTTCAGGACGTGGTGTTCGGTGAGGCCCTTGGGGCAGAGCTTGCCGCGATTCACGGGATGGTCGGGGTTGCCGCGCGCCGCGACGGGCTTGCCGTCTCTTGTGCCGATCAGCATGCCGCAGCCGACCGAGCAGTAGCCGCAGGTGGTCTTGGTCCAGGTGTCCGCGATGCGCGATTCGGAGATGTAGCCGAAGCGCGGATCGATCGCGTAGGCGTACTTGCGCTGATTGGTGTCGATGCCGGCAAGTCGCTTCAGGCGATCGAGAAGCGAAGGCGGCGCCGCGGAGGGCGACGGAGTGTCTTCTACGCCGGGGCCAGGGGTGCTGTCGACGGTGGAGGCACGGAAGAGGCGCTTCATGCGTGCGCTCCATGGGCGGGACGATGCTTGAGAAAGGTGAGCCCCATGCTGAGCGGAACGACCGAGACGAAGAAGAGATATCGGCCGAGCATCACTGCAGTGAGGGAGGTCGCGAGCGCAAGGGGCGGCAGCGGCGCATAGAGAAACAGTGGCGTCGCCAGCGCAGCGATCCAGGAGAGCGCAACGATCCACCACAGGGCTTCGCCGCGGAGGTGGTTATAGGAGGCGCGCGTTTCGAAGTTGTCCGAGGCGCGAAGACGGAACAGACGTGTGGCCTGGTTGGCTATCCAAAGGAACGCGATGACGGCAGAGGGTCGGGCGTCGGCGAGCAACGGCATGTGTTGCAGGTGCAGACCGAACCTGGAGGCGAACTCAACCAGAGCGGTGGCGGGCTGCTGCATCGCGGACGCCATCGCTGTGCCGAGCAGGCCGGCCGAGAGCAGGAAGTCGATGGGGGTGTGGAGCATGTTCCAGGCGGGGCGCGCGCGAACGAGGTAGATGTAGGCGCTGGCGAAGGTGCCGCAAAGGCCGAAGAAGATGGCGGCATAGGCGGCGGGGTGGGTGAGGGCGCCGATTGCGCGTTCCGCACCGTGAAGCTGCGCGAGGAAGGCGGCGCCCAGGAGGTGGTCGAGCCTGTGCTCAAAGGCGAGAGCTCCGGCGCCCGATGGGTGCAAGGTCGAGAGGGCGGAGGCCCAGGTGGCGACGCAGCAGACGCCGATGGCGGCAAAGAAGAGCGTGAAGCAGAGGACCTCGCGGCTAAGCCAGGAGCGGCGCCACATCTTGAGCGCGCGCCAGGCGTAGGCAGGGCGGCCAAGATGGAAGACCGAGATGTTCAGGGCGCAGGCGGTGAGTACGGCCAGCAGCGTAATGCTGACGGTATCGAGCGCACGTCCGAGGGCAAGCGCTGTGAGTGTGCCGAAGGTGGCCTGCATGGCCGTGGTCATCAGCACCAGCGAGGGGTGCGCGTGCTCGAGCGGAATGTCGCCCGTGTCGACACGCTCGAGCCATGCGGAGGAACGCTCCGGAAGCGTAAGGCGCGTGGTGGAGATGGTCTGGCCTGCGGGCGGGAGGCCGGGCGAGTCGGCGCCGGCGAAGTTTTCGCGCCATTCGATCTTGTTGACGATCTCGATCTGGATCGCGTTTTCCGGGCAGGCGTTCACGCAGGCGGGCTCGAGACCTTCGAGCAAGCGGCCGCGGCACATGTCGCACTTGCCGACCACGCCGCGCTCAGGGTTGAACTGCGGGACGGAGTACGGGCAGTTCCAGACGCAGTACTGGCAGCCGATGCAGGCGTCGGCCGAGTGCAGAACGATGCCGGTGAGCGGGTCCTTGGTGTAGGCGTCTACCGGACAGCCTTTGAGGCAATCGGCCGAAAGGCAGTGGTTACATCCCATCGAGAGATAGGTGCGCTGCGTGTCGGGCCAGGCGCCGCCTTCGAGCTCGCCCACGCGGCGCCACTTGATGTCCGCCGGATTTCCGTTCTGCTCGTTGCAAGCGACCTCGCACGAGCGGCAGCCGATGCACTTCGTCATGTCGAAGTGAAAGCGATACTGCTCCCCGGCTTCGAGCGGGCGATTGGGAATCAGGGCTTGCACCAGCGCGGGAGCGACGCCGCCTTCAAGCAGCGTCATGCGCACAAGCTCTTCGCTGCCGGTCTCCATCGCGATTTCGTGAAGCGGAAGTGCCATGGTGCATCTCCAGGTCGTCCGGTTGCGTCAGGTGGGCTCTAGTACACGTCACGGTGGTAGCGGCCGTTGTCGTGCATGTCGGAGACGTAGTCTTTGGCGGCTTCGGGGTCGAGGTTGCCGTGCCTCTCGAGGACGGTGTGCAGGGCGGCGTCGACGTCCTTGGCCATGCGGCTGGCGTCGCCGCAGACAAAGATCTGGGCGCCGTCCTGCAGCCATCGGTAGAGCTCGTCGCCGTGTTCGATCATGCGGTCCTGCACGTAAATCTTGTGCGCCTGGTCGCGCGAGAACGCCGTGTCCAGTCGCGTGAGGTGGCCGGAGTCGCGCATCCCCTTCAGCTCCTGGCAGTAGAGGAAGTCGGTCTGCGAGCTCCTTTCGCCGAAGAAGAGCCAATTTTTGCCGGGCTGGCCGAGCGTGCGCCGCTCGTGAAGAAAGGCGCGAAAGGGGGCGATGCCGGTACCGGGGCCGATCATGATCATCGGCGTGGACGGGTCTTTGGGAAGGCGGAACTTTTTGTTGGGCTGGATGTAGATGGGCAGGCGCTCCCCGACGCCGACGCGGTCGGCAAGCATGGTCGAGGCGATGCCGCCGCGCTCGCGGTTGTGCGAACGATAGCGCACCACGGCGACCGTGCAGTGGACCTCGCGGCCGTGTGCTGCCGGACTGGAGCTGATCGAGTAGAGGCGCGGCGCCAGGCGCGGCAAGATGGCGACGAGGTCGGCGGGGTCGGCCAGGGTGCCGGGGAATTCGGTGAGCAGATCGATGAGGCCGCGGTCGTACATGTAGGTTTCAAGGTGCGTTGCCTGCTCGGGCGGAAGAAGCGCGTTGAGGGTCTTGCTGCCGCTCTTTTCGGCGAAGCGCTGCACGATCTTGCGAGTCAGGCGCGTGGGCTGCAGATGATGCAGCAGGGCCTCCCGCACAGTGGTTTCGCCGAGCTTGGGGAGGTTCATGATCGCGCCGCCGTCGAAGGGCAGGTGAGCGACGATTTCGTCGACGAGGCTGGGGTCGTTCTGGGCGAGTACGCCGCAGGCGTCGCCGGCCTGATAGTGAAGCGCCGAGTCCTCGAGGCCGAGGCTGAGGTGCATCGTGAGCTTCGAGGAGATGTCGGCCGTGAGCGGGCGGCGTTCGACCAGAGGCGCGAGGAACGGATTGTCGCGCGTGTGGACGTGCTCGGGCTCATGGAGGGCGGCGTTCGAGACCGCGGCGTAGTTCACGTGATTGCCGTTGCCGTTGGTGGAGGCTGCGCTGGGGGTGAGCTCGGGCTGTGCGGGCGGGTGGACGTGGTCGGCCTGCAAAGCGACGTTGGACTCGGAGTGCTTGTGCGTGAGGTGCGGCTTAAGGTCGGCCTTCCACTTGTCGAACGGCGCGTCGACGTCGACATCACTCTCGGCACGGTCGATAAAGCGGGTGCCGCCAAGGGCCATCAGGCGCTCGTCGAGATCGATGCCGAACTTGCAGAAGTGTTCGTAGTGCTGATCGCCAAGGCAGAAGACGGAGTAGCGCAGAGTCTTCAGCTGCGGGGCGCCGTCCGAAAAGATCTGGTCGCGAAAGTTTCTGGCGGTGTCCGGCGGGTCGCCTTCGCCGTAGGTGCTGACGAAGAGGAGGGCGTTTTCCTGCCTGGCAAGTTCGGCCGGGGTGAGCTTCTCAATCGAGGCGAGCTCGGCCGTGTGGCCCTGCGCCTTGAGCTCCTTGACCATCTTCTTGGCGAGTCGCTCGGCGGTGCCGGTCTGCGAGGCGAAGTAGACGGCGAATTTGAGCGAGATGGGTTTTGCTGCGGGCTCGACGGCGGCGGCGCCGGGGGCGTTCGAAAAGAGGCCGGCGAGGAAGCCGTTGAGCCACGCGCGCTGGTCGGGCGAAAAGGGCGCATTGTCCGGAATGTAGGGAACCGTCTGCATGCTCGTGGTCAGGCCTTATGCTCTGGTGTTGCCGGTTGCGAGTTCAGGGGCGCACATCGCGCGCAGATCCTCGACCGAGTGGCGGCGGGCGAACTCGAGAAAGCTTTCGTCGGGTTTGTGCGTCGCGTCGAAGCGCCCAAAGAGGCGATGGAGCGCGGGCTTGACGTCGGTGTACTTCATGGCCGGGAAGAGCTCGCGGGCGATGCCCTGGTCCGCGTCGGCGCCGCCGCCGAGGTTGACCTGGTAGC
>CAXTYQ010000030.1:0-34031 GCA_964248505.1 uncultured Acidobacteriaceae bacterium
GGGGTCCTTCGCTTCGCTCAGGATGACGGCGGTGAAACAAGCAACGGCAAGGGCATGGGCATAAAGCAGATTCACTTCGGGAATGACAACTAGAAGGGCAACGGCAATGGCAACAGCAACGGCAACGGCAGGAACAGGATTAGCCGACGAGGACGGCTCCTCCGTTGACGTTGAAGATTTCGCCGGAGATGAAGTTGGCGAAGGGGGTGCAGAGGAAGAGGATGGGGCCGGCGATTTCGTCGACGTGGGCGAGCCGGCCCAGGGGGATTTGGGACATTGCTTTGTTGGACGCGGCGGGGTCTCCGAGGGCAGCGGCGGACATTTCGGTGGCGACCCAGCCGGGGGCGACGCAGTTGGTGAGGATGCCTTGGGGAGCGAGCTCGGAGGAGAGGCTTTTGGTGAGGGAGACGAGGGCGCCTTTGCTGGCGGCGTAGTCGGCGTGGAAGGCTTCGCCGCGCTGGGCGGCGGTGGAGGCGACGAGGATTATGTGGCCGCGGGGGCTCCGTTTATCGTCGGGGCTTGGGGATCGGGGATGGGTGAGCATGTGGGCGGTGGCGGCCCCGACGAGGCCGAAGACGCTGTCGAGGTTGATGGAGAGGGTGGATCGCCACTGTTGGTCGGGCATGGTGTGGATGGGTTGATTGTGCGCGGGCCAGACGCCGTGGTTGACTATGAGGATGTCGAGGCGGCCGAAGATTTGGAGGGCGGTTTGGACGAGTGTCTGGCCGTGTTCGGGCGTGGAGAGATCTTGCTGGACGGCGTGGCAGAGGCCTGGGCCGCCCATCTCGGTGGCTAGGGCGATGGCTTGGGGGGCGGCGCTCTGGTAGCTGAAGACGACGCGGGCGCCGGCCTGGCGGAAGAGCCGGACGGTGGCGGCGCCGATGCCTCGGGAGCCGCCGGTGATGAGGGCGACGCGGCCTCTGAGCGTGAGGCTGACGGTGTCTGGGAGCGGGTTGACGGGGTCTGGGCGCGAGGGGTTGACGGGGTCTGGGAGCGGGTTGGCGGGGCCGGGGGGGATGCTGTGCATGGGCCTTGACGGTAACGGAGAACCGACGGGGATGCAAGGCGGGTGGTACTCTTTGGGCGCGGGGCGAGCGAGGTGGGATTGATGAGCAAGGTGATCGTGGTGGTTCGGATTTTGCTGGGATTGATGTTCTTTGTGTTTGGTTTGAACGGTCTCTTGCACTTCCTGAAGATGCCGCCGATGGCGGGGGATGCGGGGGCGCTGGCGGGGATTTTGGCGGCGCACGGATGGATGCGGTTTGTGTCGGTGTTGCAGGTGATTGCCGGGCTGCTGCTCCTGGTGGGGCGGTATGTTCCGCTGGCGCTGGTGATTTTGGGGCCGATTCTTGTGAATATTCTTTTGTTTCACTTTCTCCTGGAGCCGAGCGGGGTTGCGATGGGGCTGTTGGGGACGTTGCTGGAGGTGTTTTTGATTTGGGCGTACTGGCGGAGTTTTCGGGGGCTGTTTGACGCGGGGCCGGAGAGGTTGGCGTGAGGGCGTATGGAGGCTGGATGTCAGTATTATTGGGGGAGAGTCGGCCGAGAGCGGCGGCTTGAATTGAGGTTTCTTTCACCAGCAAGGAGGCTTCGCTGACCAGCAAAAAGGCTTTGCGGAGGACCAGTAAAGAGGCTTTGCGGACCAGCGAAGAGGCTCTGCCGGACGCCACGACGGAGGAAGCGGGGGCGGGCCGGAATCGTGGAAAGACGGTTCGTCGGAGTCTTGTGGAGGCGAGCGAGGCTCAGGCGGCGGCGCTGTTGGCACGCGAGCTGCGCACCTCACAGACTCAGCAGGAAGTGGCTGTGGTTGTGGTGGTGGAGTTTACGGGAGAGCTCCGCAAACGCAAGCAGATAACGGCGGCGGCTCGACTGGCGCGGACCGCGGCGGCGGTTGTGGCTGGAGAAGAAGAGTCGGGGGATGTAGGTGGATCGGCGCTCGATTTTGAGGCCGGTCGCGCGGAGTTTGAGGAGCTTGCTCGATCGGCGGGAGCGACGATTGCGGCGACTCTGGTGCAGCGTCGACAGAGGCCCGATCCTTCGAGTTTGGTCGGTCAGGGCAAGCTTGAAGAGATTGTTGAGGTGGTGGCGAGCACGGACGCGTCGCTGGTTCTGTTTGACCACGACCTTTCCCCATCGCAGCTTCGCAACATTGAAGCTCGGCTTCCTTGCCATGTGATCGATCGATCGCAGCTGATCCTGGACATCTTTGCTCGGCACGCGAGGACTCGCGAAGGCCAGCTTCAGGTGGAGCTTGCGCAGCTGGAGTACCAGTTGCCGCGTCTGGCGGGACGCGGTCGAGCGATGTCGCAGCTTGGCGGCGGCATTGGAACGCGGGGTCCGGGTGAGACGCAGCTCGAGACGGATCGTCGCAAGATCAACCTGCGCATCGACCATATCAAGACGCAGCTGGAAGCGGTTCGGCGCATTCGACATCAGCAGCGGCAGAGGCGTGAGGCGGTTCCGGTGCCGGTGGTTGCGCTTGTGGGGTATACCAACGCGGGGAAGAGTACGCTGTTCAATGCGTTGACGGAGGCCGGCGTGCTTGAATCGGCGCGGATGTTTGCTACGCTCGACCCCAAACTTCGACAGCTGCAGCTGCCTTCGCGGCGCAAGATCCTGCTCTCCGATACGGTCGGGTTTATCCGGAATCTTCCGCACACGCTGGTCACGAGTTTTCGCGCCACTCTTGAGGAGGTTGAGCGCGCCGAGGTTCTGCTTCATGTGCAGGACGGCGCCAGCCCGATGCGTGAGGAGCAGAAGGCTCAGGTGGAGAAGGTTTTGACTGAGCTTGAGGTTTCGACGAAGCCCGTCATCGAGGTCTTGAACAAGGTGGATCTGGTTGCGCCGCAGGAGCTCGCCCAGCTTTTGGGCAATCGTGAAGCGGTTCCCGTGTCGTCGCTTCGGCGCACCGGGCTCCAAGAGCTTTTGATGGCGATCGATCGAGCGCTTGTGATCGATCCGCTGGTTGAGTCCAGATTTCGTCTGCCGCAATCGGAAGGATCTGTTCTTGCGGCGCTCGAGAGCGGAGCGATTGTCGACGAGAAGCGATTTGAAGGGAACCTGGTGTTTCTTCGAGCTCGCGGGCCGGCATCTTTGCTTGGCCGGTACCGCCGGTTTCGGGCGAAACATGAACATCTGAACGGAAGCGGGGCGGTAAGTTGATGAGTTATGAGCAATGAGTTTATGAGTTGTGAGCAGGGGCGTTGGCGCGGATAGGCGGGGCGGAGAGGCCTTTGGGGGAGAGCAGGCGGACGGTGATGAGGATGGCGGGGATGAGGAAGACGAAGGAGTTGAGGACCCACATTTCGGCTCCTGCGGCGGCTTGATCCCCGAGCGGTGTGAGGCCGGTGATGCGTGCGGCGGCGGCGTAGGTTGGGTAGAGGACGCGGCCGGAGAAGGTGAGGAAGGCCGAGAGCATGGTGTTGACGATGTCGGCTGTGAGGAGATAGGGGAGAATGGCCCAGCGGGGGAGGCGCGAGACGGAGGGCCAGGGCGAGATGACGACCCACCAGAAGAGGATGGAGGTGAGGAGAAAGCAGAGGTGCTCGGAGTTGTGGATGGGGGCGGAGCGCAGGGTGAGCTCAAAGGCGGAGGGGATGTGCCAGGCGAGGTAGGCGAGGTTCATGGCTAGCCAGGCGAAGATGGGATTGCCGACGGCGTGGGCGAGGCCATGGAACCACGTGCGGCGCATGACGGGAGCGAAGATGCGGGTGATGATGGGGCGGGGGAGGCCGTGCAAGAGAGGGACGGCGGGAGCGCCGAGCAGAAGCAGGGGTGGGACGACGGACATGAGCAGGAAGTGCTGGATCATGTGGGCGGAGAGGAGATAGTCGTCGAGGGCGTCGATGGGGGAGGCGAGGGCGATCCAGAGCGCGGCGAGGCCTAGAAGAAAGGAGACCGCGGTGAGAGGCGGGAGATGTTCCGGACGGGTTTTGCGAGCGATGCTCCAGCCGCGCAGGTAGAGGACGGCCGTTGCCGCGATGAGAGCCGCGGGAAGGGCGGGGAAGGTCCAGGCGTGGGGGATGCTGTGGAGGAACTCGTTCATGGGGATGTTGGGTGGGTCGGGGCTGGCGGAAGCGGGCGGTGTCGGGAGCTGCTAGAGCATTGCTTCTCTAGGGCGGATTAGGGGATGGGGTGAAGAACGAACAACAGCAAGAGCAAACGCAGATTCCCTTCGGGAATGACAACAAGAAAGGCAGATTTCCTTCGGAAAGAACAACAAGAAAAGCAGAATCCCTTCGGAATGTCAGCAAGAGAAGCAGATTCCTTTCGGGAATGAGAACCAAAAAGGCGGATGCACTCTACGCCGATACCTCCGTTGGTCTATATATCTCCGATGCCTAGTGGGGACCTCCGCCGCGTTCGAGCGTGCTGTCCTGGGGGATGTTGCCGGTTTGGGCGACTCCGCGGGAGGCGTCTGTGGCGGAGTGCTGGTAGTAGGGGTGCAGGGTTTCGAGGAAGCGTACGAGGGCCGTGGTTTCGGAGGGTGTGAGGGCGTTGCCGTAGGCGGGCATGTTGCCTCCGCCCTGGAGGACCTGGCGGATGAGCTGATCTTCGGTGAGGCGGGTGGCGATGTCGTCGAGGGCTGGACCGCGTTTTCCGCCGACCCCGCCGATGGCGTGGCAGTTGCGGCACTGTTTTTCCTGGAAGACGTTGATTCCCTGGCGTTCCAGCGGAGTTGCCGCGTGGACGTAGCGGACGGGCACGATGTCGCCGCTCCAGGCGTCCATATGCGGGCTCCAGGGGGTGTAGGTGCCGAGATGGGTGAGGACGGCGAAGGCGATGGCGAGGAACATGACGGAGAAGACGGCGACGGGGCGGCGGTGCCAGCTTTTTTCTCCGATGCCGGCGATGAAGGGGAGAGCGATCATGAGGCAGATGGCCACGACGGGAGCGATGAGGATGAACGGCGTCTCCATGGAGGAGGGGAGAAAGGAGAGGATGGTGTAGATCCAGAGAAAGAAGAAGTCGGGCTTGGGGGCGGTCTGGATGATGGTGGGATCGGGGACGCCGGTGGGGCCGTAGGGGCCGAAGACGGCGGCACAGAAGGCGACGGCGAAGAGGATGGCGGCGGAGAAGACGAGGTCTTTCCAGACGGCTCCGGGGACGAACGGGATGCCTTTGTGGGCGAGTGCGTTGTAGTCCTTGACGTAGGTGGAGCGGTGGACGAGGTAGCCGGGCTTGGGATACTCGTTGACGCCGAGTTTGAGGACGAGCCAGACGTGCACGCCGGTGAAGGCGAGGAGGGCGCCGGGAATGATGAAGACGTGGAGGGCGAAGAAGCGGGTGAGGGTTGCGCCGGCGATGGTTGGACCGCCGAGCAGGAGATTGACGACTTCCCCGCCGATGAGGGGGACTCTGCCGGCGATGGCGGCTCCGATGCCGAGGCCCCAGTAGGCATCCTGGTCGAAGCGCATGACCTGTCCGGTGAAGGCCATGCCGAGGGTGAGGAGGAGCATGAGGAAGCCCATGATCCAGGTGAGTTCGCGGGGGAACTTATATGCGCCGAAGAGGAACACCTGGGCCATGTGGATGAGCACGACGCCGACCATGAAGTTGGAGCCCCAGCCGTGCATGGCGCGGAGGAACCAGCCGAGTGGAAGCTGATGGTTGAGGACCTGGAGGGTGTTCCAGGCGTTGGCGGCCGAGGGGACGTAGATGAGGGCGAGAAGGATGCCGGTGACGACCTGGAGGATGAGCAGCGTAAGGCTGGCGCTGCCGAAGACGTACCACCAGCTTGCGGTGTTGCGCGGCACCATGTGGAAGGCGGATTCTTTGACCACGCCTTCGAGCTGCATGCGGCGTTCTAGCCAATCGTAGGTTTGTTTGTACCAGGGCATGGATTGATCCTTGTGACGAGTGCGGGTCCCGGGGCGTTTTCAGGTCCTTTTGGGCAGGGGGAGAGCGAGGCTTTGTTCGAGAGTGTCGGGGTTTGGCCGGCGTCGATGTAGAGTTTGCCGGCCTCGATGCGTTGATCGTATTTGAAGAGGCCGCGTTCGGGCGGGCCGGCGGCTCGGTCGCCATTTGCGTAGTAGATGCCACCGTGGCAGGGGCACATGAAGAGCTGCGACTCGGCGAACCAGCGCACGGGGCAGCCGAGGTGGGCGCAGTTGATGGCGAAGACGGTGAACTGATTTGTCTTTGAGAGGCTTACCCAGGCGGGCACTTTGGCGGTATCGCCGTCCCATTTTTCGGAGAACGGATTTTGGTACTCGATCAGGGTTGTTTCGCCGGTCTCGAAGTCGGAGACTTTGCCGATCTCGATCCAGTGGCGATACTCTTTTTCGCGGAGCACGGGGCTGAGCAGGTAGGCGACGACCGGGGTTGCGATGGCGGCGGCGATGGCGACGTTGAGGGCGATGCCGACCTGCATCATGAAGGTGCGGCGGGTGACATTCTCTGTGTGCTGGCGGCTCTCCTGCTCTTCGGGTGTGGGTGGCGGCAACATCTCTTCCATGACGGTTTCCTTCTTTTACTATTTCCGGTCGGCTGGGGGTCGGCTGACGGGTTTTGGCTCGTGGTTTCCGGGGGAGTCGGAGGTTTCGGAGAGGTCGGGGTAGGGACGTCCGGGCGACGGTGGGCGTTGGGCGATCATCCATGCGATCAGGTCGGTGATTTCGGGATCGGTGAGGGCGCGACCGGGTATGTCGCCGCGCCAGTCGGGCTGACCGATGTCTGGGCGGCCGGCGATGACGGTGGTTCGGAGGGTCTGGGGAGAGACGATCGCGAGAAAGGAGCTTTCGAGGACACTGCCGGCCGGACCGGCTTTTTCCCCGACGGCGCCGTGGCATCGAGCGCAGCCGGCGTTGTATACGGCCTGGCCATGGGACGGGTCACCGGGGCCGGCGGCCTTGTACGGTGGAGCGTTCAGGCCAGCCAGGGCGTTTTGTTTCGCCCAGCGTTCGCGCATGCCGTGGACGAGGACGTCGATCTGCTGGTCGATGAGCATGCCGTGGGCGGAGACGGCGAATCCCGGCATGAGGGTTCCTTTTTGCCCTTTGGCGGTGATGTCGCGCAGGGTGGCGTCGTCGATGAGGGCCTGGTACTCGGGGTTGGCGAGGTCGGTGGCGGAGCCGTTCTGTCCATCGGCACCGTGGCAGGCGGCGCAGTTCTGGTTGTAGAGGGGTTCAAACGCGAGGACGGCCTGGGGACGCGGGACCTCTGGACCGGGCTTGGGTTTGCCTGGCAGCGTGCATCCGCTGAGCGCCATGCCGGCGGCGAGGATGGCAGAGATCGAGATCGATGTGCGCGATGTCCGGGCCACGATCATTGATGGGGCCCTTTGTCATGATCGACAGGGTGGAGGCCGGGGGTTTCGACGCCGAGGCGAACGGAGAGCGGCACCTGGGCGAGAGTCTTGAGATTTCCGAGTTTGGTGACGGTATAGCCGGCGACGAGGCCGAAGAGCACCTGGGACGCGGCAAAGGAGACCCAGTCGATGCGCTGATCGAGAAACGGGTTGACGACGCCGAGCACGCTGTGGAGGAGGCCGGTCCAAAGCACGGGAGCGATGATGCCGCCGAGAAGGATGGGATGTTTGGGCCAAAGGGGCAGAAGCGCGCCGTAGAGGAGGCCGACGAGAAGACAGGTGACGATCTGGATGGCGGTGGCGGTGATGAAGGCGCTGAGGCGGAAGTGGGAGATCTGGGCGGTGGTGGGGTTGGTCCATTCGGCCACGCCCGCGCCGCCGAGCAGGTTGACGACGTACCAGATGCTGTGGAAGCGGAGGACGCCGTAGATCTCCGCCGGGATGATCATGGCGATTCCGCCCGCGATGCCGCCCTTGATACCGCTGGAGATGGGAAAGGTTCTGAGGGGCAGCTGTGCACGGTGGGTCTCGTCGACCTCGATTCGACGAACCGCGACGGGGACGGCCGAGACGACGATGATCTCCTCCTCGGTTTTGATCAGCTCGTGTTTCTCGTGGGGGAGGACGTCGCGGAACCAGCCGACGGTCGCGGCGACGACGAGGATAAGGCCGAGGATGCCCATGTCGTAGTTGGTGACGAGGGAGGCGCCGCAGAGGACGAAGCCCATTGCAAGGAGGATGGGCCAGGCGGTCGGAGCGGGCAGAGCTACCGTGTTTTCCGTGAGCTTACCGTGCCCTGCGGGGGGTGTGGGTGGATGTGTGGTTTGCATGGGCTAATGTCTTCTACCTTCCGATCACGTAGACCACGGTGAAGACGACGACCCACACGGCATCGACGAAGTGCCAGTAGAGGCCGAGCGTCTGGATACGTTTGCTGTGCTCTGGGCGGACGTGCTTTGTGAGCGAGAGTGTAAGCACAACGGCGATCATCAGCAAGCCTACGACGACGTGGGTGGCATGGAGGCCGACGAGCGAGTAGAAGGTGGTGCCGAAGAGGTTGGTGCGGACGGTGAGCTGATCGTAGACCATGAGCTTGTACCACTCGTGTGCCGTGCCGGCGAGGAAGATCGATCCGAGGAGGAACGTCCCTGCCCACCAGAGGGTGAATCGGGAGAGGTTGCCGCGTTCGATGGAGCGCTCGGCCAACCATATGGTGAGGCTGCTGGAGAGCAGGCAGACGGTGTTGAAGATGGGGAGTTCGAGCACATCTTTCGGGGTTGGACCGAACTGGTCGCGGCCCATGTAGTACACGTAAGCGACGACGAAGATGGTGAAGACGGCGGTTTCGGCGACGATGAGCGAGACCATGCCGACGGTGCCGCGCGAGGGCGTGTGCCAGGCGGCGCTGTCCTCGGCGGGAATGAGAGGGACGGTTCCGGCGAGATTACTCATAGGGGCCATCCGCATCTTCGGGGTGCTTGAGATCCCAGAGGGGACGACGGCTGGAGACGATGGGTTCGACGCCGAAGTTGTATGCGGGTGGAGGCGAGGCGGTGGCCCACTCGAGCGTCCATGCATCCCAGGGGTCGGGGCCGGCGATGCGACCGCGGAAGTACGAGTGAACGAGGTTGTAGACGAAGACGGCGACGGCGGCGGCCTGGAGGACAGCGCCGGCCGAGACGATCTGGTTCCAGATCTCCCATCCACGGTCGGGCTCGTAGGTAAAGATCTGGCGCGGCATACCGAGCAGACCGGGGATGTGCATGAAGTCGAAGGTGAGGTGGAAGCCGGCGACCATGAGCCAGAAGTGCCACTTGCCGAGGGTCTCGTCGAGCATTCGGCCGGTCATCTTTGGGTACCAGTAGTAGAAGGCGCCGAAGATCATGAACAGGATGCCGCCGACGAGGACGTAGTGGAAGTGAGCGACGACGAAGTACGAGTTATGCAGCTGCCAGTTGAAGGGTGAGACGGAGAGCATGATGCCGGTGAGGCCGGCGATGACCCACTGCAGGACAAAGGCGGCGGAGAAGAGCATGGGGGTTTTGAAGCGGATTTTGCCGCCCCACAGGGTTGCCAGCCAGTTGAAGGTCTTGATGCCGGTCGGGATGGAGACGAGCATGGTGGAGAGGGTGAAGAACGTGTTTCCGAAGGAGGTCATGCCGACGGTGAACATGTGGTGCGCCCAGACGGAGAGGCTGATGAAGCCGATGCCGACGGTTGCGGCCACCATGGCCGGATATCCGAAGATGGCTTTGCGCGAGAAGACCGGGATGATTTCGTTGGCGAAGCCGAAGGCGGGGAGAACGAGGACGTACACCTCGGGATGCCCGAAGATCCAGAAGAAGTGCATCCAAAGGATGGCTGAGCCGCCGGCCTGCGTGTCGAAGAAGTGACCGTTCAGGTAGCGGTCGATCAGGAGCATGACCTGGGCGGCGGTGAGGGGGCTGATGGCGACCAGGACCAGACCTGCCGTTGTGAGATAGATCCAGGGAAGCAGAGGCATCCGCATCATGGTCATGCCTTTGCAGCGCATGCAGACGATGGTGGCGATGATGTTGATGGCGGTGCCGATGGAGCCGACGCCGTTGAGGATGAGGGCGACGGCCCAGTAGTCGACGGTGTGTCCGGGGGAGAAGGCTTTTTCGGTGAGCGGGGCGTAGGCGAACCAGGCGACGTCGGGGGCGGTGCCTGCGCCGTAGAGGCCGAGGCCGCCGATGAAGCTGAAGTAGAGGAGGATGCCGGCGAAGGCGCTGATCCAGAAGCTGAACGCGTTGAGACGTGGGAACGCCATGTCGCGAGCGCCCAGCATGAGCGGAAGGGCGTAGTTGCCGAAGCCGAAGAGGATGGGCATGCCGACCAGGAAGACCATGGTGGTGCCGTGCATGGTGAACAGACGGCTGTAGACCTGGGTGGTGATGAAGTCGTTGTGGGCGCGGATCAGCTGGATGCGGATCAGCAACGCTTCGACGCCGGCTATGAGCAGGAAGATCAGGGCATAGCAGATGTAGAGGATACCGATCTTTTTATGATCGACGGTGGTGATCCAGCTGTGGACCAGTTCGAGATACGTTCCGCCGAAGCCCTTGGACGGCGTGCGATCGATCGCTTCTTCGATCTCGCCGGGGGCCGGCATTGTAGGGGTTGCCATGGGTCCTCCAACCGTCTAGTTCAGCGTCGTCAGGTAGGTTGTGATCTGGGCGTTCTGCTCTTGGGTGAGGTGCATGGGCGGCATAAGCGCGCCAGGCTTGAAGGTTGCCGGATCGTCGATCCATTTGTTCAGGTTTTCGGGGGTGTTGTCGGCTGCTCCCGCGGCGATGGTGTGGCGTCCCATGAGATGGGTCAGATCGGGTCCAAAACGACCGTCGGCGACTGTTCCACGGACGGTGTGGCAGTTGATGCAGGCGCTGTGCTCGAAGACTTCGCGACCTATTTCGGCCGGGCTTGTCGGCGGTTTGGGCATCGGGGTGGAGGTTTGAGAGACATTGAGGGTGTGCGGCTGGCCCGGCGCTTGGCCGGCCAGGTTTACCGGCGCGTACGTGGTTGAGGGCGGGGTTCCAGCGGCTTGTTTCTGCTGGGTAGAGATCCAGGCCTGAAACTGTTCGGGGGTATCCACGTAGACGCGGAGGAGCATTTTGGCGTGCTCGGCTCCGCAGAACTGGGCGCACTGACCTTCGTAGACGCCGGTGGCCTGCGGATCGATCCACATCTCGTTGACGCGGTTGGGGAGCAGGTCGGTTTTGCCGGCGAGCCGCGGGATCCAGAAGCTGTGGACGACGTCCGCGGAGCTGAGCTTCATAAAGGTAGGTCTGGAATTTTGCGCGTCGCTGACGGGGACGTGCAGCTCGTTGGCTGTAACGACGTTGTAGTCCGGGTAGTTGAACTCCCACCAGAACTGGTGGCCGACGACGACGACGTTGACGGCAGCCTTGGGTTTTTTGGCGTCCTGGATGGAGAAGATGACGCGGGCGGTGCCGAGGAAGAGGACGACGATGATGAGGATCGGAATGATGGTCCACGAGAGCTCGATCTGCGTGCTTCCGAAGACCTGAGGCGGCTCGCTGTCATCGCCGGGGCGCTCGCGGAAGTGGATCAGAGCGTAGACGAGAAGGGCGGTGACGCCGACGAAGATGAGACCGGTGATGGTGAAGACGAAGAGCGAAAGGCCGAAGATGGCGTTGGCGGGCGTGGAGTCCGGAGAGAAGATCGTGGTTGGCGACCACGACCAGGACGGAGCGCCGAGCGTCGTTGAAGCAGCTAGGGAGGCGACGCATGAAGCTAAAAATATCGATGCCATTACTGGATACCCGCCGAGGTTCGTCTGTGATGAGAAAGCGACGAACTCGAAAGCTAGAGGATGTGCATGAGAGTGACGAGGGCACCATCCTAGCACATCCAATAGCCTTGGATTGCGGGTTTCCGATTGCGGATTGCGGGGTTCCGTCTACAAGCTGCCTGCGTTTCTCAGCATTCCACCGTCGATGAAGTGGGTGCTTCCGGTGAGGTATGAGGCCATGTCGGAGGCCAGAAAGACGGCGAGGTTGCCTACCTCATCCGGCTGGCCCCAGCGTGCGAGAGGGATCTCGGCGAGGATCGCCTGGTCGAGTTTTGGGTCGCTCTCCACATCTTTGTCGATGGGCGTGTAGATGGCGCCGGGACCGATGTTGTTGACCGTGATTTTGTGCGGTGCAAGCTCGACCGCCATGGTGCGCATGAGCATACGCAGGCCGCCCTTGCTGGCGCAGTAAGGGGCGTTGGTGGGCATCGGCAGATCTTCGTGGACGGACGAGATGTTGATGATGCGACCGCCTTTGCCTTGGGCGATCATCTGTTTTGCGGCGGCTTGGGAGCACAGAAACGGACCTGTGAGATTGATGCTGATGATCTTTTGCCACTCCTCGAGCGGATAGTCCACGATGGGGAATTTTTTCTCGACGCCGGCGTTGTTGACGAAGATATCGAGCTTGCCGAAGGCGGCCACTGTCTTCTGGACCAGGGCGTTGACGTCGTCGGGTTTCGAGACGTCGGCCTCGACCGCGATGGCTTTGCCGTTCAACTTTTCGATCTGCTGCGTGGTGTCGTCCGCGCCCGCGGAGGGGCCAACGTAGTCCACGACGATGCTGGCGCCTGCCTTTGCCATGGCGAGAGCGATTCCCTGACCGATGCCTGTGCCGGCACCGGTGATGACGGCTACTTTGCCTTGCAGATTCATGGTGCCCTCCTCTGATGCGATTCTGATGCGCGTCGGTATCCGGGGATTTTTTATCTGCGAGAGATCTTTACGGAGTCGAAAACGATTTCATCGAGGTCCGGGGAGAGGGACCTGGCGATGGCTGCGATGAGTTGGGTGTTTTCGGGTGGTTTGCGGACGGCGACGCGGAAGTGACCTCCGGCAAGGCCTTCGAAGTTGGCGCAGGCGCGGAGCACGATGCCGTGATGCGTGATTAACCGCTGCCAGAAGGAGTCGGGATCGATGCCCGAGGGAAGCTGGAAGAGCAGGAAGTTGGCGGCCCCGGGATAGACGCGGAGCCCGAGAGCTGTGAGATCGCGGGCGAGTGAGGATCTTTGAGCCAGGTTCTCCGACCGCGCGTTGAGGGCGTATGCGGAATCGCCGAGCGCGGCTGTGACGGCGCGAGCAGCCAATGTAGTGACCGGCCAGGGTGGGAGATGGTCTGCGATGGACCTGGCGAGTTGGGGATGAGCGACGGCGTAGGCCACGCGCATGCCGGGTACGGCGTGGAATTTCGTGACGGAACGGAAGACGATCAGGTTGTGGAGATCTCGGACGGCGTGGGTGAGGGAGTGCTCGGGCACGTAGTCGATGAAGGCTTCATCGAGCAGAACGATGCGGTGTTGGACCGAAGCTCTTGTGATGAGGTCGCGGAGGTCGGAGGCGTCGTGGCAGACGCCTGAGGGGTTCTGTGGATTGGCAAGGAGGATGGCGTCGCAGACTGGGGCGAGGATCGCGTCGGGATCGTAGCGGAAGCCGGCGTCTCTGCTGAGCGGGTGGGTGGTGATGGCGATCTCCGCACGGCTGAGGGCGTTGCGGTATTCGACGAAGGCGGGCACGGGGAGGAGGCAGCGGCGGATCTTCAGGGCCTGCAGGGCTGCTGTGAGAAGAGGGACGAAGCCGTTGGCGACGATGAGGTGGTGTGGACTTGCTCCGGCGTATGCGGCGATGGATTGTTTGAGGTCGGTGAGTTCGAGGTCGGGGTATTCCGTGAGGACTGACGGGTCGTCCAGGGCTTCGCGCAGGGCGGCGAGAACGGAGGTTGGCGGACCATCAGGATTGATGTTGGCGCTGAAGTCGAGCAGGCCGTGTGCGGGGATGCGGAAGCGCTCGGCGATATGGCGGAGTTGGCCGCCGTGCTGTGGGTAGGCGTCCACCTAAGCGCGACCTTTGGCGCGGACGGTGAAGGCCGAGGCGGCTGCGAGGCAGAGTGCGAGGAGCGAGGCTGCGCCTACGATGCGGATGGCCTCTGATGCATGTTTGGGGGTAGGCGCGGGGAGGCCACGTCCGATGCGCGGGGTGGAGAGGAGTTCACCGGCGTAGGTGTTGTCGCCGCCGAGTTCGGTGTGGAGGGCTCCGGCCATGGCGCTCTCGGGCTGACCTGCGTTGGGGCTGCGGTGCTCCGATCGGTCGCGCATCCAGATGTGCCATGCGAGGCGGGGCGCGGACGGGTGGAGGATGCGTGAGGCAAGGACGATGGTGAGGGCGGAGATGCGGGACGGGAGGAAGTTGGCGACGTCATCGAGGCGGGCGGCGAATTTGCCGAAGTAGAAGTAGCGCCGGTCGGCGTGACCGATGACCGAGTCGAGGGTGTTGACGGCTTTGTAGGCCAGGGCGAGCGGAACACCGCCGAGGGTCATGTAGAAGAGCGGCGCAACGATGCCGTCGGAGGCGCTTTCGGCGACGGTTTCGATGACGGCTCGGCTGATGTCGCGGGAGTTGAGATGCTCCGTGTCGCGACCGACGATTCTGGCGAGACGTGCGCGGGCGTGAGGCAGGTCGCCCTGTGCGAGGGCGTCGGTGACGGAGGTGGCTTCGTCGTGGAGGTTGCGAGCGGCGAGGCAGGTCCAGGCGAGGAGGAGTTCGGTGGCGTTGCCGAGGTGGGCGGAGTGTCTATGGGCGAGGCGAAGGAGGGTGGAGGTGAGGGCGTAGGTTGAGCCGACGAGGGTGAGTGCGAGCGCGGCGCCGGCGACGAGTTCAGAGGGCGCGGTTTGGCCGGGGCGACGGAGGAGGGTTTCGCCCCCAGCGATGCCATGGCCGATGAGGCGAACGGGATGGGGGAACCACTCGGGATCGCCGGCGAGTTGGTCGACGAGGTAAGCGGTAGGGAGGAGAAGGTGGCGCTTCATGGAGCGGTCTCGGGGGAAGTGGGATTAGGTGATGGTGTGAAGAACAAACAACCGCAAGAACAACAGCAGATTCCCTTCGGGAATGACAACCAAAAAAGCAGATTCCCTCTGGGAATGACAACAAAAGAGAAGATGCGCTCTGGAATGACAACCAAAAAAGCAGATTCCTCTGGGAATGACAACCAAAAGGGCAGATGCCCTCTATGCCAATACCTCCGTTGCTTCGGAGCGGTGAGGTTTGTAGGGGAGGTTTACCCAGGAGAAGATGGCGGGCATGTCGAGGGAGGTCTCGACGGTGTGGGCCAGGCGGTTGAGGGAGGCGGAGCGTTTCTCCTGCCAGGGGTCGAGTCTGGAGGCGGGGGCGAGCGAGAAGAAGGCTCGGGCGGCGTTGAGAAAGGTGTGCCGGAAGATGTCGTCGTCGAAGATGCCGTGGAGGTAGGTGCCGAAGGTCTGGCCGCTGGGGGCGGTGCAGCCGTCGAGGAGGGTTTGTGTGGGGTGGTGGAGTTGAGCGAAGGGTTTGGCCTCTTCGAGGTAGCGGGTCTCGCCGATATGGATCTCGTAGCCGCTGACCCTGGATGCGGTTGCGGGCTGGCCGAAGAGCGAGGGCGCGAGCATCTCGCCGGAGCTGATGCGGGTGATCTTTGCCGTCTGCATGGTGGTGTGGATGGGCAGGAGGGCGAGGCCGGGGACGCTTCGGGCGTGCTCCATGGATGCGGGGTCGGTGATGGTGTGGCCGAGCATCTGCATGCCGCCGCAGACGCCGACGAGGAGGCGTGTGCGGGCGTGGTGGAGGACGGTCGGTTCGAAGCCTCTGGAGCGGAGCCAATGGAGGTCGTCGGCGGTTTGTTTGCTGCCAGGGAGGATGAGGATGTCGGCGTGCGTTAGGTCTTCGGGCTTGTGGCAGAGATGCAGGTCGACGGTGGGCTCGGAGCGGAGAGCGTCGAAGTCGGTGAAGTTCGAGATGGACGGGAGTGCGACGACGGCGATGCGCAGGGGTCTCGAGGGATCGTCGGAGGTTTGGGAGGAGTGCGTGTTGGAGGTGGCGAGGGCGGGCAGGCCGAGGCTGTCTTCCTCGTCGAGGAGGAGTTCCGGGAGGTAGGGAACGACGCCGAGGCAGGGCTTGCCGAGCCGATGTTCGATCATGCGCAGGCCGGGTTCGAGGAGGCGGACGTCGCCGCGGAACTTGTTGATGACGAGGCCACGGATGCGGGCCTGCTCGTGCGGATCGAGCAGATGGACGGTGCCGAGGAGGGAGGCGAAGACGCCGCCGCGGTCGATGTCGCCCACGAGGAGGCAGGCTGCGTCGGCGAGATCTGCCATGCGCATGTTGACGATGTCGTGCTGTTTGAGATTGATTTCAGCGGGGGAGCCTGCGCCTTCGAGGACGATGACGTCGTTTTGCGCGGCGAGGAGATTGTAGCTTTCGCGAATGAAGGGGAGCAGATCCTGGCCGCGTCGGAGGTGGTAGTCGGCGGCGGAGAGTTTGCCCCAGATTTTGCCGTGCACGATGACCTGCGAGGTCATGTCGCCTGAGGGTTTGAGAAGGATGGGATTCATGTGGACCGAGGCGGGGATGCCGGCGGCCTCGGCCTGGAGGGCTTGTGCGCGGCCGATCTCGAGGCCTTCCGGCGTTGCCGCGGAGTTGAGCGACATGTTCTGCGATTTGAAGGGAGCGACGCGGTATCCGTGCTGCGCGAAGATGCGACAGAGAGCGGCGGTGATGAGGGATTTGCCGACGTGGGAGCTTGTGCCGAGCACCATGACGGAGCGTGCTCTCACGATGATTTTTCCTCGGTGTAGAGGTCGTAGGAGACGGCTTGTCGGAGCGGGATGCGCGTCTCCCAGCCGACCTGTTCGAGATCGGGGGAGGAGGCGAACTGATCGACGTAGCCGAGGCAGAGGTAGGCGACGGGAAGGATGTGGTCGGGGATTTGGAGAGCTCGGCGGAGATGCGCGGGATCGAGGATGCTGACCCAGCCGACGCCTACGCCTTCGGCGCGCGCGGCGAGCCAGAGGTTCTGGATGGCGCAGACGGTGGAGTAGACGGCGGTCTCGGGCATGGTGTGCCGGCCGAGCTTGTGGCCGCGGGGGCTTTGGGTGTCGCAGAGGACGCAGAGATTTTGCGGGGCTTCGAGGATGCCTTCGAGTTTGAGGGCGGTGTATTGCTCTGCCTGCCCGGGGGGATAGGTGGCGGCGGCCTGGAGGTTGGCTTCCCTGAAGATGGCGTGGACGAGCTGCCGTGTTGCCCGGTCGCGGACGACGATGAAGCGGGTTGGCTGCATGAGACCGACGGACGGGGCGGAGTGGGCGGCCGCGAGCAGGCGGTGGAGCAGATCGTCCGGGAGCGGGCGGTCGGTGAAGCCGCGGCGGACATCGCGTCGCGCCGCGATGACGCTGTAGATTGCGTCGCGGGCGTGGGTGTCGAAGTGCGGGTCGGGGGTGTCGAAGTGCGGGTCGGTGGCGGTCACTACCAGGCTCGCGACCATTTGGGGCCGGCTTTGTCTTCGGGGCGCAGGCGCGACTCGACGCCGGCGTTGAATTCGATGAGGCGGCCGAAGAGCCAGAGGAGGTCGGAGAGGCGGTTGAGGTAGGGGAGGATGGTGGGCTGGAGGACGCCGCCGTCTTCGAGGAAGCGGACGACGACGCGTTCGGCGCGGCGGCAGACGGTGCGTGCGACCTCATAGGCCGCGGATTCGGTGTGGGCGCCGGGCAGGGACCAGTCGGCGAGAACGCCTTCGGTGGCTTCGATCTTGTGGACGAGGTCGGTGAGCATGCTGATGTCCTCGGGGGAGATGGCGGGCGGCAGTTTTTTGCTTTCGGGGGGCGTGGCGAGAGCCGATCCGAGGCGGAAGAGCGTGCGCTGAATGGTCTCGGTCCAGGCGGCGATCTCCCCATTTTGGCAGATGCTGCGGGCGAAGCCGAGGACGGTGTTGAGTTCGTCGACGGTGCCGTAGGTTTCGACGCGGAGGTCGGCTTTGGAGACGCGGATGCCGCCGGCGAGGCTGGTCTGGCCGCCGTCGCCGCGTTTGGTTGCGATGCTCATGGATGGGTCTCCTTGGGGTTGCTGTGGGTTGCTGGTTTGCTGGGGTTGAGTTCGGGCGGGGTGCCTGGACCTTTGTAGAGGAAGGCGGCGCAGAAGGGTTTGGTGAGCTCCCAGGCATGTCGGTCGGAGCAGCCGAAGAGGCTTTGGAGGACGATGCGGAGAACTCCGGCGTGGGTGACGACAGCGACGGTCTGCCCGGACGAGAGCGAGCGGATGCGGTCTACGTCAGCGAGGACGCGGGCCTTGAAGTGGAGGTAGGTTTCGCCTCCGGGCGGGGTCAGGGTGGGGAAGTCTGCGATCCAACGTTGGGCGAAGGCCTGATCGCGCGCCTCGATCTCCGACCAGGTGAGGCCTTCCCAATCGCCGAAGTAGATCTCGCGGAGGTGGGGTATGGTTTCGATGGGAGTTGCCGAGGGCGCGGCGAGGAGCTTGGCGGTGCTGTGGGCACGGCGGAGGTCGCTTGAATAGATTTTAGCGAACGGATGGGGGCCGAGGTGGGCGATGAGGTCGGCGACCTGCTGCTCGCCGCGCGCGTTGATGGGTGGATCGGAGTGACCGCAGAAGGCGCCGGAGAGGTCGGTTTCCGCGTGGCGGATGAAGAGGATGGAGCTCACCGGGTCCACGCTCCGCAGAGGTAGACGCCAATCTCGGTGAGTTGATTGGTGGCGCCGAAGCAGTCGCCGGTGATGCCTCCGATGCGCTGCTTGTAGAAGCGGCCGGTGGCGAGGGTGAGGGCGATGCTGGTGAGGATGGGGGCGATGGACTGGGCTCGCAGCAACCAGCCGACGAGGGCGAAGGTGAAGAGGGTGCCGGAGATGAGGGTGGACGGGGATGTGAGCTGGGCGATGCGTGCTCCCTGGCCGAGGTGGGCTGGGGTGTCGGGACGGCGGGGCGGGTTGTCTGGATGGCGGGCTGGGGTGTCTGGATGGCGGGCTGGGGCGAGGAAGCAGCTGAGGGGAAGGGTGGTCCAGCGGGAGAGGACGGCGGCGGAGATGAGAACGGAGGAGACCCGATCGAGCGGGATGGAAGCGATGAGGACGAGGCGGCCGAGGAGGCTGAGGGCGAGGGCGACGCCGCCGAAGCTGCCGATGCGGCTGTCGCGGAGGATGAGAAGGATCTTCTCGGGGCTGGAACCACCGCCGCCGAAGCCGTCGGCGGTGTCGGCGAGGCCGTCTTCGTGGAAGCTGCCGGTGATGAGGACGAGATAGAGCAGGACGAGGAAGGCTGAGGCGGGTCGGGAGAGATGAGGGACGAGGAGGTGGTGGAGGAGCGCGGCGCCGCTGCCGATGAGGGCGCCGACGAGCGGGAAGAATTTGAGCGAGCGGGCGAGGGAGAGATCGGTGTAAGGCGGGGATGGGACGGGGATGCGCGTGAGGAATTGCAGGGCCGAGAGGAGGTTGGCGGAGGCGCGGCGGAGAGGGCTGGCGAGCTTCACGAGGCACCGCTGACGCCGGCGGAGGTGAAGGTCGCCATCGACGTGTAGAGGGAGATGGCGGATTCGAGGATGGGCATGGCGAGGACGGCGCCGGTGCCTTCGCCGAGGCGCATGTTGAGGGTCAGGACTGGGGTGAGATGGAGGTGAGCGAGAAGGAGTTTGTGGCCTGGCTCTTCGGACTGGTGGCCGGCGATGAGGTAGCCGTGTGCCGTGGGGGCCAAGCTGACGGCCAGGGCTGCGGCGGCGGTGGAGATGAAGCCGTCGAGGATGACGACGAGTTTGTGGGCCGCGGCGGCGAGGATTGCACCGGTCATGGCGGCGATTTCGAGGCCGCCCGCGCAGCGCAGGATTTGGAGCGGCGAGGGAGGTGTGGAGGTGCTGAAGTGCTGTCGGAGGACGGCTCCGACTATGGCGATTTTGTGGGCGTAGGCGGTGCCGGTGACGCCGGTGCCGCGGCCGGTGCTGAGGTCGGGCGAGCTGCCGGTGAGCGCACATGTAATCACGCTGGCGGCCGTGGTGTTGCCGATGCCCATTTCGCCGATGGCGATCCAGGTCTTGCCTTTTGCCGCGGCGCTGTCGGCCATCTCTGCACCGACGGCGAGGGCTTGGGCGAGATGGACCTGGGACATGGCGGGTTTGTGGAGCATGTTCTCTGACCCGCGGGCGACCTTGCGGTGCAGGAGGCCGGGAAGATCGGCGAAGTCCGCACTGACGCCGACGTCGACGACGGTGAGATCGGCGTTGTGGAGCGCGGCGAGGACGTTGATGGCCGCGCCTTTGCGGAGGAAGTTGAGGACCATCTGGTGGGTGACTTCGCGTGGATAGGCGCTGACGCCTTCGGCGGTGATGCCGTGATCGGCGGCGAAGATGAGGACGGCTTTGGAGGGGGGGTCGGCGAAGTGGATCTGCCGGATGGCGACGATCTGGGCGGCGAGATCTTCAAGCCGGCCGAGGCTGCCGATGGGTTTGGTGAGGGTGTCGAGGCGGTCGCGGGCGGTCTGTCGCCAGAGCTCGCTGGGAGGTTCGAGGTGGGCGGTGATCTGGGTGAGAAGGAGTTCGCTGGGCGACATCAACGGATCTCCTTGAGAGCCGGATGGAGATCGGGATGGAGGTCGGGATGGAGGTCGGGATGGAGGTCGGGATGGAGATGCGGATGGAAGCTGATGGGATAGCGTGTGGGCGAGAACTGGAAGGCGGCGGCGAGGTTGGGAGGGGTGAGGATCTCGGTGGGGGAGCCGCTGGTGAGGGAGTGGTTTGGGCCGAGGAGATGGACGGCGGAGAAGTTGTCCGGGATGAGGTGGAGGTCGTGGATGGAGGCGAGGATGGTGATGTTTTCGTCGCGGAGGCGGTGGAGGAGATCGACGAGTTCGACCTGTCGACCGATGTCGAGGTTTTGAGTGGGTTCGTCGAGGAGAAGGAGTTTGGCTTGCTGGGCGAGGCCGAGAGCGATCTTGACGCGTTGGCGTTCGCCGCCGCTGAGTTCGTTGAAGATGCGATGCCGGAGGTGGAGGGTGTCGGTGAGATCGAGGGCCTGATCGACGGCGAGGCGGTCTTCGCGCATGGGTCCGCGGAGGAGGCCGAGATAGGGTGTGCGGCCCTGCTCGACGATCTGCTGGACGGTGTAGTCGAAGGGGACGTCGAGTTGTTGGGGAACGAGAGCGACGAGGCGCGCACGCTCTCGGATCGGCATTGCGGAGGGGGTCTGGCCTTCGAGGAGGACGCTTCCGGAGGCGAGCCGGAGGTTGCCGAGAGCGAGGCGCAAGAGGGTGGTTTTGCCGGCGCCGTTGGCCCCGATCAGAGCGCTCGATGTGCCTCGGTGCAGGGTCAGGTTGATGTTTGCGAGGACTGGGCTGCCGGCGTAGCTGAAGCCGGCGTTGGTGAACTGGAGAGGAGGCGTCAACTGGAGAGGAGGCTTCACAGGGTGTACACCTTTTTGCCTTTGCGGAGGAGGTAGAGGAAGAAGGGTCCGCCGAGGAAGGCCATGAGGATGCCGACGGGGAGTTCGGAGGGGGAGAGGAGGGTGCGGGCGAGGGTGTCGGCGAGGACGAGGAAGATGGCGCCCGCGATGGCGGTGACGGGGAGGAGGCGTGTGTTGTCCGGGCCGAGGAAGAGGCGCGCGACGTGCGGGATGATGAGGCCGGCGAAGCTGATGAGGCCGCCGAGCGAGACGGCGATGGCGGTGAGCAGGGAACCGGCGAGGATGATGGAGACGCGCGTTGCTTCGACGCGGAGGCCGAGTTGATGGGCGTACTCGTCGCCGAGCGCGAGCGTGTTGAGGCGGCGCATGAGGGGAAAGCTGGCGACGATGGCGAGGCTGAAGAGGACGGTGGTGACGGCGAGCTGGCGCCACTCGGGAGTGCCGACGGTACCGTGGAGCCAGGCGGCAACGACTTTGGCGCCGGAGCTGGAGTTTGGGTCGAAGAGTTCGAAGATGTAGGTGGAGTTGGTGAGTATGGTGCCGACGGCGAAACCGGCGAGCAGAAGCGTGGTGCCGCCGGTGCGGCCGCGGGTGCGCGCGAGCGAGTAGACGACGGCCATGGTGAGGACGGAGCCGAGAAAGGCGAGGAGAGCGGTGGCGCTGAAGCCGAAGATGCTGAACTGCGAGAGGAAGACGACGCCGATGCAGGCGCCGAGCGCGGCGCCGCCGGAGGCTCCGATGATGTAGGGGTCGGCCATGGGGTTGCGGAAGAGCCCCTGGAACATGAGACCGGAGACGGCGAGGGCGGCGCCGACGAGTGACGACGCGAGGACACGCGGAAGACGGACGGCGAAGAGGATGGTGTGCTGGGTTTCTGTGAGCGGATGTTGCTGAAGGAGAGCGGCGAGCATGGATCTGACGGGGATGTGGACCGCGCCAAAGGAGACGGACGCGAGGATTGTGAGGACGAGCGAAGCCCCCAGGGCGATGAGGACGAGGAGGAAGGTTGCGTTCCGCTGGGGTGAGTTTGAGGTGGAGGTGGAGGCGAGGCCCGCCCGACCTCCGCGCGAGGGCACGGAGGTGAGCGGTGTGATGGGGACGTTGGCTACTTCAGTTTCCACGACTCACCGCCGAAGTTTAGCGCGATGCCGCTGCGGAAGGTGAAGGGAAGCGCCGGGTATCCGAAGGCTTCGAAGAAGTGTTCGCTGAGCAGGTTCTGTGCGTTGGCGTAGACGTTGAGGCGCGGTGTGACCTGGAAGCCGCCGCCGAGTTCGAGGCGCTGGTAGGAGCCGAGCAGGTTGCGGTTGGGCAGGAGAAGGGTGTTGCCGAAGTTTGCGTCGAGGAGGAAGTCGCTGTCGTCGCGCCGGCCGACGAGCGTTCCGGTGAGCGAAGCGTAGATCTTTCGGTGCGTGTAGTTGAGGCCGAAGTAGCCGGTGTGCGGGGCCACGCGGAAGGGACGCGCGCCGACCAGAGGAGCGTAGGCGCCGATGGGGATGTTGGGGAAGGATGTCGCGTCGGCGGGACCTGTGACAGAGTGTTGGACGACGGCGTCGGTGTAGGTATAGCCTCCGCGGGCGAAGAGGCTTGGGCTGATCTTGTACTCGGTTTCAAGCTCGATGCCCATGGATCGGAAGGCGGCGCCGTTGAGGTAGGCGCCGACGGGGAACTGGGCGAGGATTGCGGAGGGGACGCCGAATTGGGTGAGGCTGGCCTGGGGGATGTACTGCGCGCCGTCGGTGAACTGATTATGGAAGTAGGTGATGCCGACGCGACCGCGGCCGTTGAGGATCTGCTGATCGAGGCCGCCATCGAAGGTGCGGGAGTTTTCGGGACCGAGGGGAGCCACGTTGTACTCCCTGATGAGCGCGGCGCCGTTGGGGGCGAGCTGCAGATCGGCGTAGAGCGAGTTGGACTGCTGGTAGACGCTGGGTTCCTTGATGCCTTTTCCGAAGCTTCCGTGCAGCTTGGTTCCGCTGAAGAAGCCGGAGCCTGAGGGGCGCGAGAGGTAGTAGGCGAGGGAGGCGCGGGGCGTGGCGGCAAAGCCGAAGAGGCCGTTGTCCTCAAGCCCGGTGCCGAGATTGAGGAAGAGGCGGTTGCGGATGTCGCCCGAGAATTGGAGGGTGTAGCTGTAGTTGCCGCGCTCGATCTGCTCGGGCGAGGAGCCTTGATAGCCGGAGGATCCGCGTTCGTTTTCGAACTTGAAGCCGCCGAGTGCGAGGAGGTGGGGGGTGACGTGGAAGTCGGTCTGGGCGTAGACGAAGTCGCGGCTGGTGGGGGTCAGGAATTGCGAGGGTTGGTTGCTGAACTGAAAGGCTGCCTGACCGGTGACGCTGTATCCGTTGGCGCCGGTGATGGTGACGACGTTGCCATCGTAGTCTCCGAAGCCGTCGGGGATACCGGTTGCGCCGAAGCTGTTGTAGGCGCCATTGAGGCGCAGGCCGCCGTAGCGAATCTGGTTGTGCCACTTAGCCGTGGTCTGGTTGTTCCAGACGGCGCTGTAGAAGTCGTCCTGCTCTTTTTGCTGTGCGTCGTCGGGGATGCCGAAGAAGGCGATGGCGTTGGGCTGACCGGCGGAGACGACGATGTGACGCACGGTAAAGCGGAGGTCGTTGGCGGCGTTGGGCGACCAACCGAAGTTGCCGGCGTAGGTGGCGTTGTGGAACTGGCTATTGGGAATATTGTTGCGTGTGTCGATGCGTTTGAAGTCGGAGAAGAGATCGAAGTGGCGATATGCGGCGCCGGCGGTGACCTCGTTGCTGTAGGTGCCGAAGTTGCCGGCATCCCCGGCGTAGGTGAAGAGCGGCAGAGGTGTGTAGCCGCGCCTGGTGGCGAGGCTGACGACGCCGGCGAGAGCATCGGAGCCGAAGAGGGCGCTGTTCGGTTCGCGCAGGACCTCGATGGAGCTGAAGCCGACGTTGGCGAGGTTGGCGAACTCGACGCCGCCGCCGATGGTGTTGGCTGGAACTCCGTCGAGGAGGACCTTGTTTGCGTCGGTGCCGCCGCCGCGGATGGAGAGTCCGGTGGTGCCGCCCATCTGACCTGTCTGCGTGACCTGCAGGCCGGGGACCAGGCGGAGCGGACTCTCCACTTCGAGCATGTAGCGGAAGTCTTCGGCGGGAAGAACAGTGATGGAGGCGCCGGTCTGGGCTTCGGGAACGGGGGTTCCGGTAGCGGTGACGGTGACCTCCTGGGTGAGGGTTTGGGTTGCGAGCGTGACGTCCAGGGACGTTGTGCCCGAAGCGCTGAGATAGACGGGGGGCGTGGTGGTTGTCTGGAAGAGAGGTGCGTTGACGCGGACACGATATCGGTTGGCGGCGGGAATTCTGAAGTGGTAGGCGCCTTCGGGATCTGTCTTTGCGGAGGCGACGATGCGGTCTCCCTGGAGGAGATCGACGGTGGCGCCGGCGACGAGTGCGCCGAGCGGATCACGCACCGCGCCGTGGAGGGAACGAGTGTTTTGTGCAGAGAGGGTCGACGCTAACGGGGCTGCGATGAAGACGGAGGCGAGGGCCAGTTTGCCGAGTTTTCGGGCGAGCTGAGATTTGACGACGCACTGCTTGGATGTGAGGACGCATTTCGTGGATGTGAGGACGCACTGCTGGATCTTTGCTGCAAAGTTCATGAGTTCCCCCTCGGGATGGGTTGCAGAAGGGCCGGTATCCTGGCTTGCGCTTCATCGATCCATGCTGCCTTCCCAGGGGTTTGCCCCAGTGGCGTTGAACTTCCTGCATGTCTCTCGGCGCTTACAGTTACGGGGTAGTGGCGGAGTTTCACCGCGCTTCCCAGACACCCTTGCTGTTGTGGATGGTTGGTGAGTTGACGAGAACCGATCAGCTCAGTGGATGAAATTGTTGGGCGAGATCCTCCAGGGCATCGATGGCGACGGGACTGGGAAAGTTGACGCGCTTATCGACGAAGTACACGCGCCGGTTTTTGACGGCAGGAAGTATGTTCCAGCCGGGGCGATCCTTGAGGACGTCTAGGGTCATGACGCCTCCGCGCATCATGAGCAGGGCCTGGGGGGCGCGTTCGATGACGGCTTCCATGCTGATGTGCGGCCACTCCTGGGCGATGTCGGAGGTGATGGAGTGGCCGCCCGCGGCAGTGATGATGTCGGTGATGAAAGCGCCCTTGCCGATGGTGATGACGGGATCGTAGGAGATGGGCATGTAGACCTGGACCACGGGCAGACCTTTGACCCGCCTCTGGACGACGTCGATGCGACGTTGGAGGTTTGCGGCGAGCGCTCTGGCCTCGGGCTCGCGGCCGGTCGCCTGGCCGAGGCTGATGACGGAGTGCAAGATGCCGGCGATGCCGTGCGGATCGACGATGTAGAGCGGGATGCCGAAGCGTTGTAACTGGTCGAGGACGGCGGTCTGATTCTGATGCGGCATGCCGAGGACGAGGTCCGGGTGGAGGGAGAGGATGGTCTCCATCGATGGATTGCTGATGGAGCCGACGCTGGGCTTCTTCTTTGCTTCCGCGGGGTACTGGACGTAGTCGCTGATGGCGACGACGTCGTCTCCGGCGCCTAGAGCGAAGACGGTATCGGTGATGCTGGGGACGAGACAGATGATGCGGTGGGGGTGATCCGGAACCGAGACGGTGCGTCCGGTCTCGTCGGTGACGGGGTGATTTGCGAGGCAGGGGGAGACCGCGAAGGTGAGCCAGAGCAGAGCAGATGTGAGTTGTTTCATGCGGGCGCCAACTCCTTTGATTTGGCCGAACGAGCGCACGCCACAAAGGCAGCGGCGACGCCCGGCGCGGTCCGGAAGTGCACGTGGATGTAGCTGGCGAGGACACTTCCGACTTGATAGCCCTCGTCTTCTTCACGCCGCGAAAGCGAGTACGTAAGGCGATAGCTGGTCGGCGTGTCGGTTGGTCCGGCCATGCGGGAGTAGTGGAAGCTGTGGCCGCGAAGCTGGGTGCCGGCCTGGCCGAGAAGACCGTCCTGGGTGATGTCGACGGTGACGTAGCCGAACTGGACGAGCTTGTCGGTCATCTCCATGGAGAACGGGAGCACGGAGGCCATGGCGTGTTTCTGGCCGTCACGGGTTGCGAGCGATCGCGCGAGGTAGATCATGCCACCGCACTCGGCGTAGATGGGCCGGCCCGCGTCTGCAAAGGCTCGTACGGATTGGAGCATGGAGGTGTTGCCGCTGAGCTGCGAGGTGTAGAGCTCGGGGTAGCCGCCGCCGAGATAGAGGGCGTCTAGATTGGCTGGGAGTGCGGCGTCGAGCATGGGGCTGAAGTTGACGATCTCGGCGCCTTGCTCGCGCAGGAGGTCCAGGTTGTCTTCGTAGTAGAAGCTAAAGGCGCGGTCTTTCGCGACGCCGATGCGGACCCCGGAGTTTGGGGCTTGCTCGACTGCGGGGGTAGAGGGCCTTGGGGAGCCAAGTCCACAACGGAGCGCCAGCAGGGCGTCGATTTCGATGTGTTGGTTGCCGAGGTCGGCGAGGCGATCGATCTGATGCTCTACACACGGTCCGTCGTTGGACTCTGCGGACTCGGCGGACTCCGCGGCAGTGCGGAGGCCGAGGTGGCGTTCGGGGATGGCGACGAGCGGGTCGGGAGGGATCCAGCCGAGGACCGGGGTGCGGCAGCTGGAGGTGATGGCGGCCTGAAGCATGGTGAAGTGGCGGTCGCTCGCGACGCGGTTCAGAATGACACCGGCCAGCGCCAGGTCGGGGTCGAACCGCTCGAAGCCGAGGACCATGGCTGCGATGCTGCGCGCGCTTTTGCCGGCATCGAGCACGAGCACGACGGGGAGTTGCAGAAGTTTGGCGATTTCGGCGCTGCTGCCGATCTCGGTTGCGCCGTCCTTTCCGTCGAAGAGGCCCATCATGCCTTCGACTACAATGGCGTCCGCGCCGACCGAGCTCTCGAGAAGAACCTCCCGGTTCCGATCGGCGGAGAGCATCCAGGTGTCGAGGTTGCGCGCGGTGCGACCGGCGATGCGGGTGTGATGGCCGGTGTCGAGGAAGTCGGGACCGCCTTTGAACGGTTGGACGACGAGGCCGCGCCGGCGCATCGCTGCGATAAGCGCAAGGGTGACGGTGGTCTTGCCGACGCCGCTGGATGTGCCGCCGATGAGGAAGCCGGTCATTGGAGTCATTGGGGTCATTGGCGCACGTCCGCGGGGACTACGCCTTTGAGCGCGAAGGGAAGGCCGGCGACCATGAGAAGGACGGTGTCGCTGATCGCGGCCACGCGTTGGTTGATCTCGCCGACGAGGTCGCGGAAGCGGCGGCCAAGCTCGTACGCCGGGACCACGCCGCTGCCGACTTCGTTGGAGACGAGGATGACTGGGACTGGTGCGTTTGCAAGGGACGCGAAGAAGAGCTCGAGGCGGGTCTGGATTTCTATGGCGTTGCCATCGCAGGCTTCGAGCAGGTTGGCGGCGAAGAGGGTGAGGCAGTCGATCAGGAGGAGGTCGCAGTCCGGTCTGGGCTCTCGGATGAGAGTGGCGAGGTGAAGCGGTTCTTCGATGGTGATCCAGGTGGAGGGGCGATCGGCGCGGTGGCGCTCGATCTTCGCGTGCATCTCCGGGTCTTGGCGGGGCTCTGCCGTGGCGATGAAGCTGACGCGCTCGATGCGACTGGCGAGTTTTTGGGCGAACCGACTTTTGCCGCTGCGAACGCCGCCGAGAACGAGGGTGACGGAGGCGTGTTGGCCGTGTGACATCTGTCGCTCCTGGCACCTGGCGCAGGAATTGCGGCCGAGTGCTGAGCGGGAGATAAATTTTTCAGGCAGCAGCCACGACGGCTTTTCTAGAGACGCGTGAAGATGCTCTTCAACTCTCCCAGCGAAGTTGAATGGGCCCGTTCAGTCTCTGGCCGGTCTCCTGACTTGCGCATCAGCGAATCGGGCGGCCTTCCCAGGACCGAAGTCCCAGTGACCATGCTTGCCAGATTCTCCGCGCTTACAGTTACGGGGTAGTGACGGATTTGCACCGTCTTCCCGACACCAGATACCCGAGTTATACCGCCAACTTTGCCGCGGGGTCAATTTCCTGGTTCGCTTTGACCAAGGAGGCGTGAGTGAGCAGCGGTCGGGAATGGTGGTGGAGACAACCTGCGATGCGGTGACGTTCTCCAACAAGAGCGAGCACGTGAACGCTATCTACTCGGAGGAGGATGCCTCCCTATGCGCATGTGCGGACCGACAACGGATCAGGACGAAATTCGGAGGTGGGCAGAGGCTAACCGTGCGATCCCCGCGGAGGTTATGCCCCACGTTTTCAACTCTGAACCGGCGATCTTGCGGTTTCTGATCGGCGGCCCTCCTGGTGGTACGGCGGAGTTGCGGCCGATCTCCTGGGATAGTTTTTTTGCGCAGTTCGCGCTTTTGGGGCTTGTGTTTGTGTACGAGCCGAACCGCCCGGTGTACGAGCTGTTGCAGATCGAAAAGAAGTCCGTGGCGGGTATTGAGACGCACCCAAACTAACTCAGCGCATTTTTGCGTGGCGCACGGCTACGTCCTCGCGGTAGAGGTTGTGGAGCAGCCTTTGGGTGATGGGATAGCATGCGCAGCTTGCATCTTCCAGGCGTTCGCGATCGAGGATGGTGATGCTGCCGCGGCGGTAATCGATGAGGCCGCTCCGTTGCAAGGAGCCGGCCGCGATGGTGACACTGGAGCGCCGCGCTCCCAGCATCTCGGCGAGGAACTCCTGAGTGAGATTCATCCGGAGATCTCCGATTCTGTCGGCGACCATCAGGAGCCATCTGGCGAGACGTTCTTCGACCTCGTGGAGGCGGTTGCAGGCGGCCAGTTGGCCCATGACGAGCGCCTCGTACTGGACGTAACGCAGAACCGCGGCGGTGAGGGCGGTGTTCTGCCGGAACTCCCCCTGGAAACGTTGGAAGTCCATGCGCAGACCGGTCCCTTCCACCTGCATGAAGGCGCGTGTATCGCCTGTCTCCGGACCGAGGAGATGGAGTGCCTGAGGCAGGCCTTCGCGGCCGCTGAGTCCAACCTCGACGGCGTCTCCGCCGCTCATCTCGGTAACGATCGAAGCGAGACCCGAGGTAAGGAGATAGGCGTATCGAGGCACCTGCCCGATCTCGTACATGAGAGTTCCAAGCGGAAGCGGAACGGGTTCGAGATACTTTTCGAGAGTCTGTTTGGCCGCGGAGGGGATGGAATCAAGCAGGCGATTGGTGAGTGGATGGGCCACAGGCGCATCTCCCTAGGAGGATTCGCAAGGGATAGTCGCTTGGGAAGCGAGAGGAATTGCGTTTCGAGCCGAACGCCCTGTAGCGAGTGTAGTTCAGTCCCTCACGTTGGTGTGCATGAGGTGGGGAGGAGCAGGGGGAAATCATCGGAGTGTGCGCTACCGTACAGTCGGCCCCGGTGGTTCGTTGGAGGATGGACAAGGAAAAAAGAGGGAATGGAGATGGCAAAGATACTCTCGGTGGGCCTTGACGCAAGTCTTCTGGAGACTCGGCACAAGGTGCTGCGGTTGACGGGGGCAGAGGTGATCAGCGCGCGTCCGGAGCTTGCATTCAGGCTGATCGAGGAGCAGGAGTTTGGGCTGGTATTGATATGCCACACCGTGCCTGAGGATGTTTGCGTACGTCTGTGCCGGGCATTGGATCGTTGCTGTCCCGAAATCCCGATCGTTCTGCTGGAAGGACCGGCTGTCCGGGCGTTGCCTGGATCTGCGAAGGCTCGTGGATTTGATTGGCAACGTGGACCGGGGGCTCTGGTGGAGCTTGCGAAAGGTCTGCTGAGTGCGCTGCGACCTACGGCTGCTGAGCATCCTGCCATGCTTTCGGTTGCGCAGGCGGCGTGAACTGGCTTTAGAGCTGATCTCTGATTGCAGCCTGCACTGGCTAGAAGCGTACCTCAGCGGCTAAAGCCGCGTTCTATGGATTGCGTTGGAGGGCATGGCTGAAGCCGTGCCCTTAACAAGCGGGACTTGATCAGAGGTTTCTTAGAGGGGATCTTCTCCTGTCCCTGTGAGTCGGATAGCATGTGTGAGTGCCGTGTGGGAAGAACGGCCTGAGGCCTGTTGTTTTGCTGTACATCAACAGGGGAGCTGTTTTAAAATCGATTCGTTAAGATTTCGTCGCCTTTATCGGGCGGAGGCGAAGCTCCGCAGGCGCAGAGGAATTACCGCAGTGTGCGCTACCGTGCAGTCGGCGCTGACCAGTCGTTGAAAGGATGGAGAAGGTAAAAGAGGTGGATATGGCGAAGGTACTGATGGTTGGCTGTGACACAAGTCTCTTGGAGGCTCGGCTCCAGGTGCTGCAGTTGACGGGGGTAGAGGTGATCAGCGCGCGGTCGGAGCTTGCATTCAGGCTGATCGAAGAGCAGAGGTTCGGGATGGTGATGATATGCTACACCGTCCCTGAAGACGTTCGTGAACGTCTATGCACGGCGCTCGATCAATGCTGTTCCGAATGCTGGGTCATTCTGCTTGGAAGACATCAGACTATTGCGCGCTGCCCGGATTCGCGAAAAACCACGGTTTTGACTGGCAGCGTGGACCTGGGGCTCTGGTCGAGCTTGCCGATGGCCTCCTGAGACGGCGCTCCTGCGGATGCAAGAACAAGCAACCCAAGAGCAACAGCAGATTCCCTTCGGGAATGACAACAAAAGAGCAAATGCCTCCATGCCATTACCTCCGTTGCCCTAGAGCCGTTTTCACACAGGTATAGTTCCGCGGTGGCAAAACTGCAGGTCTCTCCACTGCGCAGACGATAGAACTGTCTGCTCCGGTCGAGATGACACAGCTATAGGTATATGAGAGCCGCTTTAGTCCGGAACATCCTCTTTCTGAACGATTGTTTTCGTTGCGGTCAAGGCGAACTCCTTGAGTTCCTGTGCGTCCACGAGGGCCGAGGAACCGTTTGAGAAGCCGACGAGTACGGTACTTTCGTCCATGACATCTACCTGATCGATACGAGCGTCCCGCAAAGAGCTGACTTCCGTTTTGATTCCGCCACTCATTCTACTGGCCCCCAACGCCTCTGTTTGATGCAGGTGAAAGACGCGTACAGACCAACTTACGCTGCACACAGTTCCGTTCTCTCTCACCATCTTCCATGGCGGGGGGCTCCTGTGTTTGTCCGCTAGCGTACTTTACGGAGCGCGGGACCTAATGCGGCGGTGGTGGATTGGAGCTAGGCGGCTTTTCCGACGCGCATGGCGGCTCGGGTGGGTTTGGAGAGGTGGGTGGCGGGGATGGCGGCCATACGAGCGATGAGGAGTTGCTCAAGGATGAGGGCGGTGGAGCAGACGAAGAAGGGGATGAGTTCGCCGAAGACGCGGGTTTCGATGAGGATGCCGAAGGAGAACATGAAGACGAACCAGATAGGGAGGAGGAGGAGCCAGGCGCGGAGGCGGGGGTCGGGGATGCGGCGGCGGAGGGCGACGGTGAAGATCATGAGGTAGCCGCAGGTGGAGAGGAGTTGCGGCCAGGCCTGGGGGACGAGGAGGGATTTGAGGTTCCAGTCGATGCGCGGGTAGAACTCGGAGACGTTGTGCCGGAAGGCGTGGCGGATAAAGACCTGCCAGGCGGCCCAGAAGGCGGCGAGGGGGAGGACGAGGATCCAGGGTTGGCGGTTGAGGAGGCGGGACCAGCGGAGTTTGCCGTCCTTGCCGTCTTCAACGGCGAAGTTGATGAGGTAGAGCGGAAGGAGGAGGAGGGTGGTTTCGCGGTTGACGGTGGCGACGAGAAAGAGGAGGACGAAGTAGCGGAGGGGCTTGCGGAAGTAGAGGAGGTACATCGCGCCGGTGAAGAAGGCGAGCGAGGGGAGGTCGTAGACGAAGCGGAAGTTCTGGACGGTGTGGAGGACGTAGGTGGCGGCGCAGGAGACGAGGAAGAGGGGGTAGACGACGGGGGCGAGGATCGCGTGGCGGGAGCTGGCCTGGTAGAGGCGGGTGGTGAGGAAGCCGGCGATGAGCAGGCAGAGGACGTTGACGATGGCCTGGACGAGGACTTCAGGCTGGACGGGTTTGGGGAACCAGAAGTGCGAGTGGGCGAAGGGCGCGGCGAACCAGTGGAAGACGGAGCTTTGGTGGGCCCAGCGGAGGGGGTACATCATGAGGACGCGCCCTTGGAACGGCATGCGTTCGCGGCCGGCTTCGTAGAGGGCGGTGTTGACGTAGGGTCGCGTGATCCAGAGGTAGCACCAGGCGAACTGTACGGTCGCGAGGACGTAGATGGCGACGAGGATTTGTTTCTTTTTCTCCGGCACTCTGGAAGAGCCTCACGGGCCTGACCTGAGCGATCCGAGGCAGGGGGAAGATTGGGACAAGTCGAGCAGATCCGCAACGCACCGAGGTAGTGAGATGGCGCCCGAAGGGGTCGGGGTTGCAATTTTTGATCTCTCGCTGGTTTATGGGTTGGGGGGAACAGGTGAGGACGGACCTGGTCCTTATACTTGGGAGGTGATGTTTCCGACAGTTCAGGAATTTCCGACAGTTCAGGAGCAGATGGATCTGCTGGGGAAGGGCGCGGCGGAGATCTTGCCGGCCGGGGCGATGGAGGAGCGACTGGCGGAGGCGCGCCGGGAGGGGCGGCCGCTGCGGGTGAAGGCGGGGTTTGATCCGACGGCGCCGGACTTGCATTTGGGGCATACGGTGCTGATCCGGAAGCTGCGGCATTTTCAGCAGATCGGGCACACGGTGATTTTCCTGATCGGGGATGCGACGGCTTTGATTGGGGATCCGACGGGGAGGTCGGCGACGCGGCCGGCGATGACGCGGGAGCAGATTGAGGAGAACGCCCGGACGTACAAGGAGCAGGTGTTTAAGATCCTGGACCCGGAGCGGACGGAGGTCCGGTACAACTCGGAGTGGCTCGACCGTCTGGGGTTTGAGGGGATGGTTCGGTTGGCGGCGAAGTTTACGGTGTCGCAGATGCTGGAGCGGGAGGACTTTCACAAGCGGTTTCGGGCGGAGCAGCCGATCAGCTTGCACGAGATGCTGTACCCGGTGGCGCAGGGGTACGACTCGGTTGCGCTTGGGTGCGATGTGGAGCTGGGAGGGACGGATCAGACGTTCAACCTGATGCGTGGGCGCGATCTGCAGAGGGATGCGGGGCAGAAGCCGCAGGTGGTGTTGACGACGCCGATCCTGGAGGGTCTGGAGGGCGTGCAGAAGATGTCGAAGTCGCTGGGTAATGCGATCGGGATTCGCGAGCCGGCGACGGAGATGTACGGGAAGTTGATGAGTATCTCGGATGAGTTGATGTGGCGGTACTACGAGTTGCTGACGGATGTGCGGGTGGGTGAGATTGCGGGGATGCGGGCGCGGGTGGCGGGGGGTGAGCTGCATCCGATGCAGGCGAAGAAGGATCTGGCGCGGGTGATCACGGCGGACTTTCATGGCGAGGTGGAGGCGGGACGGGCGGCGGAGGGATGGGCGCGGCAGTTTCAGGAGCGGGCGGTGGGCGAGGATGTGCCGGTGGCGCGGGTTCGGAGGTGTGCGGACAAGCTGCTGGTGGGAACGGGCTTGAATCTCGCTGTGCTGTTGAAGGAGGCGGGGTTGGCGGCTTCGATTGGGGAGGCGCGACGCAAGATCGAGGAGAATGCGGTGAGTGTGGATGGGGCGAAGACGACGGAGAAGGTGCTGGAGCGGGCGGGTGGTTTTGAGGGGGGGATGGTGCTGCGGGTGGGCAAGCGGCAGGTGCGGGTGGCTTGGGTTGAGTAGGGGTTTGGGGGCCTTCGCTTCGCTCAGGATGACGGCGTGAAACAGGCAACGGCAACGGCAGAAGCAGATTCCCTTCGGGAATGACAACAAGAGGGGGCAAGGGCAAGTGCAAGTGCAACGGCAACTACAGGGGTCCTTCGCTTCGCTCAGGATGACGGCGTAGAACAAGCAACGGCAAGGGCAGAAGCAGATTCCTTCGGGAATGACAACTAGAGGGGCAACGGCAACGGCAACGGCAAGGGCAACTACAGGGGTCCTTCGCTTCGCTCAGGATGACGGCGTGAAACAGGCAACGGCAACGGCAGAAGCA